>NZ_JBEZND010000014.1:0-165784 GCF_040706415.1 Streptomyces sp. NPDC048106 | reverse complement strand
CAGTCGGGGCACTGGAGTTCACACCAGACGTCGAGGACGACGGCGTCGGGGCGCACGGGGGAGGAGTCGCTCATGCGCCCAGTCTTCCAGGCCGATCCCGGCCACCCCGATCCGCACCTCGGCCACCACCGGCAGGCACCCGAGGAGGAGGCGACCCGGAGATCTCCCTGATGTCCGGTCCGGGGCGTGGCCTCGCGTGGGCCGGGCGGTGCAGGATGGAAGGGACGAAGCACCGCACGTCGGCCCTGCCGGGGTGCCGTCTCCCGTATGCCGACATGCCACCCGCCCGAGCCCGCCAGGAGGACCGGATGATTGCCGAGACCGTCTGCTCCGCCGTGTCCGCGGCGGGCCTGGGCATCGCGGTGGTCACGGCCTACCGCAGGCGTTTCCTGTCGGCGGCCCGCATCGCGGCCTACGCGCTGGTGCCGGTCGGGCTGGTGATGACGGGCGTCGTGGGCTGGCTCGCGGACACCGCCTTCAGCCCCACCGCCTGGGCCGGCTTCGGGGTGCTGGCCGCGGCCTGGCTGCTGTTCGCCGGCACCCGCGCGGTGGAGCGCCGCAGGACCGGCGCGGTCCGCGGGGCACCGGCCGACGCCGCGGGGACCAGGACGGGCGGCGCGGCACCGACGGCGCCCACGTCGTCCGCTCCGGCCCTGGACCAGGGCCGGCGCCAGGGGAAGCGCCCGGCGTCCGGCGACGACTTCAGCGACATCGAGGCGATCCTCAAGAAGCACGGCATATGACAGTCACATGACTCGCCGGGGCGTCACAGTGCGTCCGCGGACGTCCGGAATCGTTCACCAGCCGAAGCGAGCCGGACGAGAGATCGCGGGTTTCGGCGAACTCCCGCAAGATCGTGATTCTTGATCGCTTACGGGGTCCCGCGTACGCCATCATCGGCCGCGAGATGCTGGATACGACACAGAGCGAGGCCGCGCCGCCGAGGGACGAGCCCGACGAGCCGGACGAGCCGCGCGGGTGCCTCTTCGCCCTTTCCCAGCCACCGCTGATGATCTTCCTTGCGGTGATCGGGTGTCTGATCCTCATGGCTGCGCTGCACGACCTGCTGTTGCTGTGAGCCGTACACGTCCGTCCCGGCGCCACCCGCCGGGACCGACGTCGCCCACGGACCACCGCCGGCCCGGACGGCGCCCTTGCGCCCGGACGGCTCAGCCGGTCGCCTCCTTGCGGCGCGCCCGGTACGCGGCCACATGCAGACGGTTGCCGCAGGTGCGGCTGTCGCAGTAGCGGCGGGAGCGGTTGCGGGAGAGGTCCACGAAGGCGCGCCGGCAGTCCGGGGCCTCGCAGCGGCGGAGGCGCTCCTCCTCGCCGGCCACGACGAAGAAGGCCAGGGCCATGCCGCAGTCGGCGGCGAGGTGGTCGGCCACGGAGGCGCCGGGGGCGAAGTAGTGGACGTGCCAGTCGTAGCCGTCGTGGTCGGTCAGCCGGGGGGTGGTGCCCGCCGCCGCGATCAGCTCGTTGATCAGCCCGGCGGCGCTCCCGGCGTCCGGGGCCGCGAAGATCGCCGCGAACCGCGCCCGGACCGCCCGCACGGCCGAGAGGTCGGCCGCCGACACCACTCCGACCTCGCTGATCTCGTGGTTTCGTACGAAATCCGCGAGGGCCGCGAGATCGGGCAGCCCGTCCGCCGCCGTCTCGTCCTCCGGCGCGGTGTTCACCAGGTCGACCACGGTGTCGAGGGCGCACCGGGTGTCATGGGTGATCAGCACGTTTCGCTCCCTGGCCTGGGGGTCGGGCGTGGGCCCGCCGATGCTGGCCGATGGTAGCGACAACGCGCCCGCCGCATGGGCCGCGTCCGGCCCCCGGTCCCCGCCATGGGCCCTGGTGGTCCCCGAAGCCGCCCCGAGCCGCCCCGAGCCGCCGTGGCGGCACCCTGGGAGGGCACGCCGACGGACCGACGCCGTTCCGTGAGCGCTCACGGTGACGGCGCCGGCCCGTGCCGTATGCGGTTGTCCTGGCCCGCGCCGTCTCCCCGAGTGGACGGCGCCGGGCTGCTTCGAAGGGCGGCGGGCTAGCTTTCCGCCAGGATGTGCGAGAGCTCTTGATCCAGATCGAAGTGCCGGTGCTCCGTGCCGGGCGGCACGGCGGCGTCGGTTCGCTTCAGGAAGGACTCCAGGGCCCGCGCGGGGGCCTCCAGCAGCGCCTCCCCCTCAGGGGAGCTCAGGGCGATGCAGACAACGCCCTGACCATGGCTGCGGGACGGCCAGACGCGGACGTCTCCGGTTCCGGTGGGCCGGTGCAGCCCCTCGGCGAGGAGGTCGCGGGCGAACACCCACTCGACGGTCTCCTCGGCTCCGGTGTGGAAGGTGGCGTGCACGGCGTAGGGGTCGGCCGTGTCGTACCGCAGGCCTGCGGGGACAGGCAGGGATGACTCGCTCGACACAACGAGGCGCAGGTGCAGCTCGCAGCTGACCGTGGTGTTCATAAGCGCCAGGGCCTTTCGCTCAGTGTGCGCTCGGGGATTCGCACGTCGGCGAAATCGACATGCCACCTACGGTGCCGTTGTAAACCCCTCTGAGGGTTTTGCGTGCGTTTACGACACTCTTCCGGCCGAGAACTCGTACCGGATCTGCGGCCATTCCGGTGATGTGAATCACTCGGGTAGCGTTGTCGGTATGAATACGGGGAGTGACGAGCCAGGGCTCGGGTCCCGCGCGCCGGAATTCATCAGGGCGCGCCGGCTGCTGCACCGCGGCTGGCAGGCCGGTGTCTTCGTGATCGGTCTCGCGGTGGTGATCGCCGGCCTCGCCATGCTCGCGCTGCCCGGACCCGGCTGGGTGGTGATCTTCGCCGGCATGGCGATCTGGGCGACCGAGTTCGTCTGGGCCCAGCTCGTGCTCCGCTGGACCAAACGCAAGGTCACCGAGGCGGCACAGCGCGCCCTGCAGCCGGAGGTGCGCCGCCGCAACATCGCGCTGACCGTGGTCGGAGCGGTGATCGTCGTGGTGCTGGGGGCGATCTACCTGTGGCGCTTCGGCCTCGTGCCGCCCTGGCGGATCAGGCGTCAGTGAGCCGCGTGGCCGCGCCCTCCGCCCCCCGGGACGGCCGCTGGTCGAAGGTACTCCCTGACATGGGGTAATGTTCTTCCTGCGCCCGGGCGATTAGCTCAGTGGGAGAGCGCTTCGTTCACACCGAAGAGGTCACTGGTTCGAACCCAGTATCGCCCACCCCGGACCGACGGCCCATCCGCGAAAGAGCGGATGGGCCGTCGTCGTATTCCCGATCCGTGACGAACCGTCATCCGGCGGGAGGAGTTCCGGTCGCGCACAACTGGCCGAAACTGTCCGGCCTTTCCGGAAAGCCCTTGAGTTTCCGGCCGCCGCGCCGGGAGCGGGGAATTCCGCGCCGCCCCAAGGCTCGGGGCCGGTACGTATTCTGAGCGGGAATCAGCGGACGGGCATGAGCGGCCGACCGCGTACGGGGCAGGCTCGGTGGATGGACTGGAACCACTACCGCTTCCGCAGCCGGTGGCGCCTGCCGGCCCCGCCGGCCGCCGTCTACGCCGCGCTGGCACGGCCCGAGGACTACCCCCGCTGGTGGCCCCAGGTCCGCTCGGTGACCCGGCTCGACGACTCCACCGGCATCTTCACCATCCGCTCGGCACTGCCGTACGCCATGACCTTCACCGCGCACGAGAGGCGCCGCGACCCGGCCGCCGGGATCCTGGAGATCACCATGAGCGGCGACATCGAGGGCTGGGCCCGCTGGACGGTCACCGCCGCGGGCACCGGGACGCTCGCCGTCTACGACCAGGAGGTCGACGTCCGCAAGCCCCTGCTCCGGCGTCTCGCCGTACCCGGCCGCGCGGTCCTGCGCGCCAACCACCGCCTGATGATGCGGGCCGGACGGCGTGGACTGCTGCGCCGGCTGCGAGCGGTTTGAAGGATCGGTGTGGGGACCTGTATTGTTCAGTGCGTTCCCGGGCGATTAGCTCAGTGGGAGAGCGCTTCGTTCACACCGAAGAGGTCACTGGTTCGAACCCAGTATCGCCCACCGGGAGAGAGCCGGTCCGCAGCAGCGGACCGGCTCTTCTGATGCCAGGGGGGCGTCATGGGCAAGGAACAGGGCGGAGACGGACCGAGACCCGGCGCACGCGTGCGCGGGGTGCGGATCCGGAGCCTGGTCAGGATCTTCTTCCTCGTGCTGCTGCTGGGCGTCGTCGTGGCGCTGGCCAGGGTCACCTTCAACACCGAACGCGTCACCACGATGTGGGTCGGGGCGCGGATCGCCGCCGACGGCAGCGCACGGATCACCGAGGTCGTCGACTACGACTTCGGCTACCCGCACACCGAACGGCACGGCATCTACCGCGACCTGCCGGACCTGCCCTACGACGAGGACCTGGCCCACGTCACCGCCACCATGGACGGCCACCGCGTCCCCTGGGAACTGACGGTGGGCGACGACTACACCCGGCCGGACGGCGGGCGGGAGACCGCCACCCGCATCCAGGTCGGCGACCCGGACCGGGCCGTCACCGGGGTGCACCGCTACCGCGTCCAGTACACCCTCCAGGACGTCGTGAAGAACGGCAGGCTGGCCTGGGACGCGGTCGGCACCGGCTGGCGGGTCGACCGGTCCCGCGTCGAGATCCACGTCGTCACCCCGTACCCGCTCGACGCCCCGCGCTGTGTGCACGGCACCGACGGCTCCGGGCGGGCCTGCGCGGTGGGGCACCCCGGCCCCGGGGAGCTGACCGTCAGGCTGGACCGGCTCAAGGGGAAGGAAAAGGAAGGGGTCACCCTCTACGCCGGACACGGACACGGCGCCTTCGGGGCCGCGGCCGAACTGCCCGCGCCGCCCGCCGGGAAGGCCGTCGGCACCACGGTGACGCACCCGCTGCTGAACGCCCTCCTCGCCCTCGGCCTCGCCCTCGCCACCGCGCTGGCCACGATCGGGCTGCTGCGCCTCGCCGGCCGCGACCGGCCCGCACCGCAGGACATCGACGAGCCGTCGGCGACACCGGGCCCCACACCGCCGCCGGGCCTCAGCGCCGCCCAGGGCGGGCTGTTGGCCGACGAGCGGGTCGAGGCCCGGCACCGGACCGCCTGGCTGCTCGGCGCCGTCGCCGACGGCCACCTCGTCCTCGACGGCGAGGAACACGCGCCGACGCTGCGCCGCCGCGACCCGGACGCCGGCTCGGACGACCCGGTCACCGCGGACGTCCTCCAGCGCGTCTTCGCCGGGCGCCGAGAGATCGTCCTGGGGGCGTACGACCCGTCCTTCCAGGCGGCCTGGGAGGCGCTGGCCGGCCACCTGACCCGGTGGCAGGCCGACTCCGGTCTGTGGGACCCGGCCTTGCTGCGCCGGGCCCGCACCGGACGGCGCGCGGGCATCGCGGCGTGTCTGCTCGGCTTCGCCGTCGCCGCGGTGGGCGCGGCCCTCGGCGGCGGCCGTCATCCGGTGGGCGGCCCCGCGCTCGTCGTGGGCGCGGTCGTCTTCGGGGCCGGCCTCGCCCTGGCCCGGCGCGCCTGGGAACTCCAGCGGCGCACCTCCGAGGGCAGCGCCCGGTTGCGGCGGGTCGAGGCGTTCCGGCGCTACCTCGCCGACCCGGCCGCGTTCCCCGGCACGCAGCCCCTCGACGACGACCAGGTACGCCACTGCACCGCCTGGGCCGTCGCCCTGGACCTCGCCACCACCTGGCGCCACGCCATGGAGACCTCCGCGGTCCCCACCCGCACGCCCTCCTCCCGCACCCCTCGCCTGGGCCCGGCCCTCGCCGTCGCCCTCGTCACGGCCACGGTGGCCTCCGCCGCATCCCCGTCCAGCGGCGGTGGCTCCGGCGGCGGTTCGGGCGGCGGCTCCTCCTCGGACGTCGGCGGCGGCGCGGGCGGCGGCGGGGGCGGCTCGTGGTGACCCCGTGACCGCCGACAAGATCCTGAGGAAAGGCCCTACGCCGCCGCCGGCATCTCCGGACGCAGCGGCCACTCCGTGTTGACCGTCTCGTCCGAGCCGTTGCGGGCGAACCAGGACTGGAGGCCGCGGGCCTGCGCGGCGTGCCAGTTGGCCTGGAGGGCGTGCAGGTCGGCGGGGGAGAGGCGTTCGAGACGGGCGGCGAAGCGGCGGCCCAGCGAGCGGACGACCTCCAGGGCGGCCAGCGCGTCCGCCGCCGCGTCGTGCGCCCCCTCCAGTGCCACGTCGTAGTGCGCGCACAGGTCCGTCAGCGTGCGGCGGCCCTTGCGGTAGCGGTCCAGGTGCTTGTCCAGCACCCGCGGATCCAGCACCCGCAGCGGCACCGAAGGGAACCACCGCTCCAGCGACGACGCCCGGTGCCGGCGCAACTCCCGGTCCAGCAGCGTCAGATCGAACGGCGCGTTCATCACCACCAGCGGGCGCCCCCGCGCCGCGTGCTCCGCCAACTGCTCGGCTATCTCCAGCATCACCGGCGCCGGCCAGCGCCCGTCGCGCTGGAGGTGCTCCTCCGTCAGCCCGTGCACCGCCGTCGCCTCGGCCGGCACCGGCACCCCCGGGTTCACCAGCCAGCGCGAGACCCGCGGCAGGGTCTCCGGCGCGTCCTGGACGACGACGGCGGCCGACACGATCCGGTCGGTCTCGACGTCCACACCCGTGGTCTCCGTGTCGAAGGCGGCCAGCGGCCCCTCGTACCAGTACGTCATGCCAACCCAACTCCTCGCTCACCCACGGCAGATGACGTCCCGTCTTCTGCCTGTTTGGTGATACCCGGGCCGTTTGCGCCGTACGCCGTGAGGAGACAACAGGAGTACGGGTCTTTGCAGTTCAGCAGCCCGCAGCGGGGAAACCCTTGGCTTGGGAGGCTGTTGGTCATGGCCACTCTGCAGCCCGAGCGGGGCGGGCTGCTGCCCGAGGACACGGACACCGTCCGCGGCACGCTCGCCACCACCGCCTGCATGGAGACGCTCCAGGTCGGCTACCTGCACGCGGTCGCCGCCGCGGCCGGCTGCTCGCTGTCCCAGCCCTTCCCGGACAACGGCATCGACTGGCACGTCAGCCACAGCGCGCCGGGCCACACCGTCGACGACGAGGTCACCATCAAGGTCCAGTTGAAGGCCACGTACCAGATACCGCCGCACCCCCCGGGCCGCACCTTCTCCTTCACCCTGGACAACGACCATCTGCGCAAGCTCGCCCGCACACCCGTCTCGGTGCACAAGATCCTCGTCGTGATGCTGGTCCCGCGCGCCCAGGGCGACTGGCTGCGCGCCGGCCACGACCGGCTCGACCTGCGGCACTGCTGCTACTGGGTCAACCTGGCCGGCCACCCCATCACCGGCCGGCACCGGACCACCGTGCGGATACCGACCACACGCATCTTCGACGACCGGGCGCTGTGCGAGATCATGACCCGCGTCGGGACGGGAGGCAGACCATGAGGATCCGTCCCCACGAGGAGCCGGTGCCGCAGCGGGCGTACCCCGGCGCCCTCCCGTGGCACCGCCCGCCGGACGCCGCCGACGTCGACCCCGCGGTGCTCGGCGTCCTGCTGCGCCGGCACGGCTGGCGGCGGCGCGGCGGGGCCGCCGGACGCTACGGCCGCTGGACCCCGCCCGGCGAGGGCGGCGCCACCAGCCTGTTGGTGCCCGAGAGCCGCGCCTTTCCCGACAGCGACGACCTCCTCGCCGAGGCCCTGGACGCCCTCGCCCGCAGCGACACCCCCGCCGCCCGCGAGGTGCTGATCTGCCTCGCCGTACCCAGCGACGAGATCCGCTGGTGGCGCGACGCCCCGAGTGGCCCGGTAGGCGCCGCCTCCTGGGGCCGCGAGGAACAACTGCGCGGCGCTGGGCGGCAGTTGCTGCTCGCAGCCGCGCTCGCCACCCGTGCGCGGACCGGATACCACGGCGCCCGCCACCGCCGCGCCGCCACCGCGCTCCTGGACGGCGTGCTCGTCGGACCCGCCGCCGCGGACGGCCGGCTGACCGCCTTCGCGCCCGTGTCCGCCGCCCGCCCCCTCGCCGTCCGCCTCCACCAGGCGCTGCACGCCGCCCGCGAGGCCATCGACTACCGGCGGGCCACCGGCGGCATGGACGCCTTCGACGGCGCCGTCGAGGCCGGCGTCAGTCGCGAGCTGACCGAGGCGCTCGGCGCGCTGGTGCGGGGCACCGAGGGGGCCAGGGTCGCCGTCGCCTGGGCGCCCGCCGCCGGCGTCCCCGACGGCTGCGCCCCCGGCGCCGAGCCCGTCGAGTTCTCCCCCGGCGACCTGCCCGTGCTGCGGGAGGCCGCGGCCCGCTATCTGCACGCGGAACCCTCCGTGCCGGTGCGGATCACCGGAGCGGTCGTGCGCATGCGCCGCTCGGGCCCCCGCGGCGAGGGCACCGTACGGCTGCGCGTGCTCGCGGGCGCCGAGGTGCCGCACGTCCGCGTCACCCTGGACGAGGAGGACTACCGCATCGCCGGCCACGCCCACCTCGTCGGCCTCCCGGTGCGCGTGCACGGCCGGCTGGAGCGGCGCGGCGGCTTCCGCCGGCTCACCGGCGCCGCCGGGGTCGTACCCGTGCAGGTGGACGAGGCCGAGCGGGACCGGCTGATGAAGTCCCTCCAGGAGCACCTGGACTTCTTCGGGGAGGCCTGCGGGGAGGCGTGAGCGGCCGGGGACCGAGGGTAATCGTTTCGCGGTCGGTGCCCTCGGGTCGGTACGATCGCCTGTGCGCGCGCTCCTGGTATGGCGCCGCACCCACCTTCAGTCAGGAGAGACCGGTGTCAGACGTCCGTGTGATCATCCAACGCGATTCGGAGCGGGAAGAACGCGTGGTGACGACGGGCACTACGGCCGCCGACCTCTTCGCGGGCGAGCGCTCGGTCATCGCCGCGCGCGTGGGCGGCGAGCTGAAGGACCTCGCGTACGAGCCGGCCGACGGCGACGAGGTCGAGGCCGTCGAGATCGCCTCCGAGGACGGCCTGAACATCCTGCGCCACTCCACCGCGCACGTCATGGCGCAGGCCGTGCAGGAACTGTTCCCCGAGGCCAAGCTGGGCATCGGCCCGCCGGTCAAGGACGGCTTCTACTACGACTTCGACGTCGAGAAGCCGTTCACGCCCGAGGATCTCAAGGCCATCGAGAAGAAGATGCAGGAGATCCAGAAGCGCGGGCAGAAGTTCGCCCGCCGCGTCGTCACCGACGAGGCCGCCCGCGAGGAGCTGGCGGACGAGCCGTACAAGCTGGAGCTGATCGGCCTCAAGGGCTCCGCGTCGCACGACGACGGCGCGGACGTCGAGGTCGGCGCCGGCGAGCTGACGATCTACGACAACCTGGACGCCAAGACCGGCGAGCTGTGCTGGAAGGACCTCTGCCGCGGTCCCCACCTGCCCTCCACCCGCCTCATCCCGGCGTTCAAGCTGATGCGCAACGCGGCCGCCTACTGGCGCGGCAGCGAGAAGAACCCGATGCTCCAGCGCATCTACGGCACCGCCTGGCCGTCCAAGGACGAGCTGAAGGCGTACCTGGAGTTCCTCGCCGAGGCCGAGAAGCGCGACCACCGCAAGCTCGGCGCCGAGCTCGACCTCTTCTCCATCCCCGAGCAGATCGGCTCGGGCCTGGCCGTCTTCCACCCCAAGGGCGGCATCATCCGCCGCACCATGGAGGACTACTCGCGGCGCCGCCACGAGGAAGAGGGCTACGAGTTCGTCTACACCCCGCACGCGACGAAGGGGAAGCTCTTCGAGACCTCGGGCCACCTGGACTGGTACGCCGACGGCATGTACCCGCCCATGCAGCTCGACGAGGGCGTGGACTACTACCTCAAGCCCATGAACTGCCCGATGCACAACCTGATCTTCGACGCGCGCGGCCGCTCCTACCGCGAACTGCCGCTGCGCCTCTTCGAGTTCGGGACCGTGTACCGGTACGAGAAGTCGGGCGTCGTGCACGGCCTGACCCGTGCCCGCGGCTTCACGCAGGACGACGCGCACATCTACTGCACCCGTGAGCAGATGTCCGAGGAGCTGGACAAGACGCTCACCTTCGTCCTCGGCCTGCTGCGGGACTACGGCCTGACCGACTTCTACCTGGAGCTGTCCACCAAGGACCCGGAGAAGTTCGTCGGCTCCGACGAGGTCTGGGAGGAGGCGACCGAGACCCTGCGCCAGGTCGCCGAGAAGCAGGGCCTGCCCCTGGTTCCCGACCCGGGCGGCGCCGCGTTCTACGGCCCGAAGATCTCGGTCCAGGCCAAGGACGCCATCGGCCGCACCTGGCAGATGTCGACCATCCAGCTCGACTTCAACCTGCCCGAGCGGTTCAACCTGGAGTTCACCGGCTCCGACGGCTCCAAGCAGCGTCCGGTCATGATCCACCGCGCGCTGTTCGGCTCCATCGAGCGCTTCTTCGCCGTGCTCCTGGAGCACTACGCGGGCGCGTTCCCTGCGTGGCTGGCCCCGGTGCAGGCGGTCGGCATCCCGGTGGGCGACGCGCACGTGGAGTACCTGGAGAAGTTCGCGGCGGCGGCCCGCAGGCAGGGCCTGCGCGTCGAGGTGGACTCCTCCTCGGACCGCATGCAGAAGAAGATCCGCAACGCGCAGAAGCAGAAGGTGCCCTTCATGGTCATCGCGGGCGACGAGGACATGTCGAACGGCTCGGTGTCCTTCCGCTACCGCGACGGCTCGCAGGAGAACGGCATCCCGGTCGACGAGGCCATCGCCAAGATCGCCAAGATCGTGGCGGAGCGGGCCCAGGTCTGACCCTGCCCGAGATCGGCCCCCGGCGGATTTCCGTCCCCGGGGGCCCTGGTCTGCGAGGGGGTCTTACGCCATATGCTGCATGGCATGACGAGTGAGCCGGAGCAGCAGATCGGCGTGGGGACGCAGGACGCGTTCCAGCGCCTGTGGACGCCTCATCGGATGGCCTACATCCAGGGCGAGAACAAGCCGAGCGGCCCGGGGGCCGAGGACGGCTGCCCCTTCTGCTCGATCCCGGCCAAGTCCGACGAGGACGGGCTGATCATCCGCCGTGGCGAGCATGTCTACGCCGTCCTCAACCTGTATCCGTACAACGGCGGCCATCTGATGACCGTGCCCTACCGGCACGTGGCCGACTACACGGACCTCACCGGGCCGGAGACCGCCGAGCTGGCCGAGCTGACCAAGCAGGCGATGACCGCCCTGCGCACCGCGTCCGGGGCGCACGGCTTCAACATCGGCATGAACCAGGGCACGGTGGCGGGCGCGGGCATCGCCGCCCACCTGCACCAGCACGTCGTGCCCCGCTGGGGCGGCGACACCAACTTCATGCCGGTGGTCGGCCACACCAAGGTGCTTCCGCAGCTCCTGGCCGACACCCGCAAGATGCTGGCGGAGGCCTGGCCGGCGTAACACCAAAAGCGCCGAGGGCGCCCCCTTTCCCGAGGGGGCGCCCTCTTCGTGTCCCGGACGCGCTACGCGTCGTACAGGTCCGCCTTCCGCGGTGACGGGTCCTGGACCTGGCCGCTGAGGAACGACGACCGGTTGCCGAACTTCTCCGTGTCGACGCCGTGCTCCTTGAGGACCTTGATCGCGGCCGAGTGCACGACCCGCAGCACCGGGGTGGCCGCCCGCAGCGCGTCGTCGGCCATGAAGCGGTGCCGCCACGGCTGGTCGGCCCAGGCGTGCCGCAGCCCGAACGGCTCGGGCAGGCCGAGGGAGCCGCCGAGCCAGTTGAGCAGCGGCGGGTACCAGGCCAGCGGGGCGCGCACGGCGAGCCGTACGACCTCGTCGGTGGTCATCAGCGGCAGGTTGATCTTGCGGGTCTCCCAGGGCTTGAAGGTTTTGGCGACCTCCTTGGTCGGTGCCTCCGGCTTGCCCCAGAACAGCCCGTTGACCGGGCCGAGCGCATGCCCGGTGACCTCGATGCGCAGCGTCTCGTGCAGCACGGTCACCGTGATCATCATGGTGAGCACCAGCTGGCCGTCCCACAGCGTCCACTGCACGCCCAGGTAGTGCCGGTCGCCCTTGCCGAACTGCTGCTTGTTGCAGATCTCCTGTATGGCGTGCGGCTTGACCTGGAAGGCTTCCACGTCGGTGCCCTCCGGCCGGGACACCGCCCCCGCCTTCTCCGCGATCGGGGTGACGATCCAGTGCTTGACCGACGGCTTGGGGAAGCCCCCGGTGTTCAGCGGGCCGCGCTCCAGCAGGGCCAGCTGGTCATGGATCGCGCGGATGACGTCCCAGCTGCGGAACGGGTGGATCTCGCGGCCGGGATCGGCGGACACCAGGTCCTCGGCGAGCTGCCAGGCGCCCCAGCGGGTGCCCATGCCGAGTATCCCCTTGGGGCCCGCGTAGAAGACCGAGTTGGACTGCTGTTCGGCGGTGAGCCGGGCCAGGGACTCGCGCAGCGCGTCGGCCGCGGTCTGGTCCGGGCCGCGCGGCACCGCCTCGGGCACCTTGATGCCGACGTTGCTGCCCGACAGCAGGCCGTCCCAGCGGGCCCGCAGGTCCTTGGCGGTGCGCTCGCAGATCTGCTTGGCCAGGTACCAGCCGACGGCCGGCAGCACCACGGCCGCCCGCGCGTACCACCCCCAGAAGCCGCTGAACGGCATCTTGACCAGGAACAGCACGGCCAGCACGCCGACGCCGAGGAGCAGCATGGTGGCCAGGGTCCCGGCCCGCTTGTCGTCGCGCTTGGCGACGAACGAGCGCAGCTGGAAGACGAGCAGCCAGGCGATCAGCCCCGGCAGGAAGACCAGGCCGCACAGGACCGTCACCAGGGTCAGCCGGTGGTCGCGCTCGCGGCGGATGTTGTTGGCCGCCAGGCAGTGCTCGACCACGAACTGCGGCTCGGAGCCGAAGGACTGGATGAGCGGTTTGCGGCCGGCGCCGAGCATGCGGTCCGCGACGGCGCGCGCGTACGCCTCGCCGAGGTTGGGCTTGAACAGTTTGATCCTGCCGGGCTTGACGGTGGACTGGTGCCACTCGTTGTCGGCGTCCTTGATCTTGTCGACCGGGTCGTCCCGGTAGGCCGCGGAGGCCAGCGCGGCCGTCGCCGCCTGCTGGCCGTCGCCGGAGACGGGCACCTGGGGCCCGTCCCACTCCGTTCCAAACGACATTCCCGCCCCCATCGCCGCCGGTGTCGCTTCTGCGGCCTTCCCGACTTCCCTGCTCCGCACACCTGTTGGGCCCGTCGTCGTACCGAAACCGGACGGCGGGCGCGCGGGGTGCCCAGGTGATCAGCGTATCCGCCGCCACCGGCTCGCGGAGGGCAGACGGCCGAAGCCGCCCGCCCGCCGGCCCTTCGGTCAGACGTCGTCCCCGGCCTGTTCGCGGATGCGTTCGGCGATCTGCGGCGGCATCGGCTCGTGCCGTGCGTACGCCCGGTCGAAGCGGGCCGTGCCGTGGGAGAGCGAGCGCAGGTCGACGGCGTAGCGGCCGATCTCGAACTCGGGGACCTCGGCCCGGATCAACGTGCGTCCGGAGCCCACCTGTTCGGTGCCGAGCAGCCGGCCGCGGCGGCCCGACAGGTCGCTCATCACGGCGCCCACGTAGTCGTCGTTGACCAGGACGCTCACCTCGGCGACCGGCTCCAGCAGATGGATCCTGGCGTCCGCGGCGGCCTCGCGCAGGGCGAGCGCGCCCGCGGTCTGGAAGGCGGCGTCGGAGGAGTCCACCGAGTGCGCCTTGCCGTCGAGCAGCGTCACCCGTACGTCGACGAGCGGATGCCCGGCGGCGACGCCCCTGGCGGCCTGGGCGCGGACGCCCTTCTCGACGGACGGGATGAACTGGCGCGGCACCGCCCCGCCGACCACCTTGTCCACGAACTCGATGCCCGAGCCGCCGGGCAGCGGTTCGACCTCGATCTCGCAGATGGCGTACTGGCCGTGCCCGCCGGACTGCTTGACATGCCGGCCGCGCCCGGTGGCCTTGTTCGCGAACGTCTCCCGGAGGGAGACCTTGTGCGGTACGACGTCCACCTGGACGCCGTAGCGGCCGCGCAGCCGTTCCAGCGCGACGTCCGCGTGCGCCTCGCCCAGGCACCACAGCACCACCTGGTGGGTGTCCTGGTTCTGCTCCAGGCGCATCGTCGGGTCCTCGGCGGCCAGCCGGGACAGTCCCTGCGAGAGCTTGTCCTCGTCGGCCTTGCTGTGCGCCTGGATGGCGATGGGGAGCAGCGGGTCCGGCATCTGCCAGGGCTCCATCAGCAGCGGGTCGTCCTTGGCGGAGAGGGTGTCCCCGGTCTCGGCGCGGGCGAGCTTGGCCACGCACACCAGATCGCCGGCGACGGCCTGGGCGACCGGCCGCTGCTGTTTGCCGAAGGGCATCGACAGGGCGCCGATCTTCTCGTCCACGTCGTGGTCCTCGTGGCCCCGGTCGGTCAGGCCGTGCCCGGAGACGTGCACCGCCTGGTCGGGGCGCAGCGTGCCGGAGAAGACGCGGACCAGGGAGATACGGCCGACGTAGGGGTCGGAGGCGGTCTTGACGACCTCGGCGGCCAGCGGCCCGCCGGTGTCGCACGGCTTCAGCTCGCGCGGCCGGCCGTCGACGGTGGTCACGCCGGGCACCGGGTGCTCGAAGGGGGTCGGGAAGCCGCCCGTGATCAGGTCGAGCAGTTCCACGGTGCCGAGGCCCTGCCGTGCGCCCTCCGCGGCGGGGGCGGCCGCCAGCACCGGGAAGAAGCTGCCGCGCGCCACGGCCCGCTCCAGGTCCTGGATCAGGGTCTTGACCTCGACCTGTTCGCCGCCGAGGTAGCGGTCCATCAGGGTCTCGTCCTCGCTCTCGGCGATGATCCCCTCGATGAGCCGGCCCCGGGCCTCGTCCAGGTCCGGCAGCTGGTCCGGGCCGGGCTCGGACTCCTTGCGCTCGCCGGACGAGTAGTCGAACAGCTTGCGGGTGAGCAGTCCCACCAGGCCGGTCACGGGCGCGTGCCCGTCGGGGCCCTCGGGGCCGCGCAGCGGGAGGTACAGGGGCAGCACGGCGTCCGGGTCGTCGCCGCCGAATGCCTGCGCGCAGATCCGGGTCATCTCCTCGAAGTCCGCGCGGGCCGCCTCCAGGTGCGTGATCACGATCGCCCGGGGCATCCCGACGGCCGCGCACTCCTCCCAGACCATGCGGGTGGAGCCGTCGACCCCGTCGGAGGCCGAGACGACGAAGAGGGCCGCGTCCGCGGCGCGCAGACCGGCCCGCAGCTCCCCGACGAAGTCGGCGTACCCGGGGGTGTCCAGAACGTTGATCTTGATGCCGTCCCAGGCGACCGGCACCACGGACAGCTGCACGGAGCGCTGCTGCCGGTGCTCGATCTCGTCGTAGTCGGAGACGGAGCCGCCGTCCTCCACGCGGCCCGCCCGGTTCACCGCCCCGGCGGTCAGCGCGAGGGCCTCCACCAGGGTCGTCTTGCCCGATCCGGAGTGGCCGACCAGCACCACATTCCGTATGGACGCGGGTTGGTCGGCCGTCAGAGCCCTGCCGGCGGCCCCGGGATGTGTCTGAGTCTTGTCGCCCATGATCCTGCCTCCCGTGCACGGTGAGGTCATCGGGGCGCGGACACGCGAACCGCGTGCTGCGGCGGCTTCGGCGACGCCCGCGGTTATTCGAGCTTTCCACTCCCGTCACGCCGCGTCCATACGACGGACCCGATCCCGCCGCCGGCACCCCGCGCGGGCTCGTACGGGCCGGTCCCGGGCCGGTCCGCGCGCGCCCGGCGCACCACCTCGGCGTACGGGCCGTGGGTGCCCGCCCGTCACGGGTACGCGCGCGTGGCTACGATGGGCCAGCCGGCGGTCACCAGGGCCGCGGCGACACCGACCGTCGGGAAGGCCATGCTGAACAAGTACGCGCGTGCATTCTTCACGCGTGTCCTCACACCGTTCGCCGCGTTTCTCATCCGGCGGGGGGTGAGCCCCGACACGGTCACGCTGATCGGCACGGCGGGCGTGGTGGCGGGCGCGCTGGTCTTCTACCCCCGGGGCGAGTTCTTCTGGGGCACGGTCGTGATCACCTTGTTCGTCTTCTCCGACCTGGTCGACGGCAACATGGCCCGCCAGCTGGGCCGCTCCAGCCGCTGGGGCGCCTTCCTGGACTCCACCCTGGACCGGGTCGCCGACGGCGCGATCTTCGGCGGCTTCGCCCTCTGGTACGCGGGCCGGGGCGACGACAACATGCTGTGCGCGGTCTCGATCTTCTGCCTGGCCAGCGGGCAGGTGGTGTCGTACACCAAGGCGCGCGGCGAGTCGATCGGGCTCCCGGTCGCCGTCAACGGGCTGGTCGAGCGCGCCGAGCGGCTGGTGATCTCGCTGGTCGCGGCCGGTTTCGCGGGTCTGCACAAGTTCGGTGTGCCGGGCATCCAGTGGCTGCTGCCGATCGCCCTGTGGATCGTGGCCGCGGGCAGCCTGGTCACGCTGATCCAGCGGGTCGTCACCGTGCGCCGCGAGTCCGCCGAGGCGGAGGCGGCCGCGCAGGACCCGAGCGGGGCGGCGAAGTGAGCGTCCCGGACCGGCTCAGCGACGCGCTGTACGGCGCGGGCTGGAGCACCGTCAAGAGGCTCCCCGAGCCCGTCGCGCAGCGCCTCGGGCGGACCATCGCCGACCTCGCCTGGAAGAAGCGCGGCAAGGGCGTGCTGCGCCTGGAGGCGAACTACGCGCGCGTGGTGCCCGGCGCCACCCCCGAGCGCCTCGCGGAACTCTCCCGCAAGGGCATGCGCTCCTACCTGCGCTACTGGATGGAGTCCTTCCGGCTGCCCGCCTGGAGCCCCGAGCGGATCAGGGCGGGCTTCGACCCCAAGGACGTGCACCACCTGACCGGGGGCCTCGACGCCGGCAAGGGCGTGATCCTCGCCCTGCCGCACCTGGCCAACTGGGACCTGGCCGGCGCCTGGGTCACCACCGAGCTGCGCACCCCGTTCACCACGGTCGCCGAACGCCTCAAGCCCGAGACGCTCTACGACCGCTTCGTCGCCTACCGCGAGGGCCTCGGCATGGAGGTGCTGCCGCACAGCGGCGGCTCGGCCTTCGGCACCCTGGCCCGGCGGCTGCGCGACGGCGGCCTGGTGTGCCTGGTCGCCGACCGCGACCTGTCCTCCTCCGGCGTCGAGGTCGACTTCTTCGGCGAGAAGGCGCGGATGCCCGCGGGCCCCGCCCTGCTCGCCCAGCACACCGGCGCCCTGCTGCTGCCGGTCACCCTCTGGTACGACGGCTCGCCCGTCATGCGGGGCCGGGTCCATCCGCCGATCGAGGTGCCCGAGTCAGGCACCCGGGCCGAGAAGGCGTCCGTCATGACACAGGCCCTGGCCGACGCCTTCGCCACCGGGATCGCCGAGCACCCGGAGGACTGGCACATGCTCCAGCGGCTGTGGCTCGCCGACCTCGACCCCGTGAAGGGACCCTCGTGAGAATCGGGATCGTCTGCCCGTACTCCTGGGACGTGCCCGGTGGCGTCCAGTTCCACATCCGCGACCTCGCCGAGTACTTCCGCCGCCTCGGCCACGAGGTCTCCGTGCTCGCCCCGGCCGACGACGACACCCCGCTGCCGCCGTACGTCGTCTCGGCGGGCCGCGCGGTCCCGGTGCCGTACAACGGCTCGGTGGCCCGGCTGAACTTCGGCTTCCTGTCGGCCGCCCGGGTACGGCGCTGGCTGCACGACGGCGCCTTCGACGTGGTCCACATCCACGAGCCGACCTCGCCCTCGCTCGGCCTGCTCACCTGCTGGGCGGCGCAGGGGCCCATCGTGGCCACCTTCCACACCTCCAACCCGCGCTCGCGGGCGATGATCGCCGCCTACTCGATCCTCCAGGCCGCCCTGGAGAAGATCAGCGCCCGGATCGCGGTCAGCGAGTACGCCCGGCGCACGCTGGTCGAGCACCTGGGCGGGGACGCGGTGGTGATCCCCAACGGCGTGGACGTCGACTTCTTCGCCAAGGCCGAGCCCAGGGCCGAGTGGCAGGGGGAGACGATCGGCTTCATCGGCCGCATCGACGAGCCCCGCAAGGGCCTGCCCGTGCTGATGCGGGCCCTGCCGCGGATCCTGGCGGCCCGGCCCACCGCACGGCTGCTGGTCGCGGGCCGCGGCGACGAGGAGGCCGCGGTCGAGAACCTGCCGGCGCCGCTGCGCTCCCGGGTGGAGTTCCTCGGCATGATCAGCGACGAGGACAAGGCCCGCCTGCTGCGCAGCGTCGACGTGTACGTGGCGCCCAACACCGGCGGCGAGAGCTTCGGCATCATCCTGGTCGAGGCCATGTCCGCGGGCGCCCCCGTGCTCGCCTCCGACCTCGACGCCTTCGTCCAGGTCCTGGACCAGGGCCGGGCGGGCGAGATCTTCGCCAACGAGGACGCCGACGCGCTCGCCGAAGCCGCCGTACGGCTCCTGGCCGACCCGGAACGCCGGGCCGCGCTGCGGGACCGCGGCAGCGCCCACGTACGGCGCTTCGACTGGTCCACGGTCGGCGCGGACATCCTCTCGGTCTACGAGACGGTCACGGACGGCACGACGGCCGTCGCGGCGGACGAGCGGGCGACGGGCCTGCGGGCACGCTTCGGGCTGGCGCGGGACTAGGTGTTCTGTCCGGGGTCCCCTGTCGCGTTTTCGGTGCGCCGAAGGGGTGCCGATAGCCTTCCCGCGTGACCGCAACCCTCATCTGGATCCTCGTCGCCCTCCTCGCGATCGGCGTCTACCTGAGCTGGACCGCAGGACGCCTGGACCGGCTGCACGTCCGGATGGACGCCGCCCGCGCCGCGCTCGACGCCCAGCTGCTGCGCCGCGCCTCCGTGGCCCAGGAACTCGCCACCTCGGGCGTGCTGGACCCGGCCGCCTCGATCGTGCTGTACGAGGCCGCGCACGCCGCCCGGCAGGCCGAGGAGGAGCAGCGGGAGGTCGCCGAGAGCGAACTGAGCCAGGCCCTGCGGGCGGTGTTCGGGGAGCCCGCCCAGGTGGAGGCCCTGCGCGAGGCCCCGGGCGGCGAGGACGCGGTCCACGAGCTGGCCGAGGCCGTGCGCCGGGTCCCGATGGCGCGCCGCTTCCACAACGACGCCGTGGGCGCCGCCCGACGGCTGCGCGAACACCGCAAGGTCCGCTGGTTCCGGCTGGCCGGCCACGCGCCCTTCCCGCTGGCCTTCGAGATGGACGACGAGCCCCCCGCCGCCCTGGTGGAACGGGCGGCCTGACGCCCTCACCTGCAATTCACAGCGAAAACGAGCCACCGGCTTTCCATTGGCCCTTGCTGTGGCCTGGTCGACTCGCGTTTCCTCGGTGCAGCAGAAAACCGTCTTTCACTTCAGTGAGGTCGCCCGTGTCCACCACCGAGAACCAGGCTCCCGAGACCGGTACCGCCCGCGTGAAGCGCGGCATGGCCGAGCAGCTCAAGGGCGGCGTCATCATGGACGTCGTCACCCCGGAGCAGGCGAAGATCGCCGAGGACGCGGGCGCCGTCGCCGTCATGGCCCTGGAGCGGGTCCCGGCCGACATCCGCAAGGACGGCGGCGTGGCCCGCATGTCCGACCCGGACATGATCGAGGGCATCATCGACGCCGTCTCGATCCCGGTCATGGCCAAGTCCCGCATCGGCCACTTCGTCGAGGCCCAGGTCCTCCAGTCCCTCGGTGTGGACTACATCGACGAGTCCGAGGTGCTCACCCCGGCCGACGAGGTCAACCACTCCGACAAGTGGGCCTTCACCACCCCGTTCGTGTGTGGCGCCACCAACCTGGGCGAGGCCCTGCGCCGCATCGCCGAGGGCGCCGCGATGATCCGCTCCAAGGGCGAGGCCGGCACCGGCAACGTCGTGGAGGCCGTGCGCCACCTGCGCCAGATCAAGGGCGAGATCGCCAAGCTGCGCGGCTGCGACAACAACGAGCTGTACGCCGCCGCCAAGGAGCTGCGCGCCCCCTACGAGCTGGTCAAGGAGGTCGCCGAGCTGGGCAAGCTCCCCGTGGTGCTGTTCTCCGCCGGCGGCGTGGCCACCCCGGCCGACGCGGCCCTGATGCGCCAGCTCGGCGCCGAGGGCGTGTTCGTCGGCTCCGGCATCTTCAAGTCCGGCGACCCGGCCAAGCGCGCCGCCGCCATCGTGAAGGCCACCACCTTCTACGACGACCCGAAGATCATCGCGGACGCGTCCCGCAACCTCGGCGAGGCCATGGTCGGCATCAACTGCGACACCCTCCCCGAGACCGAGCGCTACGCGAACCGCGGCTGGTAAGCCCGGACCCACAGGTACACGAATCCCATGAACACTCCTGTCATCGGCGTCCTGGCACTCCAGGGCGACGTACGGGAGCACCTCATCGCCCTGGCCGCGGCGGACGCCGTGGCCAGGCCGGTGCGGCGCCCCGAGGAACTCGCCGAGGTCGACGCCCTCGTCCTGCCCGGCGGCGAATCCACCACCATCTCCAAGCTGGCCGTGCTCTTCGGCGTGATGGAGCCCCTGCGCGCCCGGGTGCGCGCGGGCATGCCCGTCTACGGCACCTGCGCCGGCATGATCATGCTGGCCGACAAGATCCTCGACCCGCGCTCGGGCCAGGAGACCGTCGGCGGCATCGACATGATCGTGCGCCGCAACGCCTTCGGCCGCCAGAACGAGTCCTTCGAGGCCGCGGTCGACGTGCGGGGCATCACGGGCGATCCTGTGGAGGGCGTCTTCATCCGCGCCCCCTGGGTCGAGTCCGTGGGCGCGGACACCGAGGTGCTCGCCGAGCACGGCGGCCACATCGTCGCCGTCCGCCAGGGCAACGCGCTCGCCACGTCGTTCCACCCGGAACTGACCGGGGACCACCGGGTCCACGCCCTCTTCGTGGACATGGTGCGCGCCAACGCCACCGCGCAGTCCTTGTAGGATCTCAGGCGTTCGTTCATAGATGGGTAACGCGAAGGAGACAGGCAGATGTCCGGCCACTCTAAATGGGCTACGACGAAGCACAAGAAGGCCGTGATCGACGCCAAGCGCGGCAAGCTCTTCGCGAAGCTGATCAAGAACATCGAGGTCGCGGCGCGCATGGGCGGCGTCGACCTGGAGGGTAACCCGACTCTCTACGACGCCGTCCAGAAGGCCAAGAAGCAGTCGGTCCCGAACAAGAACATCGACTCCGCGATCAAGCGCGGCGGCGGTCTCGAGGCCGGCGGCGCCGACTACGAGACGATCATGTACGAGGGTTACGGCCCGAACGGTGTCGCGGTGCTCATCGAGTGCCTCACCGACAACCGCAACCGCGCCGCCTCCGACGTCCGCGTGGCCATGACCCGCAACGGCGGCAACATGGCCGACCCGGGCTCGGTGTCGTACCTCTTCAACCGCAAGGGCGTCGTCATCGTCCCCAAGGGCGAGCTGACCGAGGACGACGTGCTCGGTGCCGTCCTGGACGCCGGTGCCGAGGAGGTCAACGACCTCGGCGAGTCCTTCGAGGTGCTCAGCGAGGCCACCGACCTGGTCGCGGTCCGCACCGCCCTCCAGGAGGCCGGCATCGACTACGACTCCGCCGAGGCCAACTTCGTCCCGACCATGCAGGTCGAGCTGGACGAGGAGGGCGCCAAGAAGATCTTCAAGCTGATCGACGCCCTGGAGGACAGCGACGACGTGCAGAACGTCTTCGCCAACTTCGACGTGAGCGACGAGGTCATGGAGAAGGTCGACGCGTAACGCGCACGGCTGACCGACCGGGCCGACGGGACACACCCCGTCGGCCCGTCGCGTTGTCGGGCGCCGGGCCGTCCGGCGCGGGGTCGGCGGGCGTCGGTACGGGCGTTGGTGCGCGGCGTTGTCAGTGGCACCCGATAGCCTGCGCAAACAGGTGATCGAGCGGTCGGCGAGCGGCCGGAGGGAGGGGCCCGTGCGGGTGCTGGGGGTGGACCCGGGACTGACCCGGTGTGGTGTCGGCGTGGTCGAGGGGGTCGCGGGGCGCCCGCTCACCATGGTCGGCGTCGGCGTCGTACGCACCCCCGCGGACGCCGAACTCAGCCACCGGCTGCTCGCCGTCGAGCAGGGCATCGAACAGTGGCTGGACGAGCACCGGCCCGAGTTCGTCGCCGTGGAGCGCGTCTTCAGCCAGCACAACGTGCGCACCGTGATGGGCACCGCCCAGGCCAGCGCCGTCGCCATGCTGTGCGCCGCCCGCCGCGGCATCCCCGTCGCGCTGCACACCCCCAGCGAGGTCAAGGCCGCCGTCACCGGCTCGGGCCGCGCAGACAAGGCCCAGGTCGGCGCCATGGTCACCCGGCTCCTGCGGCTCGCCGCGCCGCCCAGACCCGCCGACGCCGCCGACGCCCTCGCCCTCGCCATCTGCCACATCTGGCGCGCCCCCGCCCAGAACCGGCTCCAGCAGGCCGTCGCCCTGCACACCGCCCACGCAACGAAAGGCCGTACGGCATGATCGCCTTCGTCAGCGGCACGGTCGCCGCGCTCGCCCCCGACGCCGCGGTGGTGGAGGTCGGCGGCGTCGGCATGGCCGTCCAGTGCACCCCGGACACCCTCTCCACACTCCGCGTCGGACAGCCCGCCAAACTGCACACCTCCCTGGTCGTGCGCGAGGACTCGCTGACCCTCTACGGCTTCGCGGACGACGACACCCGCCAGGTCTTCGAGCTGCTCCAGACCGCCAGCGGCGTCGGCCCCCGCCTCGCCCAGGCCATGCTCGCCGTGCACACCCCGGACGCGCTGCGCCGCGCCGTCGCCACCGGTGACGAGAAGGCCCTCACCGCGGTCCCCGGCATCGGCAAGAAGGGTGCCCAGAAGCTGCTCCTGGAGTTCAAGGACCGCCTCGGCGCGCCCGTCGGCGCCGCCGTGACCGGCGCCCCGGCCGTCACCCAGGGCTGGCGCGACCAGCTGCACGCGGCCCTCATCGGCCTCGGCTACGCCCCCCGCGAGGCCGACGAGGCCGTGGCCGCCGTGGCCCCCAGGGCCGAGGCGGCGGGCGGCACCCCGCAGGTCGGACCGCTGCTGAAGGCCGCCCTGCAGACCCTGAACCGAGCCCGCTGACCCCCACCCTGTTGAGGCACACCACATGAACTGGGACGACCCGGCCGACACCCCCGCCGCGGAGCGGCTGGTGGACTCCGTCGCCGACCGCGAGGACCAGGCCGTCGAGGCCGCCCTGCGCCCCAAGGACCTCGGCGAGTTCATCGGCCAGGAGAAGGTCCGCGAACAGCTCGACCTGGTGCTGCGGGCGGCCCGCGCGCGCGGCGCCACCGCCGACCACGTCCTGCTCTCCGGCGCCCCCGGCCTCGGCAAGACCACCCTGTCGATGATCATCGCGGCCGAGATGGGCGCCCCCATCCGCATCACCTCGGGACCGGCCATCCAGCACGCCGGCGACCTCGCCGCGATCCTCTCCTCCCTCCAGGAGGGCGAGGTCCTCTTCCTCGACGAGATCCACCGCATGTCCCGGCCCGCCGAGGAGATGCTCTACATGGCGATGGAGGACTTCCGGGTCGACGTCATCGTCGGCAAGGGCCCCGGCGCCACCGCCATCCCCCTCGAACTGCCCCCGTTCACCCTGGTCGGCGCCACCACCCGGGCCGGACTGCTGCCGCCCCCGCTGCGCGACCGCTTCGGCTTCACCGCGCACATGGAGTTCTACGAGCCCCGCGAACTGGAGCGCGTCGTGCACCGCTCCGCGCAGCTCCTGGACGTCGGCATCGAGCCGGACGGCGCCGCGGAGATCGCCGGCCGCTCCCGCGGCACCCCCCGCATCGCCAACCGCCTGCTGCGCCGCGTCCGCGACTACGCGCAGGTCAAGGCGGACGGCGTGATCACCCGCGAGATCGCCGCGGCCGCCCTCGCCGTCTACGAGGTCGACGCGCGGGGCCTGGACCGGCTGGACCGCGCCGTCCTGCAGGCTTTGCTGAAGCTTTTCGGTGGCGGCCCCGTCGGCCTGTCCACCCTGGCCGTCGCGGTGGGGGAGGAGCGGGAGACCGTCGAGGAGGTCGCGGAACCCTTCCTGGTCCGCGAGGGCCTGCTGGCCCGTACCCCGCGCGGCCGCGTCGCCACGCCCGCCGCCTGGACACACCTCGGTCTCACCCCGCCCGGCTCCGCCACGCCGGGAAACGGACAACAGGACCTGTTCGGGACGTGACGCCACGGGCACCGGGCGCCCCGCCGCTTCGGCAGTGGCCGAGTGAGGAACCCAGGTGCCATGCTGAGCGTTGTTCCATGTGTGCGGACTCGCTTAGACTCCGCCGATGCCGCCCTTGTGGGCGGCGCCGACACACCCCCATCCCCGAAAAGGCCGCTCTCCGTCGCGGTCGCGCGAAGGAAATCCCGTCCCGTGAATCCCTATACCCTTCTCCCGTTCATCGTGCTCATCGCCGCCATGTTCCTGATGACGCGCTCTGCGAAGAGGAAGCAGCAGCAGGCCGCGCAGATGCGCAACGAGATGCAGCCCGGATCCGGTGTCCGCACGATCGGGGGAATGTACGCGACGGTCAAGGAGATCAACGAGGACACCGTCCTCCTCGACGCCGCCCCCGGCGTCGACCTCCTCTTCGCGAAGAACGCGATCGGCGCCGTGCTCACCGACGACGAGTACAACCGCATCGTGCACGGCATCGAGCACGACCTGAAGTCCGACGCCGACATCGTCCCGGACGACGCCTCCTCCCTCACCGAGACCGACGAGACCGACGGATCCGCCGCCGCCTCCGACGACAAGATCGACCTCGGTAAGAAGGACGCCGACGAGGACGCCGCCGCCGGGTCCGAGGCCGCCGAGGCCAAGACGGAGGACCAGCCGAAGAAGACCGACGGCGACTCCGACGCGAAGTAGTCACGCCCCGGTGGTGCGCGAGACGGCATAATCACGCCCCGCGCACCACCGGGCGCGTCTGTTTCCCGCACGGGAGCCCGACACCAGTCATGGCCGCCGAGCGCCGCCGGGCGCCGAGCGGCCCGAGAGGGAGTACGAGAAGGTGGCAGCACCTAAGAAGGGCCGGAGCGCGAGCGCCCAGAGCAAACCAGGGCGCTCACTGGCCTTCATCCTGATCGCCATCGTGGCGCTCACCGGAGGGATGTTCGCCTCCGGGCACACCACTCCGCGTCTCGGCATCGACCTCGCCGGTGGTACGAGCATCACGCTCAAGGCGAAGGCCGACCAGGGGTCCGCGGTCAACAAGGCCAACATGGACACCGCGGTCGACATCATGAACCGCCGCGTCAACGGCCTCGGCGTCTCCGAAGCGGAGGTGCAGACCCAGGGAACCGACAACATCATCGTCAACATCCCGCGGGGCACCAACTCCAAGGAGGCCCAGCAGCAGGTCGGCACCACCGCCAAGCTCTACTTCCGGCCGGTTCTGGCGAGCGAGCCCAGCGGCGTCACGCCCAGCCCCTCGCCGAGCGGCTCCCCGACCGGCGGCTCCTCGCCCAAGCCGGGTGCCAGCCCCTCCCCGGGCGCCTCCTCCTCGCAGAAGGCCTCCTCCTCGTCGTCGTCCTCGCCGTCGACCACGTCCCCCACCGCCTCCGCGACCACCCAGGGCCGCGCGGTCACCGACGCGCTCAAGGCGGGCTCCAGCCCCTCGCCGAGCGCGACCCCCACCGGCGGCTCCTCGCCGCAGCCCACCCCGACCCCCTCGGGCAGCGCGGACACCGCCAAGCTCCAGGCCGAGTACGCCGCGCTGGACTGCTCCAAGGCCGACGATCGCGCCAAGGCCGGCAACAAGGCCAAGCCGAGTGACCCGACCATCGCCTGCGGCAAGGTCGGCAAGAACTACTACAAGTACGTGCTCGGGCCGGCCGCCGTGGACGGCACCGAGGTGAAGAAGGCCCAGGCCGTCTTCGACACCCAGGGCGCCTCCGGCTGGCAGGTCCAGATGACCTTCACCTCCAAGGGCGCCAAGAAGTTCGCCGACATCACGGGCCAGCTGGCGAAGAACCAGACCCCGCAGAACGAGTTCGGCATCGTCCTGGACGGCGAGGTCGTCTCCAGCCCGTACGTGAGCCAGGCCATCACCGGCGGCCAGGCGGAGATCTCCGGCAGCTTCACCCAGCAGGACGCGCAGAGCCTCGCCAACATGCTGTCGTACGGCGCCCTGCCGCTCTCCTTCCAGGAGCAGTCCGTCACCACCGTGACCGCCGCGCTCGGCGGTGAGCAGCTGCACGCCGGTCTGCTCGCCGGCGCCATCGGCCTGGCCCTGGTCGTGATCTACCTGGTGGTCTACTACCGCGGCCTGTCGCTGGTCGCCATGGCCTCCCTGGTGGTCTCCGCGATCCTCACCTACGTGATCATGTCGCTGCTCGGCCCGACCATCGGCTTCGCGCTGAACCTGCCGGCCGTCTGCGGCGCCATCGTCGCCATCGGTATCACCGCGGACTCGTTCATCGTCTACTTCGAACGCATAAGGGACGAGATCCGCGAGGGCCGCTCGCTGCGCCCCGCCGTCGAGCGTGCCTGGCCGCGCGCCCGGCGCACCGTCCTGGTCTCCGACTTCGTGTCGTTCCTCGCCGCCGCGGTCCTGTTCATCGTGACCGTCGGCAAGGTCCAGGGCTTCGCGTTCACGCTGGGCCTGACCACCGTGCTCGACGTGGTCGTCGTCTTCCTGTTCACCAAGCCGCTGATGACCCTGCTCGCCCGCCGCAAGTTCTTCGCGAACGGCCACAAGTGGTCCGGACTCGACCCGAAGAGCCTCGGCGGCAAGCCGCCGCTGCGCCGCACCCGCCGTCCCGCCGGCCCCGCCGCCGGCCCTGTCGACCCGAAGGAGGCGTGAGCGATGTCGAAACTCGGTTCCATCGGCGCCCGGCTGCACCGCGGCGAGATCAGCTACGACTTCATCGGCAAGCGCAAGATCTGGTACGGCGTCTCGATCCTGATCACCATCACGGCCATCCTCGGCCTGGCGGTGCGCGGCCTGAACATGAGCATCGACTTCCAGGGCGGTGCCGTCTTCACCACGCCGAACCACATGAGCACCTCGGTGGCCCAGGCGGAGACGTACGCCAAGGACGCCTCCGGCCACGAGGCCGTGGTGCAGAAGCTCGGCAACGGCAGCCTGCGCATCCAGATCGCCGGCGTGGACACCGCCGAGTCGGACAAGATCAAGGACAACCTCGCCAAGGACCTGAAGCTCAACCCCGAGAAGCTCGCCGCCGACCTGGTCGGCCCGAGCTGGGGCCAGCAGATCGCCAACAAGGCTTGGGAGGGCCTGGCGATCTTCATGGTGCTCGTCGTGATCTACCTGGCCATCGCCTTCGAGTGGCGCATGGCCATCGCGGCCCTGGTCGCCCTGATCCACGACATCACCATCACGACCGGTATCTACGCCCTGGTCGGCTTCGAGGTCTCGCCCGGCACCATCATCGGTCTGCTCACGATCCTCGGTTACTCGCTCTACGACACGGTCGTCGTCTTCGACAGCCTCAAGGAGCAGACGAAGGACATCACCCGGCAGACCCGCTTCACCTACAGCGAGATCGCCAACCGGTCGATCAACGGCACCCTGGTCCGCTCCATCAACACCACGGTCGTCGCCCTGCTGCCGGTCGCCGGTCTGCTCTTCATCGGCGGCGGCTTCCTCGGCGCCGGCGACCTCAACGACATCTCGCTGTCGCTGTTCGTCGGCCTCGCGGCCGGTGCGTACTCCTCGATCTTCATCGCCACCCCGCTCGTCGCCGACCTCAAGGAGCGCGAGCCCGCGATGAAGGCGCTCACCAAGCGGATCATGGCCAAGCGTGCCCAGGCCGCTTCGGAGGAGGACCTGACCACCGGGGGTGACGACCCCGAGGACGCCGCGCCCGCCGTGGTCGGCCCGCGCAACCAGCCCTCCACCCGTGGCCGCGGCCGCGGCCGTCAGGCGGGGAAGCGCCGATGACCGACATCCAGGAGCTGCTGCTCAGCCGCATCCGTGACGTAGCGGACTACCCGGAGCCGGGCGTGATGTTCAAGGACATCACCCCGCTCCTGGCGGACCCCGCCGCGTTCACCGTCCTCACCGACACGCTCGCGGGCATCGCCACGAGCACCGGCGCCACCAAGATCGTCGGCCTGGAGGCCCGGGGCTTCATCCTCGGCGCCCCCGTCGCGGTCCGCGCGGGCCTGGGCTTCATCCCGGTCCGCAAGGCCGGCAAGCTGCCCGGCGCCACCCTGAGCCAGGCCTACGACCTGGAGTACGGCTCGGCCGAGATCGAGGTGCACGCCGAGGACCTGACCTCCGGCGACCGCGTCCTGATCGTGGACGACGTCCTGGCCACCGGCGGCACCGCCGAGGCGGCGATCCACCTCATCCAGCGCGCCGGTGCCGAGGTCTCGGGCCTCGCGGTCCTGATGGAGCTGGGCTTCCTCGGCGGCCGCACCCGCCTGGAACCGGCCCTCGCGGGCGCCCCTCTGGAGGCCCTCCTCCAGGTCTGACCAACAACCGCGTACGGCCGCCCCGGCTCCCCGCCGAGGCGGCCGTACGCCATTCCCCACCGGCCCCCTCCGGACCCCCCCGCGCCGGACGGCCGCCGGTCGGACCGCCCCAGCGTGACGGCGCCCCGCCAGAGCTACTCCCACCGAGACACCCGCCGGCCCCGCGTCCGCCGGAACCGCTCCGGCCGGGATGGCCCCACCGGAATCGTCCCGGCCCCCACCGAGGCGGCCGTACGGCGTTCCCCGTTCCCCACCGGATTTCCCTCGCCGGAACCACGCCCTCCTGGGACCGGCCTGTCGGCGGGGATGGCGCCCCGCCGGAATAGCCCCGGCCACGACCACCCTTCCGGAGCCGCCGCCCCCCCCGGAGTCACCCCTTGCCAGGCCTCCGCCGGGCCTGCCCCACTGGGATCCCTCTGCCGGACCTCCGCCGGGCCCCCATGGTCTGCGCTCGCCCGCCCGGGATGGGCCCGTCGGAATCGGCCCGTCGTGATCGCGCCCGCCGGGACTTCGCCCGCTGGAATCTCCCCGCCAGGACTACCCCCGCCGAGCCCCCGCCTGTAGCGCCCCAGCCGGGCTCCGCCGGGTTCCCCGCGCGGACTGCGGCCGCCGGGCCCCGCCTGGACGGACTGCGGCTGCCGACGCTGCGTCCGGTGGAATCGCCCCGGCCGGGACCGCGTCCGCTGGAGTCGCCCTCACCAAGGACCAGCCACCGGGGTCGCCCCCTCTTGGGTCGCCTTCTGTGCGGGACCGCCCTTTCCGGGACCGGACCACCGCACAGAGACCACCCCCCCGGTACCGCCCCGTAGCGTCCGATGTTCCCGCCTCCGGAACCCAGGC
Source organism: Streptomyces sp. NPDC048106 (assembly GCF_040706415.1). Classification (NCBI taxonomy): domain Bacteria; kingdom Bacillati; phylum Actinomycetota; class Actinomycetes; order Kitasatosporales; family Streptomycetaceae; genus Streptomyces; species Streptomyces sp. NPDC048106. The sequence goes on along the minus strand of NZ_JBEZND010000014.1, from coordinate 136,736 downwards.
CCTCCGGCCCTCCGTCGGCCCCGGGAATCGCTCCCCGGCAGTCTCACGGAATCCCACGTGCGCCCCCGGTGTTACGGGGGTAGTCGGTCCCTACGAACCGCCTGCGGGCGATCCGCGGCGGCGGGATCGCTACCATGGGGTCTCCGGAGCCTGACCGGGGGACCCGGAACGTGCACGAGGAGCCCTCTTGCCAGACGAGGCCCAGCCACTGGCCGCCGCCAAGCCCGAGCCCGCCTCGGCGCCCGCGGCCAAGCCCGCGCCGAACGTGTCGACCCCGAAGAACGACACCCGCGGGGCGGTCGAACACGCCCCGTCCGCGCCCGTCGAGAAGTCCGCGGAGGCCGCGCGTCCCAAACCGGCGGTCCCGGTGGAGCGCCCGGCCCAGCCCCCCGTCGTGCGCCCGCCCTCCGTGCAGCCCCGCACCGGCTCCTCCAACCGCGTCCGCGCCCGCCTGGCCCGCCTCGGCGTCCAGCGCGCCAACCCCTACAACCCGGTCCTGGAGCCGCTGCTGCGGATAGTGCGCAGCAACGACCCGAAGATCGAGAACTCCACCCTCCGCCAGATCGAGCGCGCCTACCAGGTCGCCGAGCGCTGGCACCGCGGCCAGAAGCGCAAGAGCGGCGACCCGTACATCACCCACCCGCTCGCGGTCACCACCATCCTCGCCGAGCTGGGCATGGACCCGGCCACGCTGATGGCGGGCCTGCTGCACGACACCGTCGAGGACACCGAGTACGGGCTCGACCAGCTGCGCCGCGACTTCGGCGACACCGTCGCCCTCCTCGTCGACGGCGTCACCAAGCTGGACAAGGTCAAGTTCGGCGAGGCCGCGCAGGCCGAGACCGTGCGCAAGATGGTCGTCGCCATGGCCAAGGACCCCCGCGTCCTGGTCATCAAGCTCGCCGACCGCCTGCACAACATGCGCACCATGCGCTACCTCAAGCGCGAGAAGCAGGAGAAGAAGGCGCGCGAGACCCTGGAGATCTACGCGCCGCTCGCCCACCGCCTGGGCATGAACACCATCAAGTGGGAACTGGAGGACCTCGCCTTCGCGATCCTCTACCCCAAGATGTACGACGAGATCGTCCGGCTGGTCGCCGAACGGGCGCCCAAGCGCGACGAGTACCTCGCCATAGTGACCGACGAGGTCCAGTCCGACCTGCGCGCCGCCCGCATCAAGGCGACCGTCACCGGCCGCCCGAAGCACTACTACAGCGTCTACCAGAAGATGATCGTCCGCGGCCGCGACTTCGCGGAGATCTACGACCTGGTGGGCATCCGTGTCCTCGTCGACACGGTCCGCGACTGCTACGCCGCCCTCGGCACCGTGCACGCGCGATGGAACCCGGTCCCCGGCCGGTTCAAGGACTACATCGCGATGCCCAAGTTCAACATGTACCAGTCGCTGCACACCACGGTGATCGGTCCCAACGGCAAGCCCGTCGAACTCCAGATCCGCACCTTCGACATGCACCGCCGCGCCGAGTACGGCATCGCCGCGCACTGGAAGTACAAGCAGGAGGCCGTCGCCGGCGCCTCCAAGGTGCGCACCGACGCGCCCAGGACGGCCGGCAAGGACAAGGACGCCATCAACGACATGGCGTGGCTGCGGCAGTTGCTGGACTGGCAGAAGGAGACCGAGGACCCGGGCGAGTTCCTGGAGTCCCTGCGCTTCGACCTGTCGCGCAACGAGGTCTTCGTCTTCACGCCCAAGGGCGACGTCATAGCGCTCCCGGCCGGCGCCACCCCGGTGGACTTCGCCTACGCCGTGCACACCGAGGTCGGCCACCGCACCATAGGCGCGCGGGTCAACGGCCGCCTCGTACCGCTCGAATCCACCCTGGACAACGGCGACCTGGTGGAGGTCTTCACCTCCAAGGCACCCGGCGCCGGGCCCTCCCGCGACTGGCTCGGCTTCGTCAAGTCGCCCCGGGCACGCAACAAGATCCGCGCCTGGTTCTCCAAGGAGCGCCGGGACGAGGCGATCGAGCAGGGCAAGGACGCCATCGTGCGGGCCATGCGCAAGCAGAACCTGCCGATCCAGCGCATCCTCAACGGCGACTCCCTGATCACGCTCGCCCACGAGATGCGCTACTCGGACATCTCCGCGCTGTACGCGGCGATAGGCGAGGGCCACGTCTCCGCGCCGCACATCGTGCAGAAGCTGGTGCAGGCCCTCGGCGGCGAGGAGGCCGCCACCGAGGAGATCGACGAGTCGGTCCCGCCGTCCCGCGGCCGTGGCCGCAAGCGCCGCTCCAGCGCCGACCCCGGCGTGGTGGTCAAGGGCGTCGACGACGTGTGGGTCAAGCTGGCCCGCTGCTGCACGCCCGTACCCGGCGATCCGATCATCGGCTTCGTCACCCGCGGCAGCGGCGTCTCCGTGCACCGCAGCGACTGCGTCAACGTGGAGTCGCTGTCCCGGGAACCGGAACGCATCCTCGACGTCGAGTGGGCACCCACCCAGTCCTCGGTCTTCCTGGTCGCGATCCAGGTCGAGGCACTGGACCGCTCCCGGCTGCTGTCGGACGTCACCCGCGTGCTGTCCGACCAGCACGTCAACATCCTCTCGGCCGCCGTCCAGACCTCCCGCGACCGCGTCGCCACCTCCCGCTTCACCTTCGAGATGGGCGACCCCAAGCACCTCGGCCACGTCCTGAAGGCCGTACGGGGCGTGGAGGGCGTGTACGACGTCTACCGCGTGACCTCGGGACGCAGCCGGTCGTAACCCGCCGCGGAACCGTGGCAGAACGCACGGGAAAGGGCCCCGTACACGCGTACGAGGCCCTTTCCTGCCGGCGAATCAGCCGCCGAACTCCTGCAGGCCCTTCAGGGCCTGGTCCAGCAGCGCCTGGCGGCCGTCCAGCTCCTTCTGCAGCTTGTCGGCCTTCGAGCTGTTGCCCTGCGCGCGGGCCTGCTCGATCTGCGCCACCAGCTTGTCCACGGCGGCCTGGAGCTGACCGGTCAGACCCTCGGCACGCGCACGCGCCTCCGGGTTCGTCCGGCGCCACTCGGCCTCCTCGGCCTCCTGGATCGCCCGCTCGACAGCGTGCATCCGGCCCTCGACCTTCGGCCGCGCGTCCCGCGGGACGTGACCGATGGCCTCCCAGCGCTCGTTGATCGAACGGAAGGCGGCGCGGGCGGCCTTCAGATCGCCGATCGGCAGGAGCTTCTCGGCCTCCTCGGCCAGCTCCTCCTTGAGCTTCAGGTTCTCCGACTGCTCCGCGTCCCGCTCGGCGAACACCGAGCTGCGCGCCGCGAAGAACAGGTCCTGGGCGCCGCGGAAGCGGTTCCACAGGTCGTCCTCGTGCTCGCGCTGGGCGCGGCCGGCCGCCTTCCACTCCGACATCAGATCGCGGTAACGGGCCGCCGTCGGACCCCAGTCCGTGGAGCCGGACAGCGCCTCGGCCTCGGCGACCAGCCGCTCCTTGACCCGACGGGCGTCCTCGCGCTGCGCGTCGAGCTGCGCGAAGTGCGCCTTGCGGCGCTTGGAGAACGCCGACCGGGCGTGCGAGAAGCGGTGCCACAGCTCGTCGTCGGACTTGCGGTCCAGACGCGGCAGCCCCTTCCAGGTGTCCACCAGCGCCCGCAGCCGCTCACCCGCGGCCCGCCACTGGTCGGACTGAGCCAGCTGCTCCGCCTCGGCGACCAGGTCCTCCTTGGCCTTGCGGGCCTCGTCGGACTGCTTGGCCCGCTGCGCCTTGCGCTCCTCGCGGCGGGCCTCGACCGTCTGCACCAGCTTGTCCAGCCGCTCGCGCAGCGCCGCCAGATCACCGACCGCGTGGTGCGCGTCCACCTGCTCGCGCAGATGGTCGATGGCCGCCTGGGCGTCCTTCGCCGACAGGTCGGTGGTGCGCACTCGCTTCTCGAGGAGGCCGATCTCGACAACCAGGCCCTCGTACTTGCGCTCGAAGTAGGCCAGCGCCTCCTCAGGGGAGCCGGCCGCCCACGATCCGACGACCTGCTCGCCGTCGGCCGTACGCACGTACACGGTCCCCGTCTCGTCGACGCGGCCCCACGGGTCGCTGCTCACAGCGCCTCCTCCACATGATGCCTGCGGGGCGCCTCAGCACCCCCGGGCATCGACCACAGTTTCGTCACGGCCAACATAGGCGACCAGCGGGTTCCCTGTCCGCATCCAGCGCGACCGAAATTCCGCCTACGGCCCTGACCGACTCAGGACTTGGCGACCGTCGCCTTGTCGATCACCACGGTCGCGTTCGGGGCACCGTCACCCTGACCGGTTGCCTCGCCCGCGGCCGCGATCTTGTTCAGCACCTTCATGCCGGACGCGCTGATCGTGCCGAACGGCGTGTACTGGGGCGGCAGCGGACTGTCCTTGTACACGAGGAAGAACTGGCTGCCGCCGGTGTGCTTCTGGCCGGTGTTGGCCATCGCCACCGTGCCCGCCGGGTAGGTGTTCTTCTTCAGGCTCGCGTCCTTCAGGTTCTCGTCCGGCAGCGTGTAGCCGGGACCGCCCATGCCGGTGCCCTGCGGGTCGCCGCACTGGAGCACGTAGATGCCCTGCGTGGTCAGGCGGTGGCACTTGGTGTGGTCGAAGTAGCCCTTGCCCGCGAGGAAGTCGAAGGAGTTGACCGTGTGGGGGGCCGCCGACGTCTTCAGCGCGATGGGGATGTCACCGCACGTCGTCGCGAGGTCCAGCGTGTACTTCGCCGACGTGTCGATCGACATCGCCGGCTCCTTCTTCCAGCTGAGCTTCTTCACCGAGCCCGCCGCCGCCTTCTTGCACGGGTCCGGCGCCTTGCTCGGCTGCGCGGACGCGCTCGGCGTGGTCTTGGCGCTGGCGTCGGTCTTCTTGTCGTCGCCCCCCAGCACATGGGTCGTGTAGAGCGCCACGCTGCCGATCACGATCACGCCGAGTACGGACGCGATCGCGGAGTTGCGCACGCGGGCCTTGCGCCGCGACTCGGTGCGCCGCTGCTGCTGCCGCAAGAACTTCTCCCGGGCGAGCTGACGCCGCCGCTGCTCCTGGCTGACCACCGGGTTGTCTCCTCATGCGTGTCGTATGTCGAGCGGTACGCGTGCGTCCTCGTGGGCCGACCACTGCGTGTAGCCCCGTACCGTATATGGGTTCGCTGAGGAAACGGCAGCGCCGGTAGGCTCTGAGTGCGGCCGAGGCCGCCTTGTCACCGTCTGCCCACCGACGAAACGAAGGACGATCGTGCTCATTGCCGGGTTCCCCGCCGGGGCCTGGGGGACGAACTGCTACCTCGTCGCCCCCGCCGCTGGTGAGGAGTGCGTGATCATCGACCCGGGCCACCAGGCCGCCGAGGGAGTCGAGGAAGCACTGAAGAAGCATCGGCTCAAGCCCGTCGCCGTCGTCCTCACCCACGGCCACATCGACCATGTGGCCTCGGTCGTCCCGGTGTGCGGCGCCCACGACGTGCCCGCCTGGATCCACCCCGAGGACCGCTTCATGATGAGCGATCCGGAGAAGGCGCTCGGCCGCTCCATCGGCATGCCGCTCATGGGCGAGCTGACCGTGGGCGAGCCCGACGACGTCAGGGAGCTGACCGACGGCGCGAAGCTGGAGCTGGCCGGACTGGAGTTCTCCGTCGCGCACGCGCCGGGCCATACCAAGGGGTCGGTGACCTTCCGGATGCCCGAGGGCGCCGACATCCCGTCGGTGTTCTTCTCCGGGGATCTGCTGTTCGCCGGCTCCATCGGACGCACCGACCTGCCGGGCGGATCCATGACGGACATCCTCGGGTCGCTGGCACGGGTGTGCCTGCCGCTCGACGACTCCACCGTGGTCCTGTCCGGTCACGGCCCCCAGACGACCATCGGCCGCGAGCGCGCCACCAACCCCTTCCTGCGGGACGTGGCCGCCGGCCAGGGAGCCGCCCAGGCTCCCCGACGAGGAATGTGACGAGAGAGCTTCCGTGAGCACCTTCCAGGCCCCCAAGGGCACCTACGACCTCATCCCGCCGGACTCCGCGAAGTACCTGGCGGTCCGCGAGGCCATCGCCGCCCCGCTGCGCAACTCCGGCTACGGCTACATCGAGACGCCCGGTTTCGAGAGCGTCGAGCTGTTCGCGCGCGGGGTGGGCGAGTCCACCGACATCGTGACCAAGGAGATGTACGCCTTCGAGACCAAGGGCGGCGACAAGCTCGCCCTGCGGCCCGAGGGCACGGCCTCCGTGCTGCGCGCGGCCCTGGAGGCCAACCTGCACAAGTCGGGCAACCTCCCGGTCAAGCTCTGGTACTCGGGCTCGTACTACCGCTACGAGCGCCCCCAGAAGGGCCGTTACCGCCACTTCTCCCAGGTCGGCGCCGAGGCGATCGGCGCCGAGGACCCGGCGCTCGACGCCGAGCTGATCATCCTGGCCGACCAGGCGTACCGCTCGCTGGGCCTGCGCGACTTCCGCATCCTGCTCAACAGCCTGGGCGACAAGGAGTGCCGGCCGGTGTACCGGGCCGCGCTCCAGGACTTCCTGCGCGGCCTGGACATCGACGAGGACACGCGCCGGCGCGCCGAGATCAACCCGCTGCGCGTCCTGGACGACAAGCGCGAGTCGGTCCAGAAGCAGCTCACCGGCGCTCCGCTGCTGCGCGACTACCTGTGCGACGCGTGCAAGGCGTACCACGAGGAGGTCCGCGAGCTGATCACCGCGGCGGGCGTGGCCTTCGAGGACGACCCGAAGCTGGTCCGCGGCCTGGACTACTACACCCGCACCACCTTCGAGTTCGTGCACGACGGTCTCGGCTCGCAGTCCGCGGTGGGCGGCGGCGGGCGTTACGACGGCCTGTCCGAGATGATCGGCGGCCCCGCGCTGCCGTCGGTCGGCTGGGCCCTCGGCGTCGACCGCACGGTCCTCGCGCTGGAGGCCGAGGGTGTGGAGCTGGACCTCCCGTCCACCACCTCCGTCTACGCGGTCCCGCTCGGCGAGGAGGCCCGACGCCTGCTGTTCGCCAAGGTCACCGAGCTGCGCAAGGTGGGCATCGCGGCGGACCTCGCGTACGGCGGCAAGGGCCTCAAGGGGGCCATGAAGAACGCCAACAGGAGTGGTGCGCGGTACACCCTGGTCGCCGGTGAGCGCGACCTCGCCGAGGGCATCGTCCAGCTCAAGGACATGGAGTCCGGCGAGCAGACCGCGATCGGCGTCAACGAGATCGTGGCGGAGCTGGAGTCCCGGCTCGGCTGAGCGAGGGGCCGGACGGCCGTGTGCCGTCCGGCCCCCGTCTCGGCGGTCGTCAACCCGGTGGGCGCCGATTGTCCCTGCCAGACGATTCCGGCGGTGGATACACAGAAGGGTGCGGCACAATGGCCGGTGCCCGAAGTTGGTCCCACTCCCAAGTGACGGAATCGGCGTGATGAGCAAGACGACAGTCAACGACGTCTCCGCGGTGCCCGGTCCCGGCCGCCCCGCCGACGCCCGCACGGTGGGCGGCAGCCGCGCCTTCGCCCTGCTGCTGGTCATCACCGGCGCGGCCGGAGTCCTGGCCGCCTGGGTGATCACGCTCGACAAGTTCAAGATCCTCGAATACAAGGTCGCCGGGAAGACCTTCACCCCCGGGTGCAGCGTGAACCCGGTGGTCTCCTGCGGCAGCGTCATGGAGAGCAAGCAGGCCGCCGTCTTCGGCTTCCCCAACCCGATGCTGGGCCTGGTCTGCTACGGCATCGTGATCTGCGTCGGCATGAGCCTGCTGACCCGCGCCCGCTTCCCGCGCTGGTACTGGCTGACGTTCAACTTCGGCACCCTCTTCGGTGTCTGCTTCGTCACCTGGCTCCAGTTCGAGTCCCTGTACCGGATCAACGCGCTGTGCCTGTGGTGCTCCCTGGCCTGGGTCGCCACGATCACCATGTTCTGGTACGTCACCTCGTCCAACGTCCGCAACGAGTTCCTGCCCGCCCCGCGCTGGCTGCGCTCCTTCTTCGGCGAGTTCACCTGGGTGCTGCCGGTCACCCACTGCGGCATCATCGCCATGCTGATCCTGACCCGCTGGGGCAGCCAGCTCTGGGCCTGAGCCCCGGCCCGGCGCCCGGCCCCGGCCCGGCGCCCGGCCCCGGCCCGGCGCCCGGCCCCGGCCGGGGGCCGGGCCGCATTGTCGGTGCCGTGTCTTAGGGTTTCAGCGTGGAACCCGACCTCTTCACCGCCGCAGCAGAAGAACGCCAGGAGAAGGACCCGGCGGCCAGCCCCCTGGCGGTGCGCATGCGCCCGCGCACGCTCGACGAGGTCGTGGGCCAGCAGCACCTGCTCAAGCCCGGCTCGCCCCTGCGCCGCCTGGTCGGCGAGGGCTCGGGCGGCCCCGCCGGACCGTCCTCGGTGATCCTGTGGGGCCCGCCCGGCACCGGCAAGACCACCCTCGCGTACGTCGTCTCCAAGGCCACCAACAAGCGCTTCGTGGAGCTGTCCGCGATCACCGCGGGCGTCAAGGAGGTGCGCGCGGTCATCGACGGCGCCCGCCGCGCCGCCGGCGGCTTCGGCACCGAGACCGTCCTCTTCCTGGACGAGATCCACCGCTTCAGCAAGGCCCAGCAGGACTCCCTGCTCCCCGCGGTCGAGAACCGCTGGGTGACCCTGATCGCGGCCACCACCGAGAACCCCTACTTCTCGGTGATCTCCCCGCTGCTGTCCCGCTCCCTGCTGCTCACCCTCGAACCCCTCACCGACGACGACATCCGCGGCCTGCTCAGACGCGCGCTGGACGCCGAGCGCGGCCTGAAGGGCGCGGTCACCCTCCCCGAGGACACCGAGGACCACCTGCTGCGCATCGCGGGCGGCGACGCCCGCCGCGCCCTGACCGCCCTGGAGGCCGCCGCCGGGGCCGCCCTCGACCAGCACGAGAGCGAGATCTCCCTCGCCACGCTGGAACAGACCGTGGACCGCGCGGCGGTCACCTACGACCGCGACGGCGACCAGCACTACGACGTAGCCAGCGCCCTCATCAAGTCCATCCGCGGCTCCGACGTGGACGCGGCCCTGCACTACCTCGCCCGCATGATCGAGGCCGGCGAGGACCCCCGGTTCATCGCGCGGCGCCTGATGATCTCCGCCAGCGAGGACATCGGCCTGGCCGACCCGAACGCGCTGCCCATCGCGGTCGCCGCCGCCCAGGCCGTCGCCATGATCGGCTTCCCCGAGGCGGCCCTGACCCTCAGCCACGCCACCATCGCCCTCGCGCTCGCCCCCAAGTCCAACTCCGCGACGACCGCGATAGGCGCCGCCCTGGAGGACGTCCGCAAGGGCCTGGCGGGCGCGGTGCCCCCGCATCTGCGCGACGGCCACTACAAGGGCGCCGCCAAGCTCGGCCACGCGCAGGGGTACGTGTACCCGCACGACCTGCCCGAGGGCATCGCCGAGCAGCAGTACGCCCCGGACGCGCTCAAGGACCGCGAGTACTACGCGCCGAGCCGGCACGGCGCCGAGGCGCGCTACGCCGACGCGGTCGACTGGACCCGCAGGCACCTCGGTCGCAGGCGGCCCTGAGCAGCCTGTAGAATGCTCCGAAGCGCCCAGTCCCGTGCCGTCAGAGCGGGACAGCGGGCCGGAGCTCCCGTCCCCCCGGGGACGGACTCCAGGAGCGTCGCGCACCGTCGAACGGTGTCGCGGGCAGCCCACCACCACCCGGAGCCCGGGAGCGGTCGGTGGGCCACTCGCGTGCTGCACGTATGTGCCCAGACCAGGGAAACGGCTGCCCGGCAGGTCCCTCGCGGACCAGCGGGTTTTCCCGGCTGCGGATGCGACCTCCCGAAACCCTGGCAAGCCGAACACTACGAAACGAGATTGAGACAGTGGCGAACCAGTCCCGCCCCAAGGTCAAGAAGTCGCGTGCCCTCGGCATCGCGCTGACCCCGAAGGCCGTCAAGTACTTCGAGGCCCGCCCCTACCCGCCGGGTGAGCACGGCCGCGGCCGCAAGCAGAACTCGGACTACAAGGTCCGTCTGCTGGAGAAGCAGCGTCTGCGCGCGCAGTACGACGTGTCCGAGCGCCAGCTCGTCCGCGCCTACGAGCGTGCCTCCAAGGTTCAGGGCAAGACCGGTGAGGCCCTGATCATCGAGCTGGAGCGCCGCCTCGACGCGCTGGTCCTGCGTTCGGGTCTCGCCCGCACCATCTACCAGGCCCGCCAGATGGTCGTCCACGGCCACATCCAGGTCAACGGCCAGAAGGTCGACAAGCCGTCCTTCCGTGTCCGTCCGGACGACGTCGTGCAGGTCCGCGACCGCTCCAAGGACAAGACGCTCTTCCAGATCGCCCGCGAGGGTGGCTTCGCCGCGGACGGCGAGACCCCGCGCTACCTCCAGGTGAACCTCAAGGCCCTGGCGTTCCGCCTGGACCGCGAGCCGAACCGCAAGGAGATCCCGGTGATCTGCGACGAGCAGCTCGTCGTCGAGTACTACGCCCGCTGACCCCAGCCCCGGCGTAGCACCGCACTCCGGCCCGCCGTCTCCCCGCCCTTCCGGGCAGGGGGCGGCGGGTCCGCGTTTTCCCGGCTACCCGCGCGTCCCGGCCTACCGGCATTTCCCGGCCTCGTGGCCGCCGCCCGTGCGCACCGCGTCCCGCCGGCCCGCCCCGCGCGGAGCGGGCACCGAGGCCGACGGCCCCGCACCCTCCCGCTCCAGCGCCCGGCTCACCGCCGCCTCCCGGTCCAGGCGCGCCCCGCGGCGTACGCACTCCTCGTACCCGGCATCGCCGAGCGCCCCGCGGGCGGCCGTCTCGCACCGGGCGTGCGGGGCGTTGTAGTGCGCCGAGCCGAAGAGGGGAAGGCCCACCGAGGGCCATAAACGGGCGGCCGCGCCCTGGAGGACGGCGGCCTCGGCGGGATCGCCCTCGGCCGCCGTCACCAGGGCGAGGAGTTCGAGGGCGAGGACCGAGCCGAGCAGGTCGTCGAAGGCGTGGACATGGCGCAGGCACTCGGTCAGCAGCTCCCGCGCCCGCCCCGGCGCGCCCTCCGCCCAGGCCGCGTACGCCAGCACGTACAGCGCGTACGACCGTGCCCAGCGCTCCCCGTGCTCCTCGCACACCCGGCGCACGTCCTCGCACAGCCGCACCGCGTCCGGCAGGTCGCCCTGGAAGGCGCGCGTCATCGCCAGCTCGACCCGCCCCATGAGCACGTTGCTGTTCAGCTCGCCGATCTCCCCGTAGCGCGCCAGCGCCGAGCGCAGCAGCGTTTCTGCACGCGGCAGATCGTCCGTGACCAGCGCCAGACAACCGGTGCGGTGCTCCGCGTACGCCACCGCCGACGCGTCCCCCGACCGCTCCGCCCGCTCCCGGCACACGCGCAGCGCCTCCAGCGCAGGCCCGCTGTCGCCCTGGAGCACCGCCACATAGCCGAGCACCCACAGCGCCTTCAGCCGGGAGAGCTCGTAGCCCGACTCCAGCGCGACGCTCCGCTCCAGCCAGCGCCGCCCCTCCGCCAGCCGCCCGCAGCCCACCCAGCAGTACCACAGCGATCCCGCCAGGTACTGGCCCAGATGCGCCTCCCGGGGCTCGGTCAGACAGAACTCCAGCGCGGCCCGCAGACTGGGCAGCTCCACCGCCACCCGCGCGGCCACCTCCCGCTGCCGGGGCGAGAACCACTCCAGCTCGCACCAGGTCGCCAGGCCCAGGTACCAGTCCCGGTGCCGCCGGCGCAGCCGGGCCGCGTCCCCGGTCGCCTCCAGCCAGCCGGCGCCGTAGGCCCGCACGCTGTCCAGCATCCGGTAGCGCGACCCCGCCGGGGTCTCCTCGCGGGCGATCACCGACTGGGCCAGCAGCTCCGAGAGCACGTCGAGGATCTCGGTGTCGGGCAGCCCGGCCCCGCTGCACACGTACTCCACCGCCTCCAGGTCGAAGGTCCCGGCGAACACCGTGAGCCGCGCCCACAGCAGCCGCTCGGGCGGGGTGCACAGCTCGTGGCTCCAGCCGATCGCCGTGCGCAGCGTCTGGTGCCGGGGCAGCACATCGCGGTCGCGGCCGGTCAGCAGCCGGAACCGGTCGTCCAGGCGGTCCAGGAGCTGCGCGGGGGACAGGGCCCGCAGCCGCCCCGCCGCCAGTTCGAGCGCCAGCGGGATGCCGTCCAGCCGCCGGCACAGCTCCCGCACCTCGGGGCCGTCGGACACCGTGACCCCCTGCTGCCGGGCCCGGTCCGTGAACAGCTCCACCGCCTCGTCCGCGCCGAGCGGCGCCAGCGGGAACAGCCGCTCGCCCGCGAGGCCCAGCGGACGCCGGCCCACCGCCAGCACCCGCAGCTCCGGCAGCTTCCGCAGCAGCTCGCCGACCAGCTCGGCCGTGGCCGCCACCAGATGCTCGAACCCGTCGAGGACCAGCAGCGCCGGGCGGCCGGCCAGCTGTTCCAGTACCGCCTCGCGCGGCGCCCGGGTGGTGTGGTCGGTCAGCCCGAGGGCCTCGGCCACCTCGTACTCCACGAACTCCGGGTCGTGCGCCGGCGCCAGCTCCACCCAGCCGTGCGCCGTCTCCCAGCCCGCCACGACCCGCGCGGCCAGCCGGGACTTGCCCACGCCGCCGGCCCCGGTCACCGTCACCAGCCGGGCCGACCGCAGCGCCGCGGCGAGCCCCTCCACCTCCGCCGCGCGTCCGACGAATCCGGTCAGTTCAAGGGGCGGCTCGCCGTCGCCGAAAGGTTCTGGGCACTGAGGACCTCGCATGGGACACGGAGCGTACTGAACCGTGTTCATTCCGTACAATCGCTTCCCGTGACCCCACCGCGTACGCCGGTAATCGGGTACGGAGCGTCCGCCCCGGCGCGATAGGCTCGGGACACGACTTTTCCGATGCTCAGGCACGTTTCAGGGAGCGGGTGCGCACAGTGTCCGGTGGCGAGGTGGCCGGGATCCTGGTGGCCGTCTTCTGGGCGATCCTGGTCTCCTTCCTCGCGGTGGCCCTCGCGAGGCTGGCCCAGACGCTCAAGGCGACCACCAAGCTCGTGGCGGACGTGACCGACCAGGCCGTCCCGCTGCTCGCGGACGCCTCCCAGGCGGTGCGCTCCGCGCAGACCCAGATCGACCGGGTCGACGCGATCGCCACCGACGTCCAGGAGGTCACCTCGAACGCCTCCGCCCTGTCGACCACCGTCGCCTCCACCTTCGGCGGCCCGCTGGTCAAGGTCGCCGCCTTCGGCTACGGCGTCCGCAGGGCGCTCGGCGGCCGCAAGGAGGCACCGGAGGGACAGGTGCCCGAGAAGTCGCCCCGGCGTACCGTGATCGTGGGCCGCACGGTCCCCGCCGCACGGCGCAAGCGCAACCTCCGCGGGAAGAGGGACTGAGACCGAGCCATGTTCCGCCGTTCGTTCTGGTTCACCACCGGCGTCGCCGCCGGCGTCTGGGCCACCACCAAGGTCAACCGCAAGCTGAGGCAGCTCACCCCCGAGAGCCTGGCCGTCACCGCGGCCGACAAGGCCCTGGAGACCGGACAGCGCCTGAAGGACCGCGCGGTCGGCTTCGCGCTCGACGTCCGCGACAACATGGCCCGGCGGGAGAACGAACTCCAGGAGGCCCTCGGCATCCAGGAGGCCCCCGGGCTCCCCGCCCCCCGGCGGCTCGCCGCCATCGAGTACAGCACCGACCGCACCAACCCGAAGTACACCGACGCGGTGCCTCCCACGAGGCACCCGTCCAACCGGAATGAGGACCACTGATGGAGTCGGCCGAGATTCGCCGCCGCTGGCTGAGCTTCTTCGAGGAGCGCGGGCACACCGTCGTCCCTTCGGCGTCGCTCATCGCGGACGACCCGACTCTGCTCCTCGTCCCCGCCGGCATGGTGCCCTTCAAGCCCTACTTCCTGGGCGAGGTCAAGCCGCCGTCCCCGCGCGCCACCAGCGTGCAGAAGTGCGTGCGCACGCCCGACATCGAAGAGGTCGGCAAGACCACCCGCCACGGCACGTTCTTCCAGATGTGCGGCAACTTCTCCTTCGGCGACTACTTCAAGGAAGGCGCCATCAAGTACGCCTGGGAGCTGCTCACCAGCCCCCAGGACAAGGGCGGTTACGGCCTCGACCCCGAGCGCCTGTGGATCACCGTCTACCAGGACGACGACGAGGCCGAGCAGATCTGGCACGAGGTCGTCGGCGTGCCCAAGGAGCGCATCCAGCGCCTGGGCAAGAAGGACAACTTCTGGTCCATGGGCGTCCCCGGCCCCTGCGGCCCCTGCTCCGAGATCAACTACGACCGCGGCCCCGAGTTCGGCGTCGAGGGCGGCCCGGCCGTCAACGACGAGCGGTACGTGGAGATCTGGAACCTCGTCTTCATGCAGTTCGAGCGGGGCGAGGGCACCGGCAAGGACGACTTCGAGATCCTCGGCGACCTGCCCAGCAAGAACATCGACACCGGCCTCGGCCTGGAGCGCCTCGCCATGATTCTGCAGGGCGTGCAGAACATGTACGAGATCGACACCTCCATGGCCGTCATCGAGAAGGCCACCGAGCTGACCGGCGTCCGCTACGGCGACGCCCACGACTCGGACGTCTCCCTGCGCGTGGTCACCGACCACATGCGCACGTCCGTGATGCTCATCGGCGACGGCGTCACCCCGGGCAACGAGGGCCGCGGCTACGTGCTGCGCCGCATCATGCGCCGCGCCATCCGCAACATGCGCCTGCTGGGTGCCACGGGTCCGGTCGTCAAGGACCTGATCGACACCGTGATCGCCATGATGGGCCAGCAGTACCCGGAGCTGGTCACCGACCGCGAGCGCATCGAGAAGGTCGCCGTCGCCGAGGAGAACGCCTTCCTGAAGACGCTGAAGGCCGGCACCAACATCCTGGACACCGCCGTCACCGAGACCAAGCAGTCCGGTGGCACCATCCTCTCCGGCGACAAGGCCTTCCTGCTCCACGACACCTGGGGCTTCCCGATCGACCTCACCCTGGAGATGGCCGCCGAGCAGGGCCTGTCCGTGGACGAGGACGGCTTCCGCCGCCTGATGAAGGAGCAGCGGGAGCGCGCCAAGGCCGACGCCCAGGCCAAGAAGACCGGCCACGCCGATCTCGGTGCCTACCGCGAGATCGCCGACAGCGCCGGCGCCACCGACTTCATCGGGTACGCCGACACCGAGGGCGAGTCCACCATCGTGGGCCTCCTGGTCGACGGTGTCTCCTCGCCGGCCGCCACCGAGGGCGACGAGGTCGAGGTCGTCCTGGACCGCACCCCGTTCTACGCCGAGGGCGGCGGCCAGATCGGCGACACCGGCCGGATCAGGGCCGACTCCGGTGCCGTGATCGAGATCCGCGACTGCCAGAAGCCGGTCCCGGGCGTCTACGTCCACAAGGGCGTCGTCCAGGTCGGCGAGGTGACGGTCGGCGCCAAGGCCCAGGCCTCCATCGACGTGCGCCGCCGCAAGGCCATCGCCCGCGCCCACTCCGCCACCCACCTCACCCACCAGGCGCTGCGCGACGCCCTCGGCCCGACGGCCGCCCAGGCCGGCTCCGAGAACCAGCCGGGCCGCTTCCGCTTCGACTTCGGCTCGCCGTCCGCCGTGCCGACGGCCGTGATGACCGACGTCGAGCAGAAGATCAACGAGGTGCTGGCCCGCGACCTCGACGTGCACGCCGAGGTCATGGGCATCGACGAGGCCAAGAAGCAGGGCGCCATCGCCGAGTTCGGCGAGAAGTACGGCGAGCGGGTCCGCGTGGTGACCATCGGCGACTTCTCCAAGGAGCTGTGCGGCGGCACCCACGTGCACAACACCGCCCAGCTGGGTCTGGTGAAGCTGCTCGGCGAGTCCTCCATCGGCTCGGGTGTGCGTCGTATCGAGGCCCTGGTCGGCGTGGACGCCTACAACTTCCTCGCCCGTGAGCACACGGTCGTCAACCAGCTCACCGAACTGCTCAAGGGCCGCTCGGAGGAGCTGCCGGAGAAGGTCTCCGCCATGCTCGGCAAGCTGAAGGACGCCGAGAAGGAGATCGAGAAGTTCCGCGCCGAGAAGGTGCTCCAGGCCGCCGGCCCGCTCGCCGACTCGGCCAAGGACGTGCGGGGCATCGCCCTGGTCACGGGCCAGGTGCCGGACGGCACCACGCCGGACGACCTGCGCAAGCTGGTCCTCGACGTGCGCGGCCGCATCCAGGGCGGCCGGGCCGCCGTGGTCGCCCTGTTCACGGTGAACAACGGCAAGCCGCTGACGGTCATCGCCACCAACGAGGCCGCGCGCGAGCGCGGCCTGAAGGCCGGCGACCTGGTGCGGACGGCCGCCAAGACCCTCGGCGGCGGCGGTGGCGGCAAGCCGGACGTCGCCCAGGGCGGCGGCCAGAACCCGGCCGCCGTCGGCGAGGCCACCGAGGCCGTCGAGCGGCTCGTCACCGAGACCGCCAAGTGATAGCCAAGTAAGGAAACGGTCGGAAATGCGCAGAGGACGTCGGCTTTCGATCGACGTCGGGGACGCCCGGATCGGGGTCGCCTCGTGCGACCCCGACGGGATCCTCGCCACTCCGGTGGAGACGGTCCCCGGCCGGGACATCCCCGCCGCCCACCGCCGGTTGCGTCAACTGGTGGCGGAGTATGAGCCGATCGAGGTGGTCGTCGGCCTCCCTCGCTCCCTCAAGGGGGGCGAGGGCCCGGCCGCCGTCAAGGTCCGCGCCTTCGCCCAGGAGCTCGCCAAGGGCATCGGGCCGGTGCCGGTCCGTCTCGTGGACGAGCGGATGACGACCGTGACGGCCACGCAGGGACTGCGGGCCTCGGGCGTGAAGTCCAAGAAGGGCCGGGCCGTCATCGACCAGGCCGCGGCCGTCATCATCCTGCAGCAGGCCCTGGAATCCGAACGGGTGTCAGGTAAAGCACCCGGCGAGGGCGTCGAAGTGGTCATCTGATCGCGATACGGTAACGTTCCGCGCGATGCGGCGGCGTTCGAACAGCCGCCGCACAGCAAGAGGCGGAGCGGAAACCGGCCCCGGGCCGTGCGACCGCCGGCCTCGCGGCTCTAGGGGATCGATGACTGAGTATGGCCGGGGCCCAGGCTCCGAACCGTGGCATCCGCAGGACCCGTTGTACGGGGACGGCGGATGGGAAGGGCAGCAGGCGTACGCCGCGCACCAAGCTGCCTACGGCGGCCGGTCGCAGCAGCAGTACCCGCAGGAGCCGCAGTACGGCGACTGGTCGCAGGGCCAGCAGCAGCCCGGGTACGAGGGCCAGCAGTACCCGTACTACGGCGACCAGGGCCAGCCTCAGTACGACCCCCGGTACCAGGGCCAGCATCCGCAGCACCCGCAGCACCCCCAGCAGCCGGGCCATCCCGGTCACCAGGGCGGCTGGGACGCGACCGGCACCCACGGACAGGTGCCCTACGCCGCCGACCCGGGCGACCCCTACGGCCAGCAGCCCGTGGCGTACGGCGCCCAGCAGCCCGACCTCTACGGCACCGAGGACGCCTATCCGCCGCCGGAGCCGCCCGGCCACCGGCGCCCCGAGGCCGAACCCGAGCCGGCCGGCCCGGCCGACGAGGAGGAGGAACACGCCTTCTTCGCGGGCGGCGGCGATGACGACGAGGGCGACGAGGAGCACGAGCGGGTCGGCCGCCGGGAGCGGCGCGGCGGCAAGGGCAGAAAACCCGTCAAGGGCAAGAAGAAGCGCACCGGCTGCGCCTGCATGGTCGTCGTCCTGGTCTTCGGCGGCGGTCTCGCCGGAGTCGGCTACTACGGCTACAAGTTCTACCAAAATCGTTTCGCCCCGGCCCCGGACTACGCGGGGGAGGGCACCGGTGAGACGGTGACCGTCGAGATCCCCAAGGGCGCCGGCGGCTGGGACATCGGGCGGCGTCTGAAGGAGGCCGGGGTCGTCAAGAGCGCCGAGGCCTTCGTGCACGCGCAGGGCACGACACCGGGCGGCGACTCGATCCAGGCCGGCGCCTATCTCCTGAAGAAGGAGATGTCCGCCGCCAGCGCCGTGCGCATGATGCTCGACCCGAAGAGCCAGAACAATGTGATCGTGACGCCGGGCGAGCGCAATGTCGCCGTTTATCAGGCCATCGACAAGAAACTCGGCATTTCCGCGGGCAGCACCCAGAAGATCGCGAACAAGGAATACCGGGACCTCGGTATGCCGACCTGGGTGAAGAGCAGCACGGAGATGAAGGACCCGCTGGAGGGCTTCCTCTTCCCCGGCACGTACCCGGCTGCCAAGGGCATGAAGCCGGACGCGATCCTCAAGCAGATGGTGGCCCAGGCCAAGGAGCGGTACGCCGCCTACGGACTGGACGCTAAGGCGAAGTCGCTGGGTCTGCACGACGCGTTCGAGCTGGTCACGGTCGCGAGCCTGGTCCAGGCGGAGGGCAAGACGCACGACGACTTCCGCAAGATGGCGGAAGTGGTCTACAACCGCCTGAAGCCCACCAACACCGAGACGAACCAGCTTCTGCAGTTCGACTCGACGTACAACTACGCCAAGGGCACCAGCAACATCCATATCTCCGAGAAGGAGATCAACAGCAATCAGAGCCCGTACAACACGTACACCCACAAGGGCCTTCCGCCCGGTCCGATCGGCAACCCCGGCGAGGACGCACTCAAGGCGGCGCTGAACCCGACCCACGACGGCTGGATCTATTTCGTGGCGACCGACGGTACGACCAATACCGAATTCGCCCGTACCTACGAAGAATTCAAGCAGCTCAAGGACAAGTTCAATGCCAGTTCGGGCAACTGACGCCCGCCGGGCCGCCGTGCTCGGAAAGCCCATCGCCCACTCGCTCTCCCCGGTACTGCACGAGGCCGCCTACGCCGGACTCGGGCTCACCGGCTGGTCGTACGACCGCTTCGAGGTCGACGAGGCGGCCCTGCCCGGCTTCTTCGAGCGGCTCGGACCCGAGTGGGCGGGCCTGTCGCTGACCATGCCGCTGAAGCGGGCGGTCATCCCGCTGCTGGACGAGATCAGCGAGACGGCCGCCGCCGTGGACGCGGTCAACACGGTCGTGTTCGGCGCGGACGGCCGCAAGCGCGGGGACAACACCGATATCCCGGGCATGGTGGCCGCGCTGCGCGAACACGGCATCGAACAGGTGGAGTCCGCCGCGATCCTCGGTGCCGGTGCCACCGCCTCCTCCGCGCTCGCCGCCCTCTCCCGCGTCTGCACCGGCGAGGTCGTCGCCTATGTGCGCAGCGAGCCCCGCGCCGAGGAGATGCGCCAGTGGGGCCGCCGCCTCGACGTGGACGTCCGCACCGCCGACTGGGCGGACGCGGCCGAGGCCCTGCGCGCCCCGCTGGTGATCGCCACCACCCCGGCCGGCACCACCGACGCCCTCGCCGCCGCCGTGCCCGAACGCCCCGCCACCCTCTTCGACGTGCTCTACGAGCCCTGGCCCACCGAGCTGGCGGCCCGCTGGTCCATGTACGGCGGCGCCGTCGTCAGCGGCCTCGACCTGCTGGTCCACCAGGCCGTCCTCCAGGTCGAACAGATGACCGGCCGGGCGCCCGCACCGCTGGAGGCCATGCGCCGGGCCGGGGAACAGGCGCTCGCCGTCCGCTGACCGCCGCGCCGCGTCCGCCGCCGTCCACGCCCCGTCCGCTTGCTGGACCGGGCACCGGGCACCCGCCCCGGACGTGGGAGGATCGGAGGTGGCGGACCGGCGCCGCGCATCCGGTCGCGCCGTCGGCGCCCGCGAGGACACGCGTGCGCCGGGCGGTACCGGGCGCGAACACTGAGGAGCACCGTTGAGCAGGCTGCGTTGGCTGACCGCTGGGGAGTCCCACGGTCCCGCACTTGTGGCGACGCTGGAGGGCCTTCCCGCCGGCGTGCCGATCACCACGGAGATGGTGGCGGACCACCTCGCGCGGCGGCGGCTCGGCTATGGCCGCGGTGCGCGGATGAAGTTCGAGCGGGACGAGGTCACCTTTCTGGGTGGTGTCCGGCACGGACTGACCCTCGGCTCCCCGGTCGCGGTCATGGTGGGCAACACCGAGTGGCCGAAGTGGGAGCAGGTCATGTCGGCCGACCCGGTCGACGCCGAGATCCTCGACGGGCTCGCCCGCAACGCGCCGCTGACCCGGCCGCGGCCCGGCCACGCGGACCTCGCGGGCATGCAGAAGTACGGCTTCGACGAGGCCCGCCCGATCCTGGAGCGCGCCTCCGCCCGTGAGACGGCCGCCCGGGTGGCGCTGGGCGCGGTGGCCCGGTCGTACCTGAAGGAGACGGCCGGCATCGAGATCGTCTCGCACGTGGTCGAGCTGTGCTCGGTCAAGGCCCCGGCCGGGGTGTACCCGACGCCGGCCGACGTGGAGAGGCTGGACGCGGACCCGCTGCGCTGTCTGGACGCGGACGCGTCGAAGGCGATGGTCGCGGAGGTCGACCAGGCCCACAAGGACGGCGACACCCTCGGCGGCGTGGTCGAGGTGCTGGCGTACGGCGTCCCGGTCGGCCTGGGCTCTCATGTGCACTGGGACCGCAAGCTGGACGCGCGGCTCGCCGGCGCGCTGATGGGCATCCAGGCGATCAAGGGCGTGGAGATCGGTGACGGCTTCGAGCTGGCCCGGGTGCCCGGTTCCCAGGCGCACGACGAGATCGTGAGCACCCCGGAGGGCATCCGGCGCGTCTCCGGCCGCGCGGGCGGCACCGAGGGCGGTCTGTCCACCGGTGAGCTGCTGCGGGTGCGGGCCGCGATGAAGCCGATCGCGACCGTGCCGCGCGCCCTGCGGACCGTGGACGTGACCACCGGTGAGGCCGCGCAGGCCCACCACCAGCGCTCCGACGTGTCGGCCGTGCCGGCCGCGGGCATCGTGGCCGAGGCCATGGTCGCGCTGGTGCTGGCGGACGCGGTCGCGGAGAAGTTCGGCGGCGACTCGGTGGACGAGACCCGCCGTAACGTGCGGTCGTACCTCGACAACCTCCGCATCCGATGAGCGGGCCGCGTCTCGTCCTCGTCGGCCCCATGGGCGTCGGCAAGTCCACCGTGGGCCGGCTGCTGGCCGAGCGGTTGGGCACCGGCTACCGGGACACCGACGACGACATCGTGGCCGCCGAGGGCCGGGAGATCTCCGAGATCTTCGTGGACGACGGCGAGGAGCACTTCCGGGCGCTGGAGAAGGCGGCCGTGGCCGCCGCGCTCGCCGAGCACGAGGGCGTCCTCGCCCTCGGCGGCGGCGCGGTCCTCGACGCGGACACCCGCGCGCTGCTCGCGCGGCACCCGGTCGTCTACCTCTCCATGGACGTGGACGAGGCGGTCCGGCGCACCGGCCTGAACGTGGCCCGCCCGCTGCTCACGGTCAACCCGCGCAAGCAGTGGCGGGAGCTGATGGAGGCCCGGCGCCATCTGTACGAGGAGGTCGCCACCGCCGTCGTCGCCACCGACGGCCGCACCCCCGAAGAGGTCACCCAAGCAGCGTTGGACGCACTGGAGTTGAAGAAGGCATGAGCGAGGCAGTCACCCGGATCCAGGTCGCGGGCACCGCGGGCACCGACCCGTACGAGGTGCTGGTCGGCCGTCAGCTCCTGGGCGAACTGGCCGGGCTGGTCGGCCCGAAGACCAAGCGCGTGGCGGTGATCCACCCCGAGGCGCTGGCCGAGACCGGGGACGCGCTCCGCGCCGACCTGGCCGAGCAGGGCTACGAGGCGATCGCCATCCAGGTGCCCAACGCCGAGGAGGCCAAGACCGCCGAGGTCGCCGCCTACTGCTGGAAGGCACTCGGCCAGTCGAACTTCACCCGCACCGACGTCATCGTCGGCGTGGGCGGCGGCGCGACCACGGACCTGGCCGGCTTCGTGGCCGCGACCTGGCTGCGCGGGGTGCGCTGGATCGCCGTACCGACCACGGTGCTCGCCATGGTGGACGCCGCGGTCGGCGGCAAGACCGGCATCAACACGGCCGAGGGCAAGAACCTGGTGGGCGCCTTCCACCCGCCGGCCGGCGTGCTGTGCGACCTGGCCGCGCTGGACTCCCTGCCGGTCAACGACTACGTCTCCGGGCTCGCCGAGATCATCAAGGCCGGCTTCGTCGCCGACCCGGTGATCCTCGACCTGATCGAGGCCGACGCCGAGGCCGCGCGCAGCCCGCGGGGACCGCACACGGCCGAGCTGATCGAGCGCTCGATCCGGGTGAAGGCCGAGGTCGTCTCCTCGGACCTGAAGGAGTCCGGCCGCCGCGAGATCCTGAACTACGGCCACACGCTCGGCCACGCCATCGAGAAGAACGAGCGCTACAAGTGGCGGCACGGCGCCGCGGTCGCGGTCGGCATGCACTTCGCCGCCGAACTCGGCCGCCTCGCGGGCCGGTTGGACGACGCGACGGCCGACCGGCACCGGGCGATCCTCGAATCCGTGGGTCTGCCGCTGCACTACCGCTACGACCAGTGGCCCAAGCTGGTCGAGAACATGAAGGTCGACAAGAAGTCCCGCGGCGACCTGCTGCGCTTCATCGTCCTCGACGGCCTGGCCAAGCCGACGGTCCTGGAGGGCCCCGACCCGGCCGTCCTGCTGGCCGCCTACGGGGAAGTCGGCGAGTAGTCTCCGCGGGCCGCGGCGTCCTCCCGGCGTGTCGGGCACTTCGGGCCGCCCCCGGCCGTTTCACCGGACGACGACCGGGGACGGTACCGTTCGGGAAGGAGCGGGGTCCACCCCCGCCCGCCTGCACCCCCAACTGCCTGTACGAGACGGAGTGGCAAAGGATGCAGCACGCAGTGGGTTCTCCGCTGCCGCCGCCCCACCAGCCGGGGCACCGGCCGCACACCGGCTGGCCGCCGGCCGCCCCCCAACCGGGCGGCCGACCGGGCCCCGCCCAGGGCTCCGCTTCCCCGCCGCCGGCCTTCCCGCCCGTCCCTCCGGGGCAGCCGCGGCCACCGGCCCCGCCCGCCCCGGCGCCGTCGGGGCACCCGCGTCCGCCGGCCGGTTCCGGCCCCGCGCGTCCGCCCGCTCCCACGGGCCCCGTGCCGCCGGGGCATCCGCAGCCGCCCGCTCCCTCCGGGCCGATGCCGCCGCAGGTGCCCGTCCGGCAGCGGATGCCCGCGCCCGCGGCCCCCGACAGCACCGGCCATGTGCACCTGCCGCCCGGCGGACCGTTCGGTGTGCCGACGCCGGCCGCCACCGCGCTGCCCGATCCGACGACCACCACGCTGGCCGTCCTGCTGATCGGTCCCGCCGGTGCGGGCAAGACCAGCGTGGCGAAGTACTGGGCGGACCACCGCCGCGTGCCCACGGCCCACATCAGCCTGGACGACGTCCGTGAGTGGGTCCGCTCCGGCTTCGCCGATCCGCAGTCCGGCTGGAACGACCATTCCGAGGCCCAGTACCGCCTGGCCCGCCGCACCTGCGGCTTCTCCGCGCGCAACTTCCTGGCCAACGGCATCTCCTGCATCCTGGACGACGCCGTCTTCCCGGACCGCCCGGTCGTCGGCCTCGGCGGCTGGAAGCGCCATGTGGGACCCGGTCTGCTTCCGGTCGTCCTGCTGCCCGGCCTGGACATCGTCCTGGAGCGCAACGCCGAACGCACCGGCAACCGCCGCCTGACCGACGAGGAGGTCGCCCGCATCCACGGCCGCATGGCCGGCTGGTACGGCTCGGGCCTCCCGATCATCGACAACTCCCAGCTGGACGTCCCGGGCACGGCACGGGTCCTGGACGAGGTCCTGGCGAGGGCCATAGCGAGCCCCCCGAGCTGGTGATCACGGGGGACCGGCACCGCCCGCTCCCGACCCCACTCGGCCCCCATAAATCGGCACAAATGGCATAAAACTCCTACGCTCATCTCATGTCAGAGGTGTACGCGAACCGCCGTTCCCGCCTGCGGGACCACTTCAACGCGGCCGGCACCGCGGCAGCGCTGGTCACCCGCCCCGCCAACGTGCGCTACCTCGCGGCCGCCGCCCCCCGCGGCGCCGTCCTGCTCCTCGGCGGCCGCGAGGACCTCCTGGTGTGCGCGATCCCGCCGGACGAGCGCCCCTTCGAGGGCCGCCCGGACGAGGCCCTGCGGGTGCACGTCCTGTCCGCGCAGGGCGGCGACACCGCGGTGACCGCCGCCGACCTCGCCCGCAGCCAGGGCGCGGACTCCCTCGCCGTCGAGGAACACCATCTGACGGTCGCCCGGCACCGAGCCATCGCCGCCGCCGCCCCGGCCCTGCGCCTGGCCGACATCGGCGGCGCCGTGGAACAGCTCAGGGTCGTCAAGGACGAGGAGGAGATCTCCTGCCTGCGCATCGGCGCCGAGATCGCCGACCAGGCCCTCGGCGAACTGCTGGAGTCCATCCTGGTCGGCCGCACCGAGCGGCACCTCGCCCTGGAGCTGGAGCGCCGCCTGGTCGACCACGGCGCCGACGGCCCGGCCTTCCCCACCTCCGTCGCCACCGGCCCGAACTCCGGCCGCCGCGGTCACCGGCCCACCGACCGGCGCGTGGAGGAGGGGGACTTCCTCTCCGTCTGTCTCGGCGCGACCTACCGCGGCTACCGCTGCGAGATCGGCCGCACGTTCGTGATCGGCACCTCCCCGGCGGACTGGCAGATCCAGCTCTACGACCTGGTCTTCTCCGCCCAGCGCGCCGGGCGCGAGGCCCTCGCTCCCGGCGCCGCCCACCGTGACGTGGACCGCGCGGCACGTCAGGTGCTGGATTCCGCGGGCTATGCGGAGGCCCTGCCACCGCTCACCGGTCACGGTGTCGGACTCGAAATCGACGAGGACCCGCAGCTCGCCCCCGCGGCCATGGGTAAACTGGACGCTTGCGTGCCGGTCACCGTCGAACCGGGGGTCCACCTTCCGGGCCGGGGCGGTGTCCGGATCGATGACACGCTCGTCGTACGCCCCGAGGCGGACGGCGGACCCGAGCTACTCACCATCACGACCAAGGAGCTGCTCGCGCTGTAGCGCGTGACCCGGGGTCGTACGTCAGTCCAGGAGATTCCGCAACCGTGGCTTCCACGAACGACCTCAAGAACGGCCTGGTGCTCAAGCTCGAAGGCGGCCAGCTCTGGTCCGTCGTCGAGTTCCAGCACGTCAAGCCCGGCAAGGGCCCGGCCTTCGTGCGCACCAAGCTCAAGAACGTGCTCTCCGGCAAGGTCGTCGACAAGACCTTCAACGCCGGCGTCAAGGTCGAGACGGCCACTGTCGACAAGCGCGACATGCAGTTCTCGTACATGGACGGCGACTACTTCGTCTTCATGGACATGGAGACCTACGACCAGCTGATGGTCGACCGCAAGGCCGTCGGCGACGCCGCCAACTTCCTGATCGAGGGCTTCACCGCCACCGTCGCCACGCACGAGGGCGAGGTGCTCTTCGTGGAGCTGCCCGCCGCCGTCGAGCTGGTCATCCAGGAGACCGAGCCGGGCGTCCAGGGCGACCGCTCCACCGGCGGCACCAAGCCCGCCACCCTGGAGACCGGTCACCAGATCCAGGTTCCGCTCTTCATCACCACCGGTGAGAAGATCAAGGTCGACACCCGCACCAGCGACTACCTCGGCCGGGTGAACAGCTAACCGTGGCTGCCCGCAACACGGCCCGCAAGCGCGCCTTCCAGATCCTCTTCGAGGGCGACCAGCGCGGCGCGGACGTCCTGACGGTCCTCGCCGACTGGGTCCGGCTGTCCCGGTCGGACACCCGGCAGCCACCGGTCAGCGAGTACACGATGCAGCTGGTCGAGGGCTACGCCGAGTACGCGCGGCGCATCGACGAGCTGATCGCCCAGTACGCGGTCGGGTGGACCCTCGACCGGATGCCGGTCGTGGACCGCAACATCCTGCGGCTGGGCGCGTACGAGCTGATCTGGGTGGACGAGACCCCGGACGCCGTCGTGCTGGACGAGATGGTGCAACTGGCGAAGGAGTTCTCGACCGATGAGTCGCCCTCGTTCGTCAACGGTCTGCTGGGACGGCTCAAGGAGCTGAAGCCTTCGCTCCGCCGGGCCTAGCCCTCGGCCCCGGCCCCGGCTCCGCCGGGCCCGGCTGGAAGGCCGGAAAGACCTGAAGGGGCGTGGGGAACCGCGATACGGCGGCCACGGGTAGTCCGTGGCCGGTCGCGCGGTTCCCCGCGCCCCTTGGGCATGTCCAGCGCCTCCCCGTACGGCGAGACGCCGGCGGCAGGCGCGAAAAAGCCGCCGGGGTGACCCGAACCGTCAGGTTCAGGCCATCCCGGCGACACGTTTCTGCTAAAGGCTCCGCGCCGTCACGCCTCTTCGTGCGTGGCGACCGCGCGGCGGGCGTCCGCGTCCAGCACACCCCAGCTGATCAGCTGCTCGGTGAGGACCGAGGGGGACTGGTCGTAGATGACGGCGAGTGTGCGCAGGTCGTCCTGGCGGATGGAGAGCACCTTGCCGTTGTAGTCGCCGCGCTGGGACTGGATCGTCGCCGCGTAGCGCTGGAGGGGGCCCGCCTTCTCGGCCGGCACGGTGGCCAGCCGCTCCAGGTCGAGGACCAGCTTCGGCGGCGGCTCGGCGGCACCGCCCGGCGTGGTGCCCGGCAGAAGCTCCTGCACCGGGACGCCATAGAAATCGGCCAGCTCGGCAAGGCGCTGCACGGTCACGGCACGGTCGCCGCGCTCGTACGAGCCCACCACCACGGCCTTCCAGCGACCCTGGGACTTCTCCTCGACACCGTGGAGGGAAAGGCCCTGCTGGGTGCGGATGGCCCGGAGCTTGGCCCCGAGCTGTTTGGCGTATTCGCTGGACATATAGCTCCCCGGACACTGTGTCGACGCGGCCGGCTGTCTTCCCGCCGCGCGTTTGGTAACTCACTGTGAGGTTACGCAGCGTGATTCTTCTGCGTCAAGCCGAATGGGCCACCCCGACGCTTCCGTGGTAGTGAAGACCCGTTGAGCCAAGGGGGTGACCCGAGGCGGTCCCGGCGACCTGCTACCGTGGATGGCGCAATTCCGACGTCCTTTAAGGTCCGTCCCGTGAGGCGGAGAAGGAGGTCCGTTTTCTATGGACACGCACGCCCATCCGCAGGCAACCGATGCCCGGCCCGTTCTCGAGGGCCCCGACATCGCACGGGTACTGACCCGTATCGCCCACGAGATCGTCGAACGCGCCAAGGGCGCCGACGACGTGGTACTCCTCGGCATCCCCACCCGCGGCGTCTTCCTCGCCCAGCGGCTGGCCGCCAAGCTGGAGCAGATCACCGACCGAGCCATCCCGGTCGGCTCCCTCGACATCACCATGTACCGCGACGACCTGCGCATGCACCCGCCGCGTGCGCTGGCCCGCACCGAGATCCCCGGTGACGGCCTCGACGGCAAGCTGGTCGTCCTCGTCGACGACGTGCTCTTCTCCGGCCGCACCATCCGCGCCGCCCTCGACGCCCTGAACGACATCGGGCGCCCGCGCGCGGTCCAGCTCGCGGTCCTGGTCGACCGCGGCCACCGCGAACTGCCGATCCGCGCCGACTACGTCGGCAAGAACCTCCCCACGTCGCTGCGGGAGACGGTCAAGGTCCAGCTCGCCGAGGAGGACGGTCGCGACACCGTGCTGCTCGGTGTGAAGCCGGCCGACCAGTAGCAGGTCAGGCGCACAAGGGTCGCTTCGGCGTACCCACCCGCGCTCCGATTTGCCTCTATCCTCCCGAACTGCCCTACGGAGCCTGACAGATGCAGCGTCATCTCATCTCGGCCGCCGACCTCACCCGCGACGACGCCGTCCTGATCCTCGACACCGCCGAGGAGATGGCCCGGGTCGCCGACCGGCCGATCAAGAAACTGCCGACCCTGCGCGGCCGCACCGTCGTGAACCTCTTCTTCGAGGACTCCACGCGCACCCGGATCTCCTTCGAGGCCGCGGAGAAGCGGCTGTCCGCCGACGTCATCAACTTCACCGCCAAGGGGTCGAGCGTCTCCAAGGGCGAGTCCCTGAAGGACACCGCCCAGACCCTGGAGGCGATGGGCGTCGACGCCGTCGTCATCCGGCACGGCGCCTCCGGCGCGCCCTACCGCCTCGCCACCTCCGGCTGGATCGACGCGGCCGTGATCAACGCCGGCGACGGCACCCACCAGCACCCCACCCAGGCCCTCCTGGACGCCTTCACCATGCGCCGCCGCCTGGTCGGCCGCGACGCCGGCCTCGGCCAGGACCTGTCCGGCAGGCGCGTCACCGTCGTCGGCGACATCCTGCACAGCCGGGTCGCCCGCTCCAACGTCGACCTGCTGCACACCCTCGGCGCCGAGGTCACCCTGGTCGCCCCGCCCACCCTGCTGCCGGTCGGCGTCGAGTCCTGGCCCTGCGACGTGTCGTACGACCTCGACAGCACGCTGCCCAAGAGCGACGCGGTGATGATGCTGCGCGTGCAGCGCGAGCGGATGAACGCCGCCTTCTTCCCGACCGAGCGCGAGTACTCACGCCGCTACGGCCTCGACGGCGACCGCATGGCCAGGCTGCCCGAGCACGCCATCGTGATGCACCCCGGCCCGATGGTGCGCGGCATGGAGATCACCGCCGAGGTCGCCGACTCCGACCGCTGCACCGCCGTGGAGCAGGTCGCCAACGGCGTGTCCATCCGGATGGCCGTCCTGTACCTGCTGCTCGGCGGCAACGAGCCCGCCGCCGCCCACCGCACCGAGGAGAAGTAAGAACCATGAGCAAGATCCTGATCCGCGGTGCGAAGGTGCTCGGCGGCGAGCCGCAGGACGTGCTGATCGACGGCGAGACCATCGCCCAGGTGGGCACCGGACTGCCGGCCGAGGGCGCCGAGGTGATCGAGGCCGACGGCAAGGTGCTGCTGCCGGGCCTGGTCGACCTGCACACCCATCTGCGCGAGCCCGGCCGCGAGGACTCCGAGACCGTCCTCACCGGCACCCGCGCGGCCGCGAGCGGCGGCTACACCGCCGTGTTCGCCATGGCCAACACCTTCCCCGTCGCCGACACCGCCGGTGTGGTCGAGCAGGTCTGGCGGCTCGGCCGGGACCACGGCTACTGCGACGTCCAGCCCATCGGCGCCGTCACCGTCGGCCTGGAGGGCAGGAAGCTCGCCGAACTGGGCGCCATGCACGAGTCGGTCGCCGGGGTCACCGTCTTCTCCGACGACGGCAAGTGCGTGGACGACGCGGTGATCATGCGCCGCGCCCTGGAGTACGTGAAGGCCTTCGGCGGCGTCGTCGCCCAGCACGCCCAGGAGCCGCGGCTGACCGAGGGCGCCCAGATGAACGAAGGCGTCGTCTCCGCCGAGCTGGGCCTGGGCGGCTGGCCGGCCGTCGCCGAGGAGTCGATCATCGCCCGGGACGTCCTGCTCGCCGAGCACGTCGGCTCCCGCGTCCACATCTGCCACCTCTCGACGGCCGGCTCCGTCGAGATCGTCCGCTGGGCCAAGTCCCG
Organism: Streptomyces sp. NPDC048106; assembly: GCF_040706415.1. Classification (NCBI taxonomy): domain Bacteria; kingdom Bacillati; phylum Actinomycetota; class Actinomycetes; order Kitasatosporales; family Streptomycetaceae; genus Streptomyces; species Streptomyces sp. NPDC048106. The sequence goes on along the minus strand of NZ_JBEZND010000014.1, from coordinate 107,579 downwards.
CGGCATCCAGGTCACCGCCGAGGTCACCCCGCACCACCTGCTGCTCACCGACGAACTGGTGCGCACCTACAACCCGGTGTACAAGGTCAACCCGCCGCTGCGCACCGAGCGCGACGTCATGGCCCTGCGCGAGGCCCTCGCCGACGGCACCATCGACATCGTCGCCACCGACCACGCCCCGCACCCGCACGAGGACAAGGACTGCGAGTGGGCCGCCGCCGCCATGGGCATGGTCGGCCTGGAGACCGCGCTGTCGGTGGTGCAGGAGACCATGGTCGACACGGGCCTGCTGGACTGGGCCGGCGTCGCCGACCGCATGTCCGCCAAGCCCGCGCGGATCGGACAGGCCACCGGACACGGCCGTCCCGTCTCGGCCGGTGAGCCTGCCAACCTCACTCTGGTCGACACGGCATACCGTGGCCAGGTGGACCCCGCGGGCTTCGCCTCGCGCAGCCGCAACACCCCCTACCAGGGACGCGAGCTGCCGGGCCGTGTGACGCACACGTGGCTGCGGGGCAAGGCCACGCTCGTCGACGGGAAGCTCACGTGACACCTGTAATCCTCCTGGCCGAGGCCAGGAAATCGGCCTCGGTCACCGACTGGCCGGCTCGTATCGGCTGGCTCGTCGGAATCCTGCTCTTCATCGCGCTCGTCTACTGGCTGATGCGCGAGGGCTGGAAATGGCGCGCCACCCTCCAGGGCGACATCCCGGAGCTCCCGGGCGCGCCCGAGGAGACCGGTCCGGTGAAACTGAGCATGAGCGGCCGCTACCACGGCTCCACCACCGCCGGGCAGTGGCTGGACCGCATCGTGGCCCACGGCCTGGGGACCCGCAGCCTGGCCCGGCTCACCCTCACCGACGCGGGCCTGGAGGTCGAACGCCCCGGCGCGGACGACTTCTTCATCCCCACCACCGCCCTGCGCGAGGCCCGCCTCGACAAGGGCATCGCCGGCAAGGTCCTCACCGAGGGCGGACTGCTGGTGGTGACCTGGGAGCACGGCGGCAAACTGATCGACTCCGGCTTCCGCTCCGACCGAGCGGCCGAGCACCCCGAATGGGTCGACAGCCTGAACCACATGATCAACGACACGGAAGGCGCACGATGACGACCTCCACCAGGGGAGCCGCGAAGGCTCCCGCCGTACTCGTCCTGGAGGACGGCCGCACCTTCCGCGGCCGCGCCTACGGGGCCGTGGGGGAGACCTTCGGCGAGGCCGTGTTCTCCACCGGCATGACCGGCTACCAGGAGACCCTGACCGACCCGTCGTACGACCGCCAGATCGTCGTCGCCACCGCCCCGCAGATCGGCAACACCGGCTGGAACGACGAGGACGACGAGTCGGGCCGCATCTGGGTCTCCGGCTACGTGGTCCGCGACCCCGCGCGCGTGCCGTCCAACTGGCGCTCCCGGCGCTCCCTGGACGACGAGCTGGAGCGCCAGGGCGTCGTCGGCATCTCCGGCATCGACACCCGCGCCCTCACCCGCCACCTGCGCGAGCGCGGCTCCATGCGCGCCGGCATCTTCTCCGGCGAGGCGATCGCCGCCGAGCCCGAACTCCTCGCCCGGGTGCAGGCCCAGCCCCACATGAAGGGCGCGAGCCTCTACGAGGAGGTCGCGACCAAGGAGGCGTACGTCGTCCCCGCGGTCGGCGAGAAGAAGTTCACCGTCGCCGCGATCGACCTCGGCATCAAGGGCATGACCCCGCACCGCATGGCCGAGCGCGGCATCGAGGTGCACGTCCTGCCCGCCACCGCCACCGCCGACGAGATCTACGCCGTCGCCCCCGACGGTGTGTTCTTCTCCAACGGCCCCGGCGACCCCGCGACCGCCGACGGCCCGGTCGCCCTCATGACCGCCGTCCTGGAGCGCAAGACGCCGCTGTTCGGCATCTGCTTCGGCAACCAGATCCTCGGCCGCGCCCTCGGCTTCGGCACCTACAAGCTGAAGTACGGCCACCGGGGCATCAACCAGCCGGTCCAGGACCGCACGACCGGCAAGGTCGAGGTCACCGCGCACAACCACGGCTTCGCCGTCGACGCGCCCCTCGACAAGGTCAGCGAGACCGCGTTCGGGCGCGCCGAGGTCTCGCACGTCTGCCTGAACGACGACGTCGTGGAGGGGCTCCAGCTGCTCGACCAGCCCGCCTTCTCCGTCCAGTACCACCCCGAAGCGGCGGCCGGCCCGCACGACGCCGCCTACCTGTTCGACCGCTTCGTTTCCCTGATGGAGGGCCAGCGTGCCTAAGCGCACCGATATCCAGTCCGTCCTGGTCATCGGCTCCGGCCCGATCGTCATCGGCCAGGCCGCCGAGTTCGACTACTCCGGCACCCAGGCATGCCGCGTGCTCAAGGCCGAGGGCCTGCGCGTCATCCTCGTCAACTCCAACCCGGCGACGATCATGACCGACCCGGAGATCGCCGACGCCACCTACGTCGAGCCGATCACCCCCGAGTTCGTCGAGAAGATCATCGCCAAGGAGCGTCCCGACGCCCTGCTGCCCACCCTGGGCGGCCAGACGGCCCTGAACACCGCCATCTCGCTGCACGAGAACGGTGTCCTGACGAAGTACGGCGTCGAGCTGATCGGCGCCAAGCCCGAGGCCATCCACAAGGGCGAGGACCGCGACCTGTTCAAGGGCGTCGTGGAGGAGGTCCGCCGCAAGATCGGGCACGGCGAGTCCGCCCGCTCGGTGATCTGCCACTCCATGGACGACGTCCTCAAGGGCGTCGAGACGCTCGGCGGCTACCCGGTCGTCGTCCGCCCCTCCTTCACCATGGGCGGCGCCGGCTCCGGCTTCGCGCACGACGAGGAGGAGCTGCGCCGCATCGCGGGCCAGGGCCTCACCCTCTCGCCGACCACCGAGGTACTCCTGGAGGAGTCCATCCTCGGCTGGAAGGAGTACGAGCTGGAGCTGATGCGCGACAAGAACGACAACGTCGTGGTCGTCTGCTCCATCGAGAACTTCGACCCCATGGGCGTGCACACCGGTGACTCCATCACCGTCGCGCCCGCGATGACGCTCACCGACCGCGAGTACCAGATCCTGCGCGACATCGGCATCGCCGTGATCCGCGAGGTCGGCGTCGACACGGGCGGCTGCAACATCCAGTTCGCGGTCGACCCCGTGGACGGCCGGGTGATCGTCATCGAGATGAACCCGCGCGTCTCCCGCTCCTCGGCCCTCGCCTCCAAGGCGACCGGCTTCCCGATCGCCAAGATCGCCGCCAAGCTGGCCGTCGGCTACACCCTGGACGAGATCCCCAACGACATCACCCAGGAGACCCCGGCCTCCTTCGAGCCCACGCTCGACTACGTGGTCGTCAAGGCGCCCCGGTTCGCCTTCGAGAAGTTCCCGCAGGCCGACTCCACGCTGACCACCACCATGAAGTCGGTCGGCGAGGCCATGGCCATCGGCCGCAACTTCCCCGAGGCCTTCCAGAAGGCGCTGCGCTCGCTGGAGAAGAAGGGCAGCCAGTTCACCTTCGTGGGCGAGCCCGGCGACAAGTACGGCCTCCTCGAAGAGTCCGTACGGCCCACCGACGGCCGGATCAACACCGTCATGCAGGCCATCCGGGCCGGCGCCACCCCCGAGGAGGTCTTCGAGTACACGAAGATCGACCCCTGGTTCGTGGACCAGCTCTTCCTCATCAAGGAGATCGCGGACGAGCTGGCCGAGGCCGCCGAGCTGACCGGCGACCTGCTCGCCGAGGCCAAGCGGCACGGCTTCTCCGACCAGCAGATCGCCGAGATCCGCGGCCTGCGCGAGGACGTCGTCCGCGAGGTCCGGCACGCCCTCGGCATCCGCCCGGTCTACAAGACGGTCGACACCTGCGCCGCCGAGTTCGCCGCGAAGACGCCGTACTTCTACTCGGCCTACGACGAGGAGTCGGAGGTCGCCCCGCGCGAGAAGCCGGCCGTCATCATCCTGGGCTCCGGCCCCAACCGCATCGGCCAGGGCATCGAGTTCGACTACTCCTGCGTCCACGCCTCCTTCGCGCTGTCCGACGCCGGGTACGAGACCGTGATGGTCAACTGCAACCCGGAGACCGTCTCCACCGACTACGACACCTCCGACCGGCTGTACTTCGAGCCGCTCACCCTGGAGGACGTCCTGGAGATCGTCCACGCCGAGCAGCAGGCCGGCCCGGTCGCGGGCGTCATCGTCCAGCTCGGCGGCCAGACCCCGCTCGGTCTGTCGCAGGCCCTCAAGGACAACGGCGTGCCGGTGGTGGGCACCTCCCCGGAGGCGATCCACGCCGCCGAGGACCGCGGCGCCTTCGGCCGCGTCCTGGCGGAGGCGGGCCTGCCCGCCCCCAAGCACGGCACCGCCACCACCTTCTCGGAGGCCAAGGCCATCGCCGACGAGATCGGCTACCCGGTCCTGGTCCGGCCGTCGTACGTGCTCGGCGGGCGCGGCATGGAGATCGTCTACGACGAGACCCGCCTCGCCGCCTACATCGCCGAGTCCACCGAGATCAGCCCGTCCCGGCCGGTCCTCGTCGACCGCTTCCTGGACGACGCCATCGAGATCGACGTCGACGCCCTCTACGACGGCGAGGAGCTGTACCTCGGCGGCGTCATGGAGCACATCGAGGAGGCCGGCATCCACTCCGGCGACTCGGCGTGCGCCCTGCCCCCGATCACCCTCGGCGGCTTCGACATCAAGCGGCTGCGCGCCTCCACCGAGGCCATCGCCAAGGGCGTCGGCGTGCGCGGCCTGATCAACATCCAGTTCGCGATGGCCGGCGACATCCTCTACGTCCTGGAGGCCAACCCGCGCGCCTCCCGCACGGTCCCCTTCACGTCGAAGGCGACCGCGGTGCCGCTCGCCAAGGCCGCCGCCCGGATCTCGCTCGGCGCGACCATCGCCGAACTGCGCGCCGAGGGGCTGCTGCCGAAGAACGGCGACGGCGGCGAGCTGCCGCTGGACGCGCCGATCTCCGTCAAGGAGGCCGTGATGCCGTGGTCGCGCTTCCGCGACATCCACGGCCGCGGCGTGGACACCGTCCTCGGCCCGGAGATGCGCTCCACCGGCGAGGTCATGGGCATCGACTCCGTCTTCGGCACCGCCTACGCCAAGTCGCAGGCGGGCGCCTACGGACCGCTGCCCACCAGCGGCCGCGCGTTCATCTCGGTCGCCAACCGCGACAAGCGCTCGATGATCTTCCCGGCCCGCGAGCTGGTCGCCCACGGCTTCGAGCTGCTGGCCACCTCCGGCACCGCCGAGGTCCTCAAGCGCAACGGCATCAACGCCACCGTGGTGCGCAAGCAGTCCGAGGGCACCGGCCCCCAGGGTGAGAAGACCATCGTCCAGCTCATCCACGACGGCGAGGTCGACCTCATCGTCAACACGCCGTACGGCACCGGTGGCCGCCTCGACGGCTACGACATCCGTACGGCCGCCGTCGCCCGCTCCGTGCCGTGCCTGACGACCGTCCAGGCGCTCGCCGCGGCCGTCCAGGGCATCGACGCCCTCAACTACGGAGACGTGGGCGTCCGCTCGCTCCAGGAACACGCGGAACACCTGACCGCGGCCCGCGACTAGCAGCCCCGAGGGGGACACCGGAAACGGTGTCCCCCTCTTCATGAGGACCCCTCGGTCCGCATGAGAACCCAGAGGACTTCCCAGATGTACAAGCTGTTCTTCCGTCTGGTCTTCACACGGATGGACCCCGAGAAGGCCCACCACCTCGCCTTCCGCTGGATCCGGCTCGCCGCGCGCGTCCCGGTGCTGCGCACCTTCGTCGCGGCGGCCCTCGCGCCCCGCCACAAGGAACTGCGCACCGAGGCCCTCGGGCTGCGGATGCACGGCCCGTTCGGACTCGCGGCCGGCTTCGACAAGAACGCCGTGGCGATCGACGGGATGTCGATGCTCGGCTTCGACCACGTCGAGATCGGCACGGTCACCGGCGAGCCCCAGCCCGGCAACTCCCCGAAGCGGCTGTTCCGGCTCGTGGCGGACCGCGCGCTGATCAACCGCATGGGCTTCAACAACGACGGCTCGCTGGCCGTGGCGGCCCGCCTGGCCACCCGCGAACCCGTCTTCAGGACCGTGGTCGGCGTCAACATCGGCAAGACCAAGGTCGTCCCGGAGGCGGAGGCCGTCGCCGACTACGTGAAGTCCGCCGAGCGCCTCGCGCCGTACGCCGACTACCTGGTCGTCAACGTCTCCTCGCCGAACACGCCCGGCCTGCGCGACCTCCAGGCGGTCGACCACCTGCGCCCGCTGCTGACCGCGGTCCGCGCGGCCGCCGACCGCACGGTCGCCCACCGCCGCGTCCCCCTCCTGGTGAAGATCGCCCCGGACCTCGCCGACGAGGACATCGACGCCGTCGCCGACCTGGCCGTCGAACTGGGCCTGGACGGCATCATCGCCACCAACACCACCATCGCCCGCGACGACCTGGGCCTGCGGTCCCCGGCGTCGCTGACCGGGGAGACCGGCGGCCTGTCCGGCGCGCCGCTCAAGGCCCGCTCCCTGGCCGTCCTGCGCCGCCTGTACGCGCGGGTGGGCGACCGGCTCACCCTGGTGGGCGTCGGCGGCATCGAGTCCGCCGAGGACGCCTGGCAGCGCATCCTGGCCGGCGCCACGCTGGTCCAGGGCTACAGCGCCTTCGTCTACGAGGGCCCCTTCTGGTGCCGCGCGATCCACAAGGGCCTCGCCGCCCGGCTGCGCACCAGCCCGTACGCCACCCTCGCCGACGCGGTCGGCGCCGACGTGAGGAAGCCCCGATGACCAGCACGAGCCCGATCGAGCCCTTCGGCGCCCGGCTGCGCCGCGCCATGGACGAGCGCGGCCCGCTGTGCGTCGGCATCGACCCGCACGCCTCCCTGCTCGCCGAGTGGGGCCTCGGCGACGACGTGGCGGGCCTGGAGCGGTTCAGCCGCACCGTCGTGGAGGCGGTGGCCGACCGGGTGGCCGTACTGAAGCCGCAGATCGCCTTCTTCGAGCGGTTCGGCTCGCGCGGCCTGGCCGTCCTGGAGAAGTCGGTCCAGGAGGCGCGCGCGGCGGGCGCCCTGGTCGTGATGGACGCCAAGCGCGGCGACATCGGCTCGACCATGGCCGCGTACGCCGAGGCGTTCCTGCGCCGGGACGCCCCGCTGTTCTCCGACGCGCTGACCGTCTCGCCGTACCTCGGCTACGGTTCGCTGAGCCCGGCCGTGGCGCTGGCCAAGGAGAACGGCTCCGGGCTGTTCGTGCTCGCGCTGACCTCAAACCCGGAGGGCGGCGAGGTGCAGCACGCGGTGCGCGCCGACGGCCGCGGCGTGGGGGCGACCATGCTGGCGCACCTGGCGGCCGAGAACGCGGGACAGGAGCCGCTGGGCTCCTTCGGCGCGGTCGTCGGCGCCACGCTCGGCGACCTGTCCGCCTACGATCTGGACATCAACGGCCCGCTGCTCGCGCCCGGCATCGGCGCCCAGGGCGCGACCCCGGCCGACCTCCCGGGGGTCTTCGGGGCGGCCGTGCGCAATGTCGTGCCGAACGTCAGCCGGGGCGTGCTGCGGCACGGACCCGACGTGGGGGCGCTGCGCGGCGCGGCCGAACGCTTCACGGAGGAGATCCGGACGGCCGTCCCGGGGGCCTGATCCCCGCCGTCAGGTGCTCGGCTGAGCGGACCGGTGCCGACTTGAGTGTGAATACATCCTCAAAACGAGGGCAGTTTGTCTGAAATGTCCGGCCTGACGGAGGCTGACCAGGACTTTTCCGCTGTTCTCGCTGACTCTGGCGGACTTGGCCGCTAGTCTCCGAGCGAGGGTGAACGGGCAAGCGTGTTGCTCGTGGCTCCCCAGGTGTGGGGCGACTAGGTTCCTCACCGGTCCGTATCCGACAGTTCGACATCCGAGGTGACGTAGGCGTGGCTCTTCCGCCCCTTACCCCTGAACAGCGCGCAGCCGCGCTCGAAAAGGCCGCCGCGGCTCGCCGGGAGCGGGCCGAGGTCAAGAATCGACTCAAGCACTCCGGCGCCTCCCTGCACGAGGTCATCAAGCAGGGCCAGGAGAACGACGTCATCGGCAAGATGAAGGTCTCCGCGCTGCTCGAGTCCATGCCGGGCGTGGGCAAGGTCCGCGCCAAGCAGATCATGGAGCGTCTGGGCATCTCCGAGAGCCGCCGCGTGCGGGGTCTCGGTTCCAACCAGATCGCCTCCCTGGAGCGTGAGTTCGGCAGCACCGGCGCCTGAGTCCGGGCCCGCACCGGACCGGGAGTCCCGGGCACCCCGGGATTGCTGGAATAATCGCTGCATGAGTGAACGTCCGCGGCTGACCGTGCTCTCCGGCCCCTCGGGGGTCGGCAAGAGCACGGTCGTCGCCCATATGCGCAAGGAACACCCCGAGGTCTGGCTCTCGGTGTCGGCGACCACCCGCACGCCGCGCCCCGGCGAGCAGCACGGAGTCCACTACTTCTTCGTCACCGACGAGGAGATGGACAAGCTGATCGCCAACGGCGAGCTGCTGGAGTGGGCCGAATTCGCCGGCAACCGGTACGGCACGCCCCGCGCGGCCGTCCTGGAGCGGCTGGAGAAGGGCGAGCCCGTCCTGCTGGAGATCGACCTCCAGGGCGCCCGCCAGGTCCGTGAGTCCATGTCCGACGCCCGGCTGGTGTTCCTGGCTCCGCCCTCCTGGGAGGAGCTGGTGCGCAGGCTCACCGGCCGGGGCACCGAGCCGCCCGAGGTCATCGAGCGCCGCCTGGAGGCGGCCAGGACCGAACTGGCGGCCGAGCCGGAGTTCCACGAGACCCTGGTCAACACCTCCGTCGAGGACGTGGCCCGTGAGCTGCTAGCCTTGATGGACGTTGTGTAATCGTGACGCTGATCATGATCACTGATTCTTTTCCATCCATCGGAAGGTAGAGCGTGTCCTCTTCCATCACCGCGCCCGAGGGCATCATCAACCCGCCGATCGACGAGCTCCTCGAGGCCACCGACTCGAAGTACAGCCTCGTGATCTACGCGGCCAAGCGTGCTCGCCAGATCAACGCGTACTACTCGCAGCTCGGCGAGGGCCTCCTCGAGTACGTCGGTCCGCTCGTCGACACCCACGTCCACGAGAAGCCGCTCTCGATCGCCCTGCGCGAGATCAACGCCGGTCTGCTGACCTCCGAGGCCATCGAGGGCCCGGCGCAGTAGTTCTTTCAGACCGCAGATGATTTATCCACAGGCCCGGCAGTCACCCTGCCGGGCCTGTGGTGTGTCATGGGTGTTGCAGGTTTTCCGGACCGAGGAGGCATGGTGGACAAGCCGAGGGTGGTACTTGGGGTCAGCGGTGGCATCGCCGCGTACAAGGCCTGTGAGCTGCTGAGAAGGTTCACCGAGTCGGGCCATGACGTGCGCGTGGTGCCGACCGCGTCCGCGCTGCGCTTCGTCGGCGCCGCCACCTTCTCCGCCCTGTCCGGCAACCCCGTCGCCACCGAGGTCTGGGACTCCGTGCACGAGGTGCCCCACGTCCGCATCGGCCAGCACGCCGACCTCGTCGTGGTCGCCCCCGCCACCGCCGACATGCTCGCCAAGGCCGCCCACGGCCTCGCCGACGACCTCCTCACCAACACCCTCCTGACGGCCCGCTGCCCCGTGGTCTTCGCCCCGGCCATGCACACCGAGATGTGGGAACACCCCGCCACCCAGGAGAACGTGGCCACGCTGCGCCGCCGGGGCGCCGTCGTCGTCGAACCCGCCGTCGGCCGCCTCACCGGCGTCGACACCGGCAAGGGCCGGCTGCCCGACCCCACGGAGATCTTCGAGGTCTGCCGCCGGGTGCTCGCCCGCGGCGTCCAGGAGCCCGACCTGCGCGGACGCCATGTGGTGGTCTCCGCGGGCGGCACCCGCGAACCCCTGGACCCGGTGCGCTTCCTCGGCAACCGCTCCTCCGGCAAGCAGGGCTACGCGCTCGCCCGCACCGCCGCCGCCCGCGGCGCCCGGGTGACGCTGATCGCGGCCAACACCCACCTGCCCGACCCCGCGGGCGTCGACGTCGTACGGGTCGGCACCGCCGTCCAGCTGCGCGAGGCCGTGCTGAAGGCCGCGGCGGACGCCGACGCCGTCGTCATGGCCGCGGCCGTCGCCGACTTCCGCCCCGCGGCCTACGCCACCGGCAAGATCAAGAAGAAGGACGACAAGGAGCCCGAGCCCATCGTGCTGGTCCGCAACCCGGACATCCTCGCCGAGGTCTCCGCCGAACGGGCCAGGGCCGGACAGGTGATCGTGGGCTTCGCCGCCGAGACCGACGACGTCCTCGCCAACGGTCGCGCCAAACTCGTCCGCAAGGGCTGTGACCTGCTCGTCGTCAACGAGGTGGGGGAGCGCAAGACCTTCGGCTCCGAGGAGAACGAGGCCGTCGTGCTCGGCGCCGACGGCAGCGAGAACCCCGTCCCGCACGGGCCCAAGGAGGCCCTGGCCGACGTCGTCTGGGACCTGGTCGTGGCCCGCCTGGACTGAACCGAAGTGGCCGACCGGGCGAATCCGGGGACGGATTCAAGCCATGCTCAAGTCGGGGACCGTTACCCTGGCCAAGGTCGTCGGCCATTGGGCAGAATGCCAGTGCCGCAGGTCACAGCGCTCCCGAGAGGCGAGACAGTGGCCCATCGGCCGAGTGCGACCGATAAACTGTTCCAAGGTCGACCGGGCGCAGCCCCGCGTCGACTGCAAATGATCAGCCAGCAGCCGCTGCAACCACAGGGAGCGTTGTGTCCCGTCGCCTGTTCACCTCGGAGTCCGTGACCGAGGGTCACCCCGACAAGATCGCTGACCAGATCAGCGACACCATTCTCGACGCGCTTCTGCGCGAGGACCCGGCCTCCCGGGTCGCCGTGGAGACGCTCATCACCACCGGCCTGGTCCATGTGGCCGGCGAGGTGACCACCAAGGCGTACGCGGACATCGCGAACCTGGTGCGTGGCAAGATCCTGGAGATCGGCTACGACTCCTCGAAGAAGGGCTTCGACGGCGCCTCCTGCGGCGTGTCCGTCTCCATCGGCGCGCAGTCCCCGGACATCGCGCAGGGCGTCGACACGGCCTACGAGTCCCGCGTCGAGGGTGCCGAGGGCGAGCGCGACGAGCTGGACAAGCAGGGCGCGGGCGACCAGGGCCTGATGTTCGGTTACGCGTCGGACGAGACCCCGACCCTGATGCCGCTGCCGATCTTCCTCGCGCACCGGCTGTCGAAGCGCCTGTCGGACGTCCGCAAGAACGGCACGATCCCCTACCTGCGCCCGGACGGCAAGACGCAGGTGACCATCGAGTACGACGGCGACAAGGCCGTCCGCCTCGACACGGTCGTCGTCTCCTCGCAGCACGCCTCCGACATCGACCTGGAGTCGCTGCTCGCCCCCGACATCCGCGAGTTCGTGGTGGAGCCGGAGCTGAAGGCGCTGCTGGAGGACGGCATCAAGCTGGACACGGAGAACTACCGTCTCCTGGTCAACCCGACGGGCCGGTTCGAGATCGGCGGCCCGATGGGCGACGCGGGCCTGACCGGCCGGAAGATCATCATCGACACCTACGGCGGCATGGCCCGCCACGGCGGCGGCGCGTTCTCGGGCAAGGACCCGTCCAAGGTGGACCGCTCGGCCGCGTACGCGATGCGCTGGGTCGCCAAGAACGTCGTGGCGGCGGGTCTGGCCTCGCGCTGCGAGGTGCAGGTGGCGTACGCGATCGGCAAGGCCGAGCCGGTGGGCCTGTTCGTGGAGACCTTCGGCACCCACAAGGTCGACACCGACAAGATCGAGAAGGCCATCGACGAGGTCTTCGACCTCCGCCCGGCCGCGATCATCCGCGACCTGGACCTGCTCCGCCCGATCTACGCCCAGACCGCGGCCTACGGCCACTTCGGCCGCGAGCTGCCCGACTTCACCTGGGAGCGCACGGACCGCGTGGACGCCCTGCGCAAGGCCGCGGGCGTCTGATCCCGAGACCGCGCGACGAGGCCCGGCCCCCCTCCAGGGGGGCCGGGCCCCGGCGCTTTCGGGGCCCCCGGCCGCAGCCGGGGCGTTGTCAGCCGGGTTTGGTAAGAATGCAAGCGTGAGCAGCGAGAACGGACGACCCCGCACGGACGGGGACGGCGGGGCCGAAGGGGCGCCGCCGGAGCAGCTCGCCCTCATCCGGGAAAGCGTGCGCAAGGCGAAGACGCCCCGGGCCAAGCCGCGCACCTGGCGGGGCGCCGCCCTCGCCGAGCGGCTGCCCGTCGCCCGCGTGCTGGTCGACAAGGGCGTCCTCCACCTCGACCGCTACTTCGACTACGCGGTCCCCGCCGAACTGGACGAACAGGCCCAGCCCGGCGTACGGGTGCGCGTGCGGTTCGGCGCCGGACGGCACCGCGTGCGCGAAGGCCGCCGGGAGGGCGGCGGCCTCATCGACGGCTTCCTCGTCGAACGCCGGGCCGGGTCCGACTACTCGGGCCCCCTCGCCGCGCTCGCCCAGGTCGTCTCCCCCGAACCCGTCCTCGGCGCGGAACTGCTGGGCCTCGCCCGCGCCGTCGCCGACCGGTACGCGGGCAGCCTCGCCGACGTGCTCCAGCTCGCCGTACCGCCCCGCAGCGCCCGCGCCGAACAACGACCCTCGCCCGCACCCCTGCCACCCCCCGAGGCACCCGACCCCGGCTCCTGGGCGCGGTACGAGCAGGGCGGCGCCTTCCTCGGGGCACTGGCCTCCGGCGGCGCCCCGCGGGCGGTGTGGGGCGCCCTGCCGGGACCGCTGTGGAGCGAGGAACTGGCCCGCGCCGTCGCCGCCACACTCGCCTCGGGACGCGGCGCGCTCGTCGTCGTACCCGACGGACGGGCCGCCGCACGCGTCGACACCGCGCTGACCGCCCTGCTCGGGCAGGGACACCACGCCCTGCTCACCGCCGACGCCGGCCCCGAGAAGAGGTACGCGCAGTGGCTCGCGGTACGGCGCGGATCCGTACGGGCGGTCGTCGGGACCAGGGCGGCCATGTTCGCGCCCGTACGCGACCTCGGGCTCGTCGCGATCTGGGACGACGGCGACGACAGCCACAGCGAGCAGCACGCCCCGCAACCGCACGCACGCGACGTCCTGCTGCTGCGCGCCACCCTCGACAAGTGCGCCTTCCTGCTCGGCGGCTTCGCCTGCACCGTGGAGGCGGCCCAACTGGTCGAGAGCGGCTGGGCGCGCCCCCTGACCGCCGGACGGGAGCGGATACGGCGGTCCGTGCCCCTCGTACGCACCGTCGGGGACGAGGACCTCGCCCGCGACGAGGCCGCCCGCGCCGCCCGGCTGCCCACCCTCGCCTGGCAGGCGGCCCGCGAGGGCCTGCGGCACGGGCCGGTGCTGGTCCAGGTGCCGCGCCGGGGGTACGCGCCGCGCATGGCCTGCGCCCAGTGCCGGGCCCCGGCGCGCTGCCGGCACTGCTCCGGGCCGCTTCAGGGGCAGGACGCGGGCGTGCTGCGGTGCGGCTGGTGCGGGCGTGAGGAGGGCGCCTGGCACTGCCCCGAGTGCGGCGGCTTCCGGCTGCGCGCCCAGGTGGTGGGCGCCCGGCGCACCGCCGAGGAACTGGGCCGGGCCTTCCCCGCCGTGCCGGTGCGCACCTCGGGACGCGAACACGTGCTGGACACCGTGCCGGGCACCCCCGCGCTGGTGGTGAGCACCCCGGGCGCCGAACCCGTCGCCGAGGGCGGCTACGCGGCGGCGCTGCTGCTCGACGGCTGGGCCATGCTCGTACGACCCGACCTGCGGGCCGGTGAGGACGCGCTGCGCCGGTGGATCGCGGCGGCGGCGCTGGTCCGGCCGCAGGGCGAGGGCGGCACGGTGGTCGTGGTGGCCGAGCCGACCCTGCGGCCCGTGCAGGCGCTGGTGCGCTGGGACCCCGTCGGGCACGCGCTGCGCGAGCTGTCCGAACGGGCCGAACTGGGCTTCCCGCCGGTGTCCCGGATGGCGGCCGTGTCCGGCACGCCGGCGGCCGTCGCGGAATTCCTCGCCGCGGTCGAACTGCCGCCGGACGCCGAGGTACTGGGCCCGGTACCGCTGCCGCCCGCCCCGCCCGGGGCGCCCCGCAGGCCCGGCGCGGCGCCTGCCGGCGAGCACTGGGAGCGGGCCCTCGTCCGGGTTCCGCCGGGCAGCGGCTCGGCACTGGCCTCCGCCCTGAAGACCGCACAGGCCGCGCGGATGGCGCGGGGGAGCGGGGAGGCGGCGCGGGTGAGGGTGCGGATCGATCCGCCGGACATCGGCTGAGGGCGGGGGCTGCGCCCCGCCGGAGGCCGGCCCCTCGGGGAGCCCGCCCGGAGGCTTCCGCTGGACTCCCGGGAGTTCACCGGGAGTTCCCGGCAGGGCGGGCGGGGCCGGTCAGCCGTTGCGCGGGCCCGGGAAGGCCGTCGGGCGGACGTCCTCCCGGAGCGCCGGCCTGCCCGCGGTCGGCTGGGTGGGCATGGAACGGGCGGCGGGAACCGTCGGCACCACGGGCAGCCCGGGGTTCCCGTCGAGCGTGCGGGTGCCGGACGGCTCCGGGGCCCGCTCGGCCTCCGCGGCCGCCTGGGCAGCGGCGCGGCGGGCCCCGTAACGGCGGTGCACCGCCTGCTTGGTGACCCCGAGCGCCGAGCCCACCGCGTCCCAGGAGAAGCCGAGCGAGCGGTCGAAGTCCACGGCGGCCGTGACCAGGGTCTCGACACTGTCCCGGAGTTCCTGGGCGAGGCGGACCGTCGGGGCGGGGGCGCGTCCGTAGACGACGAAGCCCGTGGACGGGCCGGTGCGGCGTGGGCGGTAGACGTTGCCCAACTGGGCGGTGAGGGTGCGCAGTGCGTCCACCTGCCGGCGGACCCGCTCGATGTCCCGCACCAGCAAGTGCAGGCTGGCCCGAGCCTGGGCGTCGTGGGTTGCGTGGTCGGCCATGAACAAGCCTCTCGAACCGGCGTTGAAAGGAATCGGGCGGCTGAAGCGGCCCTATGTGGTCAACTCTCTCTTGACCAACGCGTTTGCGCTCCGCTGGTCACGGGGTGGGGGCGTGCGGGCATATGCGTACGCCGTCAGTCCCACCCGCGCGCCGCCCGTTTCCAGTTGACCCGGAAGCCGGGCGAGTTGATTGCCGCCGTGCTCCGCGAGGTGCCGGTCCCGGGCGGCCATAGACTGGTGCGCTGCCCGTCCGATCCCCGCCCGAGAGGCCCGATCCCGCCCATGAAGCTCGTCTTCGCAGGCACCCCCGAGGTCGCCGTTCCCGCCCTGGACGCCCTGCTCGCCTCCGGGCGGCACGAGGTGGCCGCCGTCGTCACCCGGCCCGACGCCCCCGCCGGCCGGGGCCGCAGGCTGGTCGCGTCGCCCGTGGCCGAGCGGGCGGAGGAGGCCGGCATCGAGGTGCTCAAGCCGGCCAAGCCGCGGGACCCCGAGTTCCTCGCGCGGTTGACGGAGATCGCCCCGGACTGCTGCCCCGTCGTCGCCTACGGCGCCCTGCTGCCCCGCGTCGCCCTCGACATCCCCGCCCACGGCTGGGTCAACCTGCACTTCTCGCTGCTGCCCGCCTGGCGCGGCGCCGCGCCCGTGCAGCACGCGCTCATGGCGGGCGACGAGATCACCGGCGCGTCCACCTTCCTCATCGAGGAGGGCCTGGACTCCGGGCCGGTGTACGGGACGGTGACCGAGGTGATCCGGCCCACCGACACCAGCGGCGACCTGCTCACCCGGCTGGCCTTCGCCGGGGCCGGGCTGCTCGCGGCCACCATGGACGGCATCGAGGACGGCAGCCTGAAGGCCGTGCCGCAGCCGGCCGAGGGCATCACCCTGGCGCCGAAGATCAACGTCGAGGACGCCGAGGTGGACTGGGCCGCGCCGGCACTGCGCGTCGACCGGGTCGTGCGCGGCTGCACCCCGGCGCCCGGCGCCTGGACCACCTTCCGCGGCGAGCGGCTCAAACTCATCCAGGTCACCCCCGTGCCCGAGCGGACCGACCTCGCACCGGGACGGCTCGCGGCGGGCAAGAACAACGTGCACGCGGGCACCGGCTCCCACGCCGTCGAACTCCTCTGGGTCCAGGCCCAGGGCAAGAAGCCGATGCGCGCGGCCGACTGGGCCCGCGGGGTACGGATCGGCGAGGGCGAGACCCTGGGCGGCTGAACCGGACCGGGCGGGCGCGACGACGGGCCGAGGGGGCTTTTCGGCGCGGCGTGCGGATGGAGGGCGGGGGGCTCCGGCATGCCGGGCATTCCGGGGTGTCTTTCGGGGGTCCGGCTGTCTGGGCGGCGTTCCGTCTCTGGGGGCCCTCCCCCCCACCCCCTCCCCCTCCCCACCCCAGCGCCCTCCGCCCCCTCGTCGACGTAGGCTTGGCCGCACACCCCCTTTCACTTCCGGAGCACCTTTTTCGTGAGCGAGCAGTCGCGGCGGGGTCGTAAGCCCGCCAAGCCCTACCGGCGTCCGCAGAAGGACCCCGTCCGCATCCTGGCCTTCGAGGCGCTGCGGGCGGTGGACGAGCGGGACGCCTACGCCAACCTCGTGCTGCCCCCGTTGCTGAGGAAGGCGCGGGAGAAGAGCGACTTCGACGCGCGTGACGCGGCGCTCGCGACCGAGCTGGTGTACGGCACGCTGCGCCGGCAGGGCACGTACGACGCCGTGATCGCCGCCTGTGTCGACCGGCCGCTGCGCGAGGTGGACCCGCCGGTGCTGGACGTGCTGAGCCTCGGCGCGCACCAGCTGCTCGGGACGCGGATCCCGACGCACGCCGCCGTGTCCGCCACCGTGGAACTCGCCCGGGTGGTGCTCGGCGACGGGCGGGCCAAGTTCGTCAACGCGGTCCTGCGCAAGGTCGCCCAGGACGACCTCGACGGGTGGATCGGCAAGGTCGCGCCGCCCTACGACGAGGATCCCGAGGACCACCTCGCCGTCGTGCACTCCCACCCCCGCTGGGTCGTCTCCGCGCTGTGGGACTCGCTGGGGGGCGGGCGCGCCGGTATCGAGGAGCTGCTCGCGGCCGACAACGAGCGGCCCCGGGTGACGCTGGTCGCGCGGCCGGGCCGGGCCACCACCGAGGAGCTGCTGCGCGAGGAGGCCGCCGAGGCCGGGCACTGGTCGCCGTACGCCGTGCGGCTGGCCGAGGGCGGTGAGCCGGGCGCGGTCGAGGCGGTGCGCGAGGGCCGCGCCGGGGTGCAGGACGAGGGCAGCCAGCTGGTCGCCCTCGCGCTGGCCAACGCGCCCCTGGAGGGGCCGGACACCAAGTGGCTCGACGGCTGTGCGGGACCCGGCGGCAAGGCCGCGCTGCTGGCGGCGCTCGCCGCCGAGCGGGGTGCCGTACTCCTCGCCTCGGAGAAGCAGCCGCACCGGGCGGGGCTGGTCGCGAAGGCGCTGGCCGGCAACCCGGGGCCGTACCAGGTCGTCGCGGCGGACGGTACGCGGCCGCCGTGGCGGTCCGGCAGCTTCGACCGGGTGCTGGTGGACGTGCCCTGCACCGGGCTCGGCGCGCTGCGCCGGCGGCCCGAGGCGCGCTGGCGCCGGCGTCCCGAAGACCTGGACAACTTCGCTCCTCTCCAGCGCGCCCTGCTGCGCACTGCGCTCGACTCGGTGCGCGTCGGCGGCGTGGTCGGCTATGCCACCTGCTCTCCGCACCTCGCCGAGACCCGCGCGGTCGTCGCCGACGTGCTCAAGCAGCACCCGGACGCCGAACTCCTCGACGCCCGTCCGCTGCTGCCCGGGGTCCCCGCGCTCGGCGAGGGCCCGGACATCCAGCTGTGGCCGCATCTGCACGGCACTGACGCGATGTACCTCGCGCTGATCCGCCGGACCGCCGGCTGACGGTCGCGAAGAGCGGCTGCGCGGTCCTCATTTCACCGCGTGCGTCGGCTTCGTCGCCGTCGGTTATCCACAGGCACGGGCAGACCATCCGACAAACAACGGATCGGTATGATGAACGGTCTCGCCTGTGGACCGGCGGGAACATCACCGCCTCGGACATGGCAGTCTTGGGGGCATGGCCGTGCAGATCAACCCCAGCATCCTGTCCGCCGACTTCGCCCGCCTGGCGGAGGAGGCCAAGGCTGTCCAGGGCGCCGACTACCTCCACGTCGATGTCATGGACAACCACTTCGTCCCCAACCTCACGCTCGGCGTGCCGGTGGTGGAGTCCCTGGCCCGTGCGACGGACACCCCGCTGGACTGCCACCTGATGATCGAGGACCCCGACCGCTGGGCTCCTCAGTACGTGGAGGCGGGCGCCTCGTCGGTCACCTTCCACGTGGAGGCGGCCGCCGCCCCGGTCCGCCTCGCCCGTGAGATCCGCGCCAAGGGTGCGCGCGCCGCCATGGCGCTCAAGCCCGCGACGCCGATCGAGCCCTTCGAGGATCTGCTGCCGGAACTCGACATGCTGCTGATCATGACCGTCGAGCCGGGCTTCGGCGGCCAGGCCTTCCTCGACATCATGCTGCCGAAGATCCGCCGCACCCGTGAGCTGATCTCCAAGCACGGCCTCCAGCTCTGGGTGCAGGTCGACGGCGGTGTCTCGGCGGCCACGATCGAGCGGTGCGCGGAGGCGGGCGCCGATGTCTTCGTGGCCGGCTCGGCGGTCTACGGGGCGAAGGACCCGGCGGAGGCGGTGCGTGCCCTGCGCGCCCAGGCGGAGACGGCCACCGCAAAGGCGTCCTGGGCATGCGACCACTGAACCACGGCTACGTGAACGGTTGAGAGAAGGCCGCCCATCAGGGCGGATCAGTTGCGCCGAATCTGCAAGGATGAACGGCGAATCCAGAGTGTGAACAGCAGTGAGGAGATCGCCGTGTCGGGTATGTCGGCGGGCCGGTCAGCCATGCGGATGGGACCCGCTGAGCTGGTCCAGGCGGCGGCCATGGCCCGCCGCTTCTACCTTGAGGGCAAGTCCAAGATCCAGATCGCCGAGGAGTTCGGCGTCAGCCGCTTCAAGGTGGCCCGGGTCCTGGAGACGGCTCTCGAACGGGATCTCGTACGCATCGAGATCCGGGTACCGGCCGAGCTGGACGCCGAGCGCTCCGACGCGCTCCGCGCCCGCTACGGCCTGCGGCACGCCGTCGTCGTCGAGTCCCCGGCCGAGGCCGAGGAGACCCCCGACCCCGAGAACCTCGGCGAGGTCGCCGCGGACCTGCTCGGCGAGCTGGTCAACGAGGGGGACGTGCTCGGCATGGCCTGGGGCCGCTCCACCATCCACATGGCCGCCGCGCTCGACCGGCTGCCGCCGTGTACCGTGGTGCAGCTGACGGGTGTGTACGACGCCGGGACCTCGGAGCGAGGCTCGGTCGAGGCCGTCCGCCGCGCCGCGCAGGTCTCGGGCGGCGACGCCCACCCGATCTACGCGCCGATGCTGCTGCCGGACGCGGCCACCGCGGCGGCCCTGCGCAGCCAGACCGGGATCGCCCGCGCCTTCGAGTACTTCGACAAGGTCACGGTCGCCTGCGTCTCCATCGGTTCCTGGGAGCCGGGCATCTCGACGGTGCACGACATGCTCAGCGACGAGGAGCGGGCGCACTACGCCTCGCTCGGCGTCGCCGCCGAGATGGCTGCGCACCTCTTCGACGCCGAGGGGCGCCGGATCGGGCGGGACCTCGGGGAGCGGTGCATCACCGTCAAGGCCGACCAGCTCCGCCGTATCCCGGAGGTCGTCGCGATCGCCGGCGGCCAGCGCAAGGCGGCCGCGATCGACGCGGTGCTCCGCTCCGGACTGGTCACCAGCCTGGTCACGGACACCTCGGCCGCGGACTACCTGATGACGGCCGGCCCGACGCCGAAGGCCGCGCTGACCCGCCAGGACCCTGACGGCCAGTAGGCGGTAAGGGGGAAGCCCGGGGCGAGGTCCTTCGGGCGGGGGAGTGGCGTCGCCGGCCCGGCGGTCGGGCCGGGGCGTCACTGGTCCGGTTCCCGGTGGTCTGGTTGCCGGTGGTCCGGCGACCGGGCCCGGGGTGCGCTGCCGGGCGGTCCCGTGGACGGGCGGAGGCGATACCGACGGCCCCGGCCTCGACCCCGGCCCCGGCCCGGCCCGGTCCCGGTGGCCCCGGCCGGGCCCTCTCGTTGCCGACCCGACCCGACCCGACCCGACCCGACCCGACCCGACCCGACCCGACCCGACCCGACCCGACCCGACCCGACCCGACCCGTCCCGTCGGCCGGCCGCCGCGCCGTCGTCGTACCGCCGCACGGGTCGTGGCAGCATCGTCCGCATGCCGTCCCGCTTCGCGCCCCCACCGTCCGCGCGGCCCCGTTGCCGGGTGCCCGGCCGGCCCCTGTCCCGCCTCCTCGCGGGGATGCTCGTCGTCCTCGCCGTCCTGCTCGCCGGATGCGCCTCCGGCGCGGGCACGACCACGGGCACCGGGACACGCACCGGCTCGTCCTCCGGCTCCGTCGCCGCCCCCGGCTGGGCCAAGGGCATGGCGACCGTGCCCGAGGCGCGGCTGCCGGCCGAGGCGCGCCGCACGCTGGCGCTCATCGACCGGGGCGGGCCCTACCCCTACGCACGGGACGGGATCGTCTTCGGGAACTTCGAGCGGCACCTGCCCGAGCACCGGCGCGGCTACTACCACGAGTACACCGTGGAGACACCCGGCTCACCCGACCGCGGCGCCCGGCGCATCATCACCGGACAGGGCGGGGAGTTCTACTACACCGATGATCACTACGACTCGTTCCGGGCGGTGCTGAGATGACCGAGGACCTCGCGGACCGCACGGTCGTCGCCCTGGACCTCACCGCGGTCACGGACAAGGCCGGCCTGATGGACGCCGTGGCGCGGGCCCTGCGCCTGCCCGGCTGGTTCGGCCGGAACTGGGACGCGCTCCTCGACAGCCTCCGCGACCCCTCGGTCTGGCCGGCCGAGGCGGCCGAGCGCGGGCTGCTGCTCGTCGTCGCCGGGTGGGAGCCGTACGCGCGGACCCGGCCCGACGAGTGGCGGGTGGCCCGGGAGGTGTTCACCGAGGCGAGCGGGAGCACCGCCCCGGTCACGGTGGCCCTCGCCCTGGACTGACGCCACCCCGCCCTGCCGACACCCCCCGCGTCACGGCATGTCAACTCCCCCTTGCCGATAGGCTCGTGGTGATACGGAGCGATGCGGGACGGGGGCCAGTCAGACGTGGTGTATCAGGTTCCGGCGGAGCCGGCGCACTTTGTGGACCGCGAGCGGGAGCAGGCGCGGGCCCGGCAACTGGTCATGGACCGGCGGTCGGCGGACGGCGGCACCCGCCCGCTGTGCCTGCTGCTGCGCGGCCACGCCGGCACCGGCAAGACCGAACTGGCCTTCCGCCTCGCCCGCGTCCTGCACCAGCACCACCCCGACGGCGTGCTCTACGTCGACCTGGACGACGTGCGCCGCGACGGCGCCGTGGAGATCGCCGACGTCCTCGGCGAACTGCTGCGCGGCCTCGGCGCGGAGTGGATCGCGCCCGTGTTCCGGGAGCGGGCCCGCCAGTACTGGTCCCTCACCCACGGCAAACGGCTCGTGGTCGTCATCGACAACGCCCGACACGGCACCGAGGTCGAACCGCTGCTGCCCGCCTCGGGCGACAGCCTGGTGATCGTCACCAGCCACGGGCCGCTCTACGACCTCCAGGCCGGCGCGGCCGACGAGTTCCCACTGGCTCCGCTCGACGCCGCCGACGCCCTGGAACTGCTGGAACGCGTCACCAAGGACACCCGCCTCGCCGCCGAACCGGAGCAGACCCGCCGACTGCTCCGCCTGTGCTCGGGCCTGCCCGCCGCGCTGCACATCGCCGGATACTGGCTGCGCCGCCACCAGGAACCGCCGCTGGCCCGGCTCCTCGACCGGCTCGGCACCGAACTGAGGGAGCGGGGCGTCCCCGTGGTGGAACAGGTGTGGGACGCGGCCTACGACAGCCTCGGCCCCGACGCGGCCCGCCTCTACCGGCTGCTGGGCCACTTCCCCGGCCCCTCCTTCACCGTCGCCGCCGCCGACGTCCTGCTCGGCCGGGACCCCGACACCACCGAGGACGCGCTCGCCGAACTGCGCGCCGCCGGACTCCTGGACGGCCGGGGCGCCGACGGCCGCGAGCGCCTCCCGGAGCTGCTGCGCGCCCACGCCCGCCGCCGGGCGGAGGCGGGCGCCGACCAGGCCGAGCGCGCGGAGGCGCTACGGCGGCTCGTGCGCTGGTACCTGCGCCAGGCCCAGCGCGCGGACCTGGCCGCGGCCGGGCCACGCCTCAGGACCGCGGCCGAGGCGGAGCCGGTGCCCGGCACCCAGGATGTGCTCTTCGAGCGGCCCGGGGACGCCCGGGGCGAGGCGGCGGCCCGCGCCTACCACTGGCTGGAGGCCGAACGGCACGTCCTGTTCGGCTGCGTCCGCGTCGCCCACACCGCCGGCACCGCCGGGGACGGGGACTGGGGTCTCGCGGAGGCGGCGGCGCTGTGCGAACCGCTGTGGACCCACTTCCTCAACCACCCGCACTACGGCGACCACATCGACGCCTTCCGCGCGGGCGTGGCCGCCGCCCAGCAGGCAGGCGAGCCGCGGCTGCTGGTCCGGATGCGCTGCCAGCTGGCCCGGCCGCTGTGGGAGCAGGGGGAGTTCGAGGAGGCGGAGCGGCAGCTGACCCAGGCGTGGACGACCGTCCGGGCCGCCTTCGGCACCTCGGCGCCGGAGCGCAGACTCGCCGCCTCCACCCGGGAGTTCCTGGGCATGCTCAGCTCGGCCCGCGGCGACTGGGCGGACGCGGCCCGGCAGTTCGAGGCGTCCGGGGCGGTGCACGAGGAGATCGGCAACGCCTACGGCGCCACCCTCCAGCGGTACCGGCTCGGCGAGGCCCTCGCCCACCTCGGCGAACTGGAGCGCGCCGCCGCATTGCTGGAGCGGGCCCGCACGGAGTTCGCCGCCGACGGCCGCACCCGGCTCACCGGTCGCGTGGAGTTCGCCCTCGGCGGGGTGTACGCACGGCTCGGCCGGGCCGACGAGGCGGGGGCGCGCTACCGGGCGGCACTGGAGGGCACCCGCGCGGTGCGGGGCGTGCGGGACGAGGCCAGGGTCCTGGACGCCCTCGCGGAGCTCGCCGCGAGCCTGGGCGAGGCGGCCGAGGCTGAGGAACACCGGTCGGCGGCACGGGAGTTGTGGGAGCGGCTGGGCCTCGGCTGAGCCGCTGTCAGACCGGCAGGGCGGCCTCTTCGGCGGTGGCCGGGGCCACGCGGACCTCCACCCGGTGGGGGCCGACCGCGCAGACGAGGCGCGCGTCCGCGCCGTCCCGCCCGGCGAGGAGGGCGGCGTGCACCGCCGACAGAACGGGCACCGGGTCGACCGGCGCGGCCCGCCGCGCCCCGGGGCCCGGCCCGATCCGCACCGACAGCAGGGGCCCGGAGCGGGGCCGCAGCAGCGCGTGGGTGTCCGAGACGACGACCGCGGCGCTGCGCCGGCCGCCGGGATGGTCCGCAGGATCCGCAGGGTCCACTCGTCCGCCGGCTCGGTCAGCGCACCGGGACGGCCGCCCGCGCGGCGGTGCAGCAGCGCGGCGCTCTGGGTGAACCTCCGGTGCGCGGTGCCCACTTCGGCGGCGAGGTGATGGGCGGGTGCGGGCGGGATGAGGTGCGCCGGGTGCCGCAGCACGCGCAGGGCGCCGTCACCGTCGTACTCGATCCGTACCAGGAAGGCGGCGGGCGTGGCCGGTGCCGGGGTCGGGTCAGGCAGCAGCCGGGGCAGTACCGGGTGGCCGGGCGGGGTGAGGCCGAGCATGCCGTAGACCGTCTCCCGGAGCCGGTCGAGTGCCCGGCCCTGCTCGGCGAACGCCGACTTCGTGAGGGCGCGGACGCTGCCCGGACGGTGCGCGCGCAGTGCCGCCGCCAGCCGCGCCGCCGGGTCCGAGCCGGAAAGGCGCGGCACGCCGGCGAGGAGGGCGGCCATCGGGCTGCCCGGCAGCAGTTCCCTGCCGCCGTCGTAGGCGCCGAGCAGCGGGCGGTCGAGCGCCGCCGGGTACAGGGCCGCCGAACCGTGGTCGGTGACGAGGAGGTCCGCCGCGATGGCGACCGACGCCCACTCCTCGTGGACCGCGGGCAGGACCAGGCCGGCCTGGCGGGCGGGGTCCAGGTACTCGTTCAGGTCGAGCGTCCCGCGCCGGGCACGCTCGTTCGGGTGCAGGACCAGGGCGAGCTGGTACTCGTCGTGGGGGAGTGCGGCGGCCAGTTCGGCGGGCAGGCCGGGACGGCGGCCGATCAGGGACTCCGGTCCCCAGGTGGACAGCAGCACGACGAGGGTGCGGGCGCCCGTGCGCAGGGCGGCGCGGTAGCGGTCCCGGCGGTCCTGCGACTCCAGGAACCGTTCCATCAGGGGATCGCCGACGACCGTCGAACGGGCCGCCACCGCGGGGCCGGCCAGGGACAGGCGGGCGATCTGGCTGGGGTGGGAGAACAGGTACCGGGTGGCCAGCGGGGCGCCGTCGGGCAGCAGGAGATGGGCGGGGTCCAGCCCGGACGCCGAGTCCTCGGTGCCCTCGCCCGGCAACGACTTGTTGAACCCGGCGCCGTGCGGAAGCAGCACGCGTGGCCCGTGCAGGGCGCGCAGGTCGCCCTTGGGGCTGGCGGCGAGGACCAGCGCGAAGGTCCGGTCGACCGCCTCCGCCCACGGCAGGGTGCGGCCCCCCGCCCGGTCGATGGCGACCAGCGCGTCCACGGAGAACTCGGAACCGGGGACGAGGGTGAAGTAACGGTGGATCCGGTCGTCGCCCGCGAAGACGGGCAGCGTGTCGAGCAGCCGGTGCAACGCGTTCTGCGACCGCGCGGCGAACAGGACGGTGCGCTCGTCGCCGGTCGCCCGCCCGTCCTTCACGTGTCTCTCCCGTCTACTTGGCGTGCCCCTGTCGCGTGGGGTGTTCCGTGGGACAGGCGGAGGCAGGCTCGCCGGGACTCGCAGGACCGGCCAGGTGATCGTACCGAGGACGGCCGAATCGGCCCGGCGATGCGCCGTGTCCATGCAGAATGCACCCCATGAACGAGTGGCTCATCGCCCTGCTGGCCGCGCTCATCGGCGCCGGCGCCGCGCTCGGCGGCAGCGTCATATCGGCGCGCTCCACGCGGGAGGCGGGACAGCGCCAGGCGGCGGCCGCGCTGGAGGCGCTGCGGCTGAGCACCGTCGAGCAGCGGGCGGCGCGCGTCCACGACCAGCGGCGGCAGGCGTACGTCCGCTTCCTGGAGGCGGCGGGCGCCGTCACCGAGACCCGCCGGACCGGCGAGGGGCGGCCCGGGGACCGCACCGACGTGCGGCGGGCCCACGACCTCGTCCTCCTGGAAGGACCCGCCGAGGTGGCGGCCGCGGCCACCGCGCTCATGGAGCAGATACGGCGCGACGGCCGCCCGGACGCGCTGGACCGGGCCCGCGAGGCCTTCCTGCACGAGGCCCGCACCGCGCTGCGGTGACCGCAGGGCCCTCGGCGGATCCTCCGAAGGCGCGCCGGGCACCCTGGAGGTTCTGCCCGGGGACGAGCCGGACCGGGTCATGGGAGAATGAAGTACGTGCTCTTTTCCCCCTGGCGCACCCGTCGGGGGGTCACCTCTGAACGACTGGGATGTGCAGCACGTGCGTTTCCTCAACGACATCCGGCCCACGTACGACCTGACGTACGACGACGTGTTCATGGTGCCGAGCCGCTCCGCCGTGGGCTCCCGGCAGGGCGTGGACCTCAGTTCGCCGGACGGCACGGGAACGACCATCCCGCTCGTCGTCGCCAACATGACCGCCATCGCCGGGCGCCGCATGGCCGAGACGGTGGCCCGCCGCGGCGGCCTGGTGGTCATCCCGCAGGACATCCCGAACGACGTGGTCACCGAGGTCGTCTCCTGGGTGAAGGGCCGCCACCTGGTCCTGGACACGCCCATCGTGCTGGCCCCGCACCAGACCGTCGCCGACGCCCTCGCGCTGCTGCCCAAGCGGGCGCACAACGCGGGCGTGGTCGTGGACGGCGACCAGCGGCCCATCGGCGTCGTCACCGACGAGGACCTCTCCGGCGTCGACCGCTTCACCCAGCTCGAAGTGGTCATGTCCAAGGACCTGCTCCTGCTGGACGCGGACATCGACCCGCGCGAGGCCTTCAACATCCTCGACACGCACAACCGCCGCTACGCCCCGGCCGTCGACAAGGACGGCAGGCTGGCCGGCATCCTCACCCGCAAGGGCGCCCTGCGCGCCACCCTGTACACCCCGGCCGTGGACGCGAAGGGCAGGCTGCGCATCGCCGCCGCCGTCGGCATCAACGGCGACGTGGCGGGCAAGGCCAAGGAACTGCTCGACGCCGGCGTGGACACGCTCGTCATCGACACCGCGCACGGCCACCAGGAGTCGATGATCAGCGCGATCAAGGTGGTGCGGGCGCTCGACCCGCAGGTGCCCATCGCCGCGGGCAACATCGTCTCCGCCGAGGGCGTCCGGGACCTGATCGACGCCGGCGCGGACATCGTCAAGGTCGGCGTCGGCCCCGGCGCCATGTGCACCACCCGCATGATGACCGGCGTGGGCCGCCCGCAGTTCTCCGCCGTGCTGGAGTGCGCCGCAGAGGCCAGGAAGTACGGCAAGCACGTGTGGGCCGACGGCGGTGTCCGCCACCCGCGCGACGTGGCCATGGCCCTGGCCGCCGGCGCCTCCAACGTGATGGTGGGCTCCTGGTTCGCGGGCACCTACGAGTCCCCGGGCGACCTCCAGCACGACGCGAACGGCCGCCCGTACAAGGAGTCGTTCGGCATGGCCTCCGCGCGCGCGGTGCGCAACCGCACGTCCGAGGAGTCCTCGTACGACCGCGCGCGCAAGGCGCTGTTCGAGGAGGGCATCTCCACCTCGCGGATGTTCCTCGACCCGGGCCGCCCGGGTGTCGAGGACCTGATCGACTCGATCATCGCGGGCGTCCGCTCCTCCTGCACCTACGCCGGTGCCGGTTCGCTGGAGGAGTTCGCCGAGCGGGCCATCGTGGGCATCCAGAGCGCGGCCGGATACGCCGAGGGCAAGCCCCTGCACGCCAGCTGGAGCTGACCGCGGGCCCCCGCCGTCGGGGAACGGCGGGGGCCGTCCGCGTCCGGAGCGGGATGTTCCGTCATGTCGTACCGTGGATTCGATGATCACGCGTCAGCAGCCGCCCGCGGACCTCGGTGCGCGCCTGATGCGCCGCAAGCCCGTGGAGCTGCTGGTCGCCGAGGGCGGCCGGGGCGAGGGCGGAACGCTGCGGCGCTCCCTCGGGATGTGGCAGCTGACCATGATCAGCATCGGGGCCACGCTCGGCACCGGCATCTTCGTGGTGCTCGGCGAGGCCGTCCCCAAGGCGGGCCCCGCCGTCATCCTGTCCTTCGTGCTCGCCGGTCTCACCGCGCTGTTCTCGGCCCTGTCCTACGCCGAACTGGCGGGCGCCATTCCGGTCGCCGGCTCCTCCTACTCCTACGCCTACGCCACGATGGGCGAGCTGATCGCCTGGGTCTGCGGCTGGTGCCTGCTCCTGGAGTACGGCGTCTCGGTCGCCGCGGTGGCCGTCGGCTGGGGCCAGTACCTGAACGAGCTGCTCAGCGGCACCGTCGGCGCCACCTTCCCGGCCGCCCTGTCCGCCCCGCCGGGCCACGGCGGCGTCTTCAACCTGCCCGCGCTGCTCGTCGTCCTCCTCGCCATGGTGTTCCTGCTCGGCGGCGCGAAGGAGTCCGCGCGGGTCAACACCGTGATGGTGTGTGTGAAGATCGCCGCGCTGATCCTGTTCTGCGCCGTCGGGGTCATGGGCGTCAGGGCCGGGAACTACCAGCCCTTCATGCCGCTCGGCATGGCGGGCGTCAGCGCGGCGGGCGGCACGCTGTTCTTCTCCTACATCGGCTTCGACGCCGCCTCCACCGCCGGCGAGGAGGCGAAGAACGCCCCCCGCGACCTGCCCCGCGCCATCATGCTGTCGCTGGTCATCGTGACGGCCCTGTACGTGCTGGTCGCGGCCGTCGCGGTCGGCGCCAAGCCGTGGCGCTCCTTCAGCGGCTCCGAGGCCGCGCTCGCCCAGATCATGCGGGACGTCACCGGGGAGAGCTTCTGGGCGACCCTGCTGGCCTTCTGCGCGGTGATCGCCATCGCGAGCGTGGTGCTGACCGTGCTCTACGGCCAGACGCGCATCCTGTTCGCCATGGCCCGCGACGGCCTGATGCCGAGGATCTTCGACCGGGTGCACCCGAAGAGCGGCACCCCGCGGGCCAACACCGTCATCGTGTCCCTGTTCTGCGGCCTCCTCGCCGCGGCCGTCCCGCTGGGGCAACTGGCCGACGCCACCAGCATCGGCACGCTGTTCGCCTTCGCGCTCGTCAACGTGGCGGTGGTGGTGCTGCGCCGGACGCGGCCGGGCATGCGCCGGACGTTCCGGGTGCCGCTGTCGCCGCTGCTGCCCGCCCTCGGCTTCTTCTTCTGCGTGTGGCTCATGGGCAGCCTGTCCGCCGTGACCTGGACGGTGTTCGCCGTCTGGCTGGCGGTCGGGCTCGTGTTCTACTTCCTGTACGGCTTTCGCCGTTCCCGTCTCGCGACCGGTGACGACCGCGCGGTGGCGGCAGAGAAGTGAACGGACCGAAGAAGTAAGTGAACCGCCCCCTGTGCTGAACGAACTCGACGAACGCATCGTGCACGCCCTCGCCGAGGACGCCCGCCGCTCCTATGCGGACATCGGGCAGCTGGTCGGACTGTCCGCGCCCGCGGTGAAGCGGCGTGTCGACCGGTTGCGGGCCACCGGAGCGATCACCGGATTCACCGTGCGGGTGGATCCGGCGGCGCTCGGCTGGGAGACCGAGGGGTACATCGAGATCTACTGCCGCCGGAACACCTCGCCGGAAACGATTCTGCGGGGGCTGGAGCGGTACCAGGAGGTGGTGGCGGCGTCGACCGTCACCGGGGACGCCGATGCCATCGCACAGGTCTTCGCGTCCGATATGCGGCACTTCGAGCGGGTGCTGGAACGGATCGCGGGCGAACCGTTCGTCGAGCGGACCAAGTCGGTGCTGGTGCTGTCGCCGCTGCTGCGGAGGTTCTCCTCCGGGGCGCCGGGATAGACCCCGGCCCGTTGCCGGACTGGCCGAAAACGAGTGGCCCTCCGAGGGCGCGGAGGCCCTCGCCGCCTCTGTGTTTCCTGTGAGCTGACCTGGGGTTACCGCAGGTCACCGTTGCGGTTCGAGGTGACCGTCCCGTAAGTTGTGCGAGCTCTCTACTGACTGGTAACCGGTAGGTCTTCCATGCGCTGGCCCTTCGGCCGTCCCACCACCGTCCGCACCCGGATCGTGGCGCTCGCGCTCGCACCGGCCATCGCCCTGATGGCCCTGTGGGGCTTCGCCATGGTGTCCGTCACCGCGGAGCTGCGCGCGCTGATCCGGGTCCAGGGCGTGTACGACGACTTCGGCACCCCCGTCGACACCGCGATCGGGCAGATCCAGATCGAGCGGCGGATGTCCGCCGCCTACCTGGGCGGCGGGGGCCGCGACGCCGCGGACGCGGGCCGGCTGCTCGGCCAGCAGCGCCACACCGACCAGGTGGTCGACACCATGCGGCAGGCGATCCGCGGCGGCGACCGGAGCCGGCTCACCCAGCGCCAGCGGCAGTCGCTGGACGCCATGGTCGCGGCCACCGACAAGCTGGACGGCCTGCGCCGGCGCGTGCTCACCCGGCAGATCACCTGGGACCAGGCGGTCGACCAGTACAGCGCGCTCGTGGAGCCCGCCTTCGACGTCCAGTCCACGCTGACCGCGCTCCAGGCCGGGCAGCTCGCCCGCGAGACCCAGACCGTCTTCGAACTGGTCCGGGTGCGCGAGTTCGTCTCCCGCGAGGACGCGCTGGTGGCCGGGGCGCGGGCGGCCGGCACCACCCTGACGCCCGGCCAGTACAACGCGCTCACCCAGACCATCGAGGACCGGCGCGTCTTCCAGCAGACCTATGTGCCCGACCTGCCCGCCGACTCCCGCGCCCTGTTCGACACGTTCCAGCGCGGCGACCTGTACCGCTCGCTGAACCAGGGCGAGGACGCGCTGCTGCGGGCCGGGGCCGGCGGGGCGTCCAGGGCGGTCGCGGCGGACAGCTGGCGCTCGACCGTCGACCGGATCGTCAAGCAGTACCGCGACCTGTGCACCGCGGCAGGCGACAACTCCGCCGCGCGCGGGCGGGCGTTCGCGTACCAGGAGCTGACCAAGGCGGCCGTCGCCGGTGGTGCCGGACTGGTCGCCGTGGGGCTGTCGCTGTGGCTCGCGGTGCGCGGCGCCCGGCGCATCTCGCGCCGCCTGGAGGCGCTGCGGGACGCCGCCGACGTGCTCACCACCCGGCAACTTCCCGACGTCATGCGCCGGTTGAGCGCCGGTGAGGAGGTGGACGCGGCGGCCGAGGCGCCGCCGCTCGCCACCGCCGAGGACCGCGACGACGAGATCGGACAGGTCGGCCGGTCCTTCAACACCGCCCGACTGGCCGCCGTCGAGGCCGCCGTGAAGCAGGCGACCCTGCGCCGGGGCCTGTTCGCGGTGCTGCTCAACATCGCGCGCCGCAACCAGGCGCTGGTGCACCGGCAGTTGAAGCTCGTGGACACGCTGGAACGGCGCACCGAGGACCCCGACATCCTGCGCGAGCTGTTCCGCATCGACCACCTGACCACCCGCATGCGGCGGCACGCGGAGAGCCTGATCATCCTCTCCGGCTCGGCGCCCGGCCGCCGTTGGCGCCGGCCCGTGCCCATCGCGCACGTCGTCTCCTCCGCGGTCGGTGAGATCGAGGACTACGCGCGCGTCGTCGTGCCGCCGATGCCGGACACCGGGATCGCGGCGGACGCGGTCGCCGACGTCGTCCATCTCATCGCCGAACTCCTGGAGAACGCCACGGTGTTCTCCCCGCCGCACACCCAGGTCACCCTGCGCACCGGGCGCGTCGGCGGCGGCTTCGTGCTGGAGATCGACGACCGCGGGCTCGGCCTCGACGCCGAGGCCCACGCCCACGCGGAGCGCACCCTCACCGACCCCGACGGCTTCGACCCCACCCGGCACGATCGCCTCGGCCTCTACGTCGTCGGCCGCCTCGCCGCCCGCCACGGCATCGACGTCAGCCTCCGGGACTCCCCGTACGGGGGGACGACGGCGGTGGTGCTGCTCCCGTGGACGGTCCTGGCGGAGCCCCGGCCGACGGAGGGCACCGCCCGTCCGGAGGCCGGACCGGTGCCGGTGGAGCGCCCCGGGCACGGGGGCGTACGAGTGCCGCTGCCGCCCGAGGAGCACGGCGAGGCACGCCCCCTGCCCTCGCGGCGCCGGAGCGAACCCACGCGGGACGGTACGGCGGCGTCCGAGGCCGGGGTGTCCCGGCAAGAGCCGTCCCGAGACGGCACCCCCTGGCAGGCACCCGCGCACGCCGGTCCTCCCGGGCCCGCGCGCGCCAGCGCCCCCGGGCCCGCGCACGACGAGCCCCCGCCCGTCAGGAGGCCCGGCGCGCACGAGGCCGGTGGCCGGTCCGAGGCGCCGGCCGCGGCCGGTCCCGGTGCCCCCGACGCCGCCACCCTCCTTCCCACCCGCGTCCGTCAGGCCTCCCTCGTGCCGGGGCTGCGCGACGAGCCGCAGCCCGGGGAGAAGCCCCGGCGGCAGGTCGACGCCGAGGAGATGCGGGCGATCTTCGGTGCCTTCCAGCGCGGACTCGACCAGGGCCGCAAGGGCATGCCCACACGGTCCGGCGCACCCGGCGACGACACCGTGACCACCCACGCCGACGAAGGGACGGACACCGACGATGCACGGTGACGACCAGACCCCGAAGCAGCCCGCCGCACCCGCCGGAACCCCCGGCACGGACCTCGGCTGGCTGCTGGACGACCTCGTGGCGCGCACCGACCACGTCCGCCAGGCCGTGCTGCTCACCGCCGACGGCCTCGCGCTGAGCAGCTCGGAGGGCATGGCCCCGCAGGACATCGAGCACCTCGCCGCCGTCTGTTCCGGCTTCCACGGCCTCGCCCGGTCGGCGGGGGAGCGGTTCGCGGCAGGCTCGGTGCGCCAGACCATGGTGATGCTGGACGAGGCCTACCTGTTCATCACCCCGGCCGGACACGGCAGCCGGCTCGCCGTGCTCAGCGAGGCCAACACCGACGTCGGTCAACTCGCCCACGAAATGGCCCTGTTGGTGCGTCGTCTCGGCAGCCATCTGGACGCGGCAGCCCGTGCAACCCCATGATCCCGCCGTGAGCGACGAGCACTGGTACGAGGACGAGACCGGGTCGATGGTGCGGCCCTACACGGTGACCCGGGGCCGTACCCGCCCCTCGGACCGGCATTCCATCGATCTCATGTCCCGGGTCACCGCACTGGAGACGGCGGACGCGGCGGGGACCGGCGTCGACCACGCGAGCGCCGCCCTGCTCGAACTGGTCCGGCGCGGGGCGCGCCCGGTCGCCGAGCTGGCCGCGGACGCCAACCTGCCGCTGACCGTGGTGCGGGTGCTGCTCGGCGACCTGGCCGAGGCGGGCCTCGTCCGCATCGACGCCCCCCGCCGCGCCCCGGCCGGCGGTCCGGCCGCCGACCCCGGGCTGCTGCGCGAGATCATGGAGCGGCTGCGCGACATCTAGTCTTTGTAACAGCCAGGTAGGGTTCCGGTCTTGACCGGAACCCCCGGCACAGCCCGGCTGTCTCAGAGAACAGCACGTCAGCCGTACCTCTTAAGGGGAATCATGCGCGTCCAGAAGATCTCGCTGCTCGCCGTCGCCATCGCCGCGGGCCTGTCGCTCACCGCCTGCGGGAGCAGCGACGACAACTCCTCCGGCGGCAGCGACTCCTCCTCGCCGAGCGCCGCCGCCTCGGACGCCTCCGGCACCCAGGGCGGCTCCTCCTCCCAGGGCTCCGACGGCTCCACCGGCGCCACGGGCTCCACCGGCTCCACCGGTCAGGACGGCGGCAAGCCGAGCGCCGTCCCCGCCCCCTCGGGCCGCGGCCGCGCGTCCGGCGCCGCCTGCACCACCGCCCACCTGGCCTTCAGCGCCTCCGGCGCCATGGCCGAGGGCGAGCTGATCGTGCACCTGAAGAACACCGGCACGGCCAACTGCTTCCTGCACGGCTTCCCGGGCGTCGACCTGAAGGGCAAGGACGGCACGGTCAGCGCCGGCCGCAGCAAGCTCGCCGTGCCCACGGTCACCCTCCAGCCGGGCGCCGAGTCCCGCTTCACCCTGCACTACCCGCCGAACAACTCCGGCGGCTCCGGCGTGACCTTCACCCAGCTCGTCGTCACCCCGCCGAACGAGACCCACTCCACGACCCTGAACGCCGGCATCAACATCCCCGTCACCGACGGCAGCAGCAGCGGCTCCAGCATCTACGTCGACCCGGTCGGCACCGGCAAGTAACGCGGGCCCACGCACGCACGGGGGCGCCCGCACAGCACCCCCGAGCGGGCACTCACCGAGGGCGCGCAACGAATCGCCGCCCGGCCGCCCGCGCACGCAACGAACCGCGCACCGGCGCGCAACGGCTGCTCCTTGTCCGGCCGAGCGCGCCGACCGTACCGTCTATCTGACCCCCAACCCCTGTGTGACCGGTGAGGTAGACGCATGCGCACCGCCCTGCTCCAGAGCTCCGGCCACCCCGGCTCCGTCGCCGAGAACCTCACGGTTCTGGACGAGGCCGCGGGCCGGGCCGCCGCCGCGGGCGCCGTGCTGCTGACCGCACCCGAGATGTTCCTCACCGGCTACGCGATCGGCGACGCCGTCGGCCGCCTCGCCGAGCCCGCCGACGGCGCCTCGGCCGCCGCGATCGCCGCCATCGCCACCCGGCACGGCCTCGCGATCGCCTACGGCTACCCCGAGCGCGACGGCGACACGGTCCACAACTCCGCCCAGCTGATCTCCGCCGACGGCACCCGGCTCGCGAACTACCGCAAGACCCACCTCTTCGGCCCCTTCGAGCGCGACCACTTCACCCCGGGCGAGCGGCAGCTCGTCCAGGCCGAGGTGAACGGCCTCACCGTCGGCCTGCTGATCTGCTACGACGTCGAGTTCCCGGAGAACGTCCGCGCCCACGCCCTGGCCGGCACCGACCTGCTGCTGGTCCCGACCGCGCAGATGCACCCGTACCAGTTCGTCGCCGAGTCGATGATCCCGGTGCGCGCCTTCGAGAACCAGATGTACGTCGCGTACGTCAACAGGGTCGGCCGGGAAGGCGAGTTCGAGTTCGTCGGCCTCTCCGTCCTCGCCGGACCCGACGGCGTCGCCCGCGCCCGTGCGGGCCGCGCCGGGCAACTGGTGTTCGCCGACGCCGACCCCGCCTTCCTGGCCGCCTCCCGCGAGGCCAACCCCTACCTGAGGGACCGTCGACCGGGCCTGTACGGCTCGTTGGTCTGACGCTCCCCCGACTCGCGTCCCCTCTTTCTCCGTTCTCCCGCTCTTCCTCAGTTCTTCCGCGCAAGGAGTCCGTACCCCATGACGTCCACGGTGCCCAACGCCGTCGAGCACACCGACGGGCAGCAGCCGCCGATCACCATGTTCGGCCCGGACTTCCCCTACGCGTACGACGACTACCTCGCCCACCCGGCGGGCCTCGGCCAGATCCCCGCGACCGAGCACGGCACCGAGGTCGCCGTCATCGGCGGCGGCCTGTCGGGCATCGTCGCCGCCTACGAGCTGATGAAGATGGGCCTCAAGCCCGTCGTCTACGAGGCCGACCAGCTCGGCGGCCGGCTGCGCACCGTCGGCTTCGAGGGCTGCGACGAGGCGCTCGCCTGCGAACTGGGAGCGATGCGCTTCCCGCCGTCCTCCACCGCCCTCCAGCACTACATCGACCTGGTCGGCCTCGCCACCAGGCCCTTCCCCAACCCGCTGGCCGAGGCGACCCCGTCGACCGTCGTGGACCTCAAGGGCGAGTCCCACTACGCCGTCACCATCGACGACCTGCCCCAGGTCTACCGGGACGTCGCCGCCGCCTGGAACAAGTGCCTCGAAGAGGGCGCCGACTTCTCCGACATGAACCGCGCCATGCGCGAGCGGGACGTGCCGCGCATCCGCGAGATCTGGGCGAAGCTGGTCGAGAAGCTCGACAACCAGACCTTCTACGGCTTCCTGTGCGACTCCGAGGCCTTCAAGTCCTTCCGGCACCGCGAGATCTTCGGCCAGGTCGGCTTCGGCACCGGCGGCTGGGACACCGACTTCCCCAACTCCATCCTGGAGATCCTGCGCGTCGTCTACACCGAGGCCGACGACCACCACCGCGGCATCGTCGGCGGCTCCCAGCAACTGCCGCTGCGCCTGTGGGAGCGCGAGCCGGCGAAGATCGTCCACTGGCCGTACGGCACCTCGCTGAGCTCCCTGCACATGGACGGCGAGCCGCGCCCGGCGGTGACCCGGCTGCACCGCACCGCGGGCAACCGGATCACCGTGACCGACTCCGACGGCGACATCCGCACCTACCAGGCGGCGATCTTCACCGCCCAGTCCTGGATGCTGCTGTCCAAGATCGCCTGCGACGACTCGCTCTTCCCGATCGACCACTGGACCGCGATCGAGCGCACCCACTACATGGAGTCCAGCAAGCTCTTCGTGCCCGTCGACCGGTCGTTCTGGCTGGACGAGGCCGTCGACGACCGGGGGAACCCGACGGGGCGGGACGTCATGTCGATGACGCTCACCGACCGCATGACCCGCGGGACCTATCTGCTGGACGACGGTCCGGACAAGCCCGCCGTGATCTGTCTGTCGTACACCTGGTGCGACGACAGCCTGAAGTGGCTGCCGCTGTCCGCGAACGAGCGGATGGAGGTCATGCTGAACTCGCTCGGCGAGATCTACCCGAACGTCGACATCAGGAAGCACATCATCGGCAACCCGGTGACCGTCTCCTGGGAGAACGAGCCCTACTTCATGGGCGCGTTCAAGGCCAACCTGCCCGGCCACTACCGCTACCAGCGGCGCCTGTTCACGCACTTCATGCAGGACCGGCTGCCCGCCGACAAGCGGGGCATCTTCCTCGCCGGGGACGACATCTCCTGGACGGCCGGCTGGGCCGAGGGCGCCGTCCAGACCGCGCTGAACGCGGTCTGGGGCGTCATGCACCACTTCGGCGGCGAGACCGACGCGACCAACCCCGGCCCGGGTGACGTCTACGACGAGATCGCGCCGGTGGAGCTGCCGGAGGACTGACCGGGACAGCGGGACCGGGAGGCCGGTCAGACCCCGGCCGCCCGCGCCTTCTCGAACACCTCGGCGGCGACGTCCGTCAGCTCCGCCGCGTCCCGCGCGGTGCCCTGGAGGTCGAGGAGGATCTCCTCCAGACCGGCCTCCGCGTACTCCACCAGGTCCTCGACGATCTGCTCGGCGCTGCCCTGGAACGGCCGGCGTCCTGCGCCCTCGTACGCCTTGGGCAGGCGGACCGCGTTCACCCGCAGCACCCTGCGGATCGGCTCGGTACGGCCCCGCTCCTCGGCCAGTTCCCGCAGCCGCCGCCACTGGGCGGCGACCCGCTCGCCGCCGACGGCCACCGGCAGCCAGCCGTCGGCCCGGTCCACCAGCCGCCGCCAGGCCCGCGGGTTGCCCGCGGCCAGCAGGATCGGGATCGGCCGCGCCGGTTTGGGCCCGACCACGGCCGGGGCGATCGTCGTCAGGGGGCCGTCGTGGGCGACCGGGTCCGGTCCCCACACCGCGCGGCACACGTCGATGATCTCGTCCAGCACCGCGCCGCGCTCCTCGAAGGGCCGTACGCCCGAGGCCGCGTACTCGTCCAGCGACCAGCCGGTGCCGAGCCCCGCCAGCACCCGGCCGCCGCTCGCCGCGTCGAGCGAGGCCAGCGCCTTGGCCAGCTGGAACGGCAGGTGCAGCGGCGCCACCAGCACGCTGGTGCCCAGTTCCGCGCGCTCGGTGGCCGCCGCGGCCAGGGTGAGGGTGACCAGCGGCTCCGCCACGGACCGGTACTGGTCGGGCCAGGGCAGGCCGTCGATGTCGTACAGCCCCTGGGAAGCGGGCTCCGGGAACAGGGCCCGTTCGAAGACCCACAGGCTGTCGTAGCCGATTCTCTCGGCGGCGCGTGCCACCTCCGGGACGTCCTCGCCGATCGAGAACTGCCGCATCTGGGGAAGACCGAGACCGAGCCGGGTCGCCATGCCGTCGCTCCTTTGCGATCGGGTTCTCTCAGCGCGCGAGTGGCGTCAGCAGCATCCTGCCCGCGAACCCCACTGCCGCGTCCAGCCGTTCGGTGAACTCCCCGGCGATGTCCGGGCAGTGGCGCAGCGCCCACAGGGACCGCGCCGCCGCCCAGGCCGCGTCCCGGGCCCGCTCCAGGCTCCAGGCGCCCAGCAGATGGGTGAGCGGGTCGGCGAGCTGGAGCAGATCGGGGCCCGGCATCAGATCCTCGCGGACCCGTTCCTCGAGTGCCGTGAGGATCTCGCCGACATGGTCGAACTCGTCCTCCAGCTCGGCGGGTTCGCAGCCCAGGGTGCGGCAGGCGTCCACCACGGCGAGGGCGAGGTCGTGTCCGATGTGCGCGTTGACGCCGGCGAGCGCGAACTGGAGCGGCGTGACGTGGGGATGGTGGCGCAACTGGAACAACGGCCGCCAGCAGGCGGGCGGTCCGAGGTCCGCCTCGGCGGCGCCGACCGCGCTGAGATAGCGCTCGGCGAACCGCACGTCCAGCGCCGCGGCCGCCCGGGGATCGGGGAACTCCCCGGCGCCCAGGCGCCGGTCGATCTCCTCGGTGACGGCGAGGTAGACGCGGTTGAAGACGGCGACGCCGTCCCGCTCGGGCAGGACGGCGGCCAGGGCCCGCATCCGGGCGACGACGGTGCCGACGGTGTCGGCGGGGCCGATGACGGCGGACGACTGCGACATGGGGGAAGGGTCGCAGCCCGGGACCGGCCGAGGTGCCGACCGGCCCGGCGCGTCGCCGGAACGGGGGAACGGGTTGTTCCTACTTGGCGGTCGGGGACTCCGGGGACTCCGGGTCGTAGCTGGAGGTGCCCTCGTCCAGCAGCGGCGTCTGCTGCTTGAGGTGGGCCGGGGCGAAGGCGCGCAGCGCGTGGTAGCCGGTGATGACGACCAGGGTGCCGAGGGCGATGCCGCTGAGGGAGAAGTTGCTGGTGAACTTCATGCTCACGTTGCCCACGCCGATGATGATGCCCGCGGCGGCCGGCACCAGGTTCAGCGGGTTGCGCAGGTCCACCTTGGCGTTGAGCCAGATCTGCGCGCCGAGCAGGCCGATCATGCCGTAGAGGATCACGGTGATGCCGCCGAGGACACCGCCCGGAATGGCGGCCACGACCGCGCCGAACTTCGGGCACAGACCGAACAGCAGGGCGAAACAGGCGGCCGCCCAGTACGCGGCGGTGGAGTAGACGCGGGTCGCGGCCATCACGCCGATGTTCTCGGAGTAGGTGGTGTTCGGCGGGCCGCCCACCGCGGTCGACAGCACGGAGGCGACGCCGTCGGCCGAGATCGCCGTGCCCAGCTCGTCGTCCAGCGGGTCGCCGGTCATCTCGCCGACGGCCTTGACGTGGCCGGCGTTCTCCGCGACCAGCGCGATGACGACCGGCAGCGCGACCAGGATCGCCGACCACTGGAAGGACGGGCCGTGGAAGTGCGGCAGGCCGATCCAGTCGGCCTTGGACACGCCCGACAGGTCCAGGCGCCAGTGGTCGGTCAGCTTGCCGCTGCCGTCCACGGAGTGGATCTTGCCGAAGACCCGGTCGAGGACCCAGGAGATGCCGTAGCCGAAGATCAGGCCGAGGAAGATGGCGATCCGGGACCAGAAGCCGCGCAGGCAGACGACCGCGAGCCCGGTGAACAGCATCACGAGCAGCGCCGTCCACTGGTCCTGCGGCCAGTAGGTGGAGGCGGTCACCGGGGCCAGGTTGAAGCCGATCAGCATCACGACCGCGCCGGTCACGATGGGGGGCATGGCCGCGTGGATGATCCGCGCCCCGAACCGCTGCACCGCGAGGCCCACCAGGAACAGCACGACGCCGACGGCGAGGGTCGCGCCGGTCACCGTGGCGCTCGTGCCGCCCTGCGCGCGGATGACGGCGGCCACGCCCACGAACGACAGTGAGCAGCCGAGGTAGCTGGGCACCCGGCCGCGGGTGGCGAGCAGGAAGATCACCGTGGCGACGCCGGACATCATGATCGCCAGGTTGGGGTCCAGGC
Source organism: Streptomyces sp. NPDC048106 (assembly GCF_040706415.1). Lineage (NCBI taxonomy): Bacteria > Bacillati > Actinomycetota > Actinomycetes > Kitasatosporales > Streptomycetaceae > Streptomyces > Streptomyces sp. NPDC048106. The sequence goes on along the minus strand of NZ_JBEZND010000014.1, from coordinate 68,597 downwards.
CCATCAGTACCGGCGCCACGAAGGAGGCGCCGAACATGGCGACGACGTGCTGGGCGCCGAGGCCCACCGTCCGGGGCCAGGACAGCCGTTCGTCGGGCCGTACCACCGCTCCGGGCGCGGGCGTGCGCCCATCACCGTGCAGTTTCCAGCGCACGCCGAGGTCCATGGTGGGGTTTCGCTTTCTGTTTCCGTGGTGCGTCCGGGCAGCCGTGGGGGCCGGGTGGACGGGGGATTATCCGCACCATTGTCGCTGGTCGGCGGCGCGGTCCGCGCACACGTCCGCGCGGGGGTGTCCCGGGGGGAGTGCTGAGCGGTCGCTTAGTATGGACGATCGGCCCCCGGAGGGCCACCCCCCACCGCCTCGTTCAGGAGTCCCGCGTTGACCGTCGAAGCCCCGTCCGCCCCCGCCGTCTCCTACGGCCGGCTGATCCCGGTCACCGTCCACTTCGACGACCTCGACGCGCTCGGACTGCTGCACAACGCCCGCTACCCGCTGCTGGTGGAGCGCGCCTGGACCGAGCTGTGGCACGAGCACGGCGTCCGCTTCGACGGCGACTGGGCGGCGGCCGGCGACGCCTGCAACGCCGTTCGCGAACTGCGCATCGGCTACGAGGCACCGGTCACCAGCCCCGGCCGCTACGCCGTCCACCTGTGGCTGGACCGGCTCGGCACCACCGGGCTGACCTACGGTTTCCGCTTCTGCTCGGCCGACGGGAGCCAGACCTACGCCCGGGGCACCCGGGTGCTGGTCCGGCTCGACGCGGCGACCCTGCGCCCGGCGCCGTGGAGCGACGGCTTCAGGTCCGTGGCCCGGGAACTGCTGCGGCCCGAGGACTGACCTCCCGCGCCACCCCGCGCTCGGCGGAGCGCAGCACGCCCGCGCACAGCGCGAGCCCGCACGCGAGCGCCGTCACCACGCCGAACGAGACCACCAGGCTGGTCGCCTGCGCCACCCCGCCGATCAGGCTGGGCGCGATCAGCCCCGAGGTGTAGGTGATGGTCGCCACGCCCGCGATGGCCTGACTGGGGTTGGGCCCGGCGTGCCCGGCGGCGGCGAAGCACAGCGGTACGACGATCGCGATGCCGAGCCCCATCAGGGCGAAGCCGCCCATCGCCACCGCGGGATGCCCGGCGAGGACGACCAGCAGACCGCCGAGGACCGCCAGCACCCCGCCGGCCCGGACCGTGCGCACCGCGCCGAACCGGTTCACCAGCGCGTCCCCGGCGATCCGGGCCACGGCCATCGTCAGCATGAAGCCGGTGGTCGACGCCGCCGCCAGGCCGGCCGAGCTGTCCAGCCGGTCCCGCAGGAACACCGCCGACCAGTCCATGCTCGCGCCCTCCGCGAACACCGCGCAGAAGCCGACCATGCCGATCAGCAGCGCGGAGCGGGGCGGCAGCGCGAACCGGGGCGGCGGCTCCTCGTCCTCGGCGGGCTGGATGTCCAGCACCCAGGCGCAGGCGAGCACGCCGAGCACGGTCAGGACGGCCGAGGCCAGCAGGAAGTGGACGCGCGCGTCCGCGCCGAGGTGGGCGGCGAGGGTGCCGGCCGCCGAGCCGGTCAGGGCGCCCGCGCTCCACATCCCGTGCAGGCCCGACATCACCGACCTGCCGAGCCGCCGCTCGACCTCGACGCCGAGCGCGTTCATGGCCACGTCCGCCATGCCCGCGCACGCGCCGTAGACGAACATCGCCAGGCACAGGGCGGGCAGGTTCGGCGCGAGGGCGGGCAGGACCAGGGAGAGGGTCCACAGGGCGATCAGCCCGCGCAGGGCGTTGCGGCTGCCGAAACGGTGGCTGATGCGGCCCGCGAGCGGCATCGCGCACGAGGCGCCGAACGCGGTGAAGGCCAGCGCGAAGCCCAGCCGGCCCGCGCCGAGCGAGGCGTGGTCCTGGACCCACGGCACACGGGTCGCGAAGGAGCCCGTCACGGCGCCGTGGACGGCGAACACGGCCGCGACGGCGTACCGCGCGCGCCGCACCTCGCTCATGTCACCCATGTCTGCGCTCCTCCCCGGAAGTTCGTGCGACGTAAACTATCAGGGACCCTGCCTGATAGATAGGGCCCCCTGTGCCGCAAGGGCAGGCCCGCCGATGTGGAAGGATCCCCGCCATGGCCGCATCACCGAGCACCGCCCGGGCCATCAACGACCGGTTGGCCCTGGGCCTCCTCCAGGAGCAAGGTCCGTTGACAGCAGGGCAGTTGAAGCAACTGACGGGGCTTTCCCGGCCGACGGTCGCCGACCTCGTGGAACGGCTCGGCGCCGCCGGACTGATCACCGTCGTGGGGGAGTCCGGCGCGGACCGCCGGGGGCCGAACGCCCGGCTCTACGGCATCGCCGCCGACCGCGCCCATCTGGCGGCGCTCGACGTGCGCACCGAGGGGGTCGTCGTGCTGGTCGCCGATCTGGCGGGGCGGGTGCTCGCGGAGGCGTCCGTGCCGATCGAGGGCGACACCGGAACCGGGCCGGCGGTACGGCGCGTGGTGGCGGCGGTGCGGGGGGCCCTCGCCCGGGCCGGGGTGGACGGGCTGCACACCGTCGGCATCGGCGCGCCGGGCCTCATCGACCCGGCCATCGGCGACCTGCGCGACTCCGCGGGTCTGCCCGCCTGGCACCGCAGCCTCGCCGCGGCCCTCCAGGAAGGGCTGCCCGGCGCGCGCGTCACCGTGGAGAACGAGACCAACCTCGCCGCCCTCGCCGAACAACGCGAGGGCGCCGCCCGCGACCGCGACACCTTCGTCCTGCTCTGGCTCGGGCACGGCACCGGCGCCGCGGTCGTCCTCGACGGCACCCTCCGCCGCGGCGCCTCCGGCGGCACCGGCGAGATCGGCTTCCTCCCGGTCCCGGGCACGGCCACCCTCCCCTCCGCGACGGACTGCGCCGGCGGCTTCCACGCCCTGGCGGGCGCGGCCTCGGTCGTCTCCCTGGCCGCGCAGCACGGCCTGCCGACCCCGGCGACCGCGGACGGACCGGGCGCGGCGGACGTCGTCCGGGACGCGGTGGCGCGGATGTCTTCGGGGGACGGGGCCAGGCCTGCTCTCTGGGGCCGGGAGACGAGGGACGGATCTGCTGGGGGCCTGAAGGCGGCGGATGAGTCTGCCGGGGGCCGGGGAGCGGATGGCGTGGCGGGACCGGGGGAGAGGCGGGCCGGAGGAGAGCCGACGTGGGCGAAGGACCCGGCGACGGGGGAGGGAACTCCGGCGGCGGGGCGGCGGCCCGCCCTGGTGGGGGAAACCGCCGGGGAAACCGCCGGGACGGCGGCGGGACCGGCCGAGCGAGGGGCGCCGGCGGGTGGGGCGGGAGAGGAATCCGCGGGGGAGGGAACTCCGGCGGCGGACGAGTCTGCGCGGGCCCGGGGCGCGGACGGCGCGCCGGGCCCGGAGGAGGGGCGCGCCGGAGGCGAGCCGGTGTGGGGCAAGGCTCCAGCGCCGAGGGAGGGAACCCAGGCGGCGGACGGGCCGCCGGGACCGGGCCCCGTCCCGGCGGGGGAAACGGCCGGGGGAACGGCCGCCGCGGCGGCGGGAGCCGATGCCGGCGAGCGCTTCCTCGTCGCCCTCGCCGAGCGGATCGCCATCGGCGTCGCCTCCGTCGTCGCCGTCCTGGACCCCGGCTGCGTGGTCCTCGGCGGTGAGATCGGCCGCGCCGGGGGCGACGTCCTCGCCGGGCTCGTGGCGGAGCGCCTGCGCCGGATGTCGCCCCTGCCCACCGAGGTCCGCGCCGGCGGACTCGGCGGCTCGGCCGTGCTGCGGGGCGCCCTGCTGACGGCCCGCGACCGGGCCCAGGACACCCTGTGGGTCAACCCGCTCCGCTCGCCGGTCCCGTCGTAGTCGTCCGGGGCTGCCGTTCGCCCGAGCGGCGGCCGACCGCCGCTTTCCGGCCGGGCCCAGGACACCCTGTCGGCCAACCCGCTCCGGTTACCCGTCCCGTCGTAGCCGCCCGGGACCGCCGTTCCCCCGCCGGGAGCCCCTGCGTGCCCGCGTACCGGAGGTCCGCTCCGCCGGTCGGCAGGGCTCGGGCCACGCGTCCGGTGGCCCGCCTCGGCACCTACTCCCGCCCGAACCGCCTCGCCAGGTGCTCCTCGAACGTTCCCTTGCCCGTCGCCAGTTCCGGGGCCAGATGGCCGCCCGTGCGGAAGGCGCGGTACGTCGAGCCGAAGAGGGGGAGGTTGGTCACCGCGCGGCGGCGGCCCGTGGCGCGGAGGTAGGCGCGGGCCAGGGAGTCGAGGGAGCGGATCTCGGGGCCGCCCATGTCGGGAACCCGGCCGGCCGGGGCGGCGAGGGCCAACCCGGCCAGGCGCGCGGCGACTTCGGTGACCTCGACCGGCTGGTCGGACACCCGCGCCGGCAGCGGCAGCACCGGTGACTTGGCGAGGGCCTCGAAGAGCGTCACCAGCAGGTCGTGGAACTGGGTCGCGCGCAGGATCGTGAACCCGAGTCCGGAGCGTTCGATCCGCTGCTCCACCGCGTACTTGGTCCGGTAGTAGCCGTACGGCACCCGGTCCACCCCGACGATGGAGACGTACACCAGATGCTCCACCCCCGCCCGCCGCGCCGCCTCGATCAAGTGCTCGGCCGCCTCCTCGTCGCCGCCCCGGGGGCTGCTCGCGCAGTGCACCACCGTCGGCACCCCCGCGAGCGCCGCGTCCAGGTCCGGCCCGCCCGCGCGCAGGTCGACGCCGTACGGCCGGGCGTGCCTGCTGAGCACCCGTACCCCGTGCCCGTCCGTTCGCAGCCGCTCGGTGACATGCCGGCCGAGGGTGCCCGTGCCGCCGGTGACCAGGATCGTGCTCATGCTGTTTCCGTCCCTTCCGGACCGGGACGCCCCCTGCCGGGACGCCCTCACCGGATTGAGACCGGGCGGCCGCCCGGAAATGTGACATCGCCCGTGCTTCCGGGCCCTGGCGGCCCGGCGGCGGGCAAGGGCCGTCGTCACCGCCGCCGGGCCCGCCCGCACCCTAAAAGGACTAGACCATTAAGGTCAATGGGGGAGGACGGGTCAACGCGCGCCGCGAAAAGGGGAGTTGGGCAGGGGTCCCGCACCGTGCAAGACCGGCGGCACGGAGTGTGAGCGAACCCACACGAACCCCCTGTCGGTGCGGCCGTCCGGCGTGGCACACTGGCTCTGTACCAGAAGCAGCGCACTCCGGGGTCGGTGAAAGTCCGAACCGGCGGTTACAGTCCGCGACCCGGTCGCCTCCAGCGACCGGTTGACCAGGTGAAATTCCTGGACCGACGGTTAAAGTCCGGATGGGAGGCAGTGCGCGGCGGGCGGGCATGCGTTCCGTGTGCGCGCCGCCGTTTCTGGGCTCGTCCACCTGTGGGCGGGTCCTTTCCGGCGACGTCCCGATCGTGTGTTCATCCGTAGATTCTGTCGTCATCGACAGGCCCCGGAGTCCGTGCCCCATGAGGCAGGAGGACCCGGGAAGTGTTCACCGGAATCGTCGAAGAGCTGGGCGAAGTGACCGCCGTCGAGAACCTCGGCGACGCATCCCGCTTCCGGCTCCGCGGCCCCGTCGTCACCGAGGGCGCCCGGCACGGCGACTCCATCGCCGTGAACGGCGTCTGTCTCACCGTCGTCGACCACGAGGGTGACGAGTTCACCGCCGACGTCATGGCCGAGACCCTGAAGCGCTCCAGCCTGGGCGCGCTCGGCGTCGGCTCCCGGGTCAACCTCGAACGCCCCACCGCCGTCGGCGCCCGCCTTGGCGGACACATCGTGCAGGGCCATGTCGACGGCACCGGCGAAGTGCTGGGGCGCACGGTCTCCGACCACTGGGAGATCGTGAAGATCTCGCTCCCCGCGGACCTCGCCCGCTACGTGGTCGAGAAGGGCTCCATCACCGTCGACGGCATCAGCCTCACGGTCGTGGACGCGGGCCCCGACCACTTCACCGTCAGCCTCATCCCCACCACCCTCGCCCTGACCACGCTCGGCGTGAAGCAGCCCGGCGACCCGGTCAACCTTGAGGTGGACGTCATCGCCAAGTACGTGGAGCGGCTGCTCGCCGCGGGTCAGGGGGCCGGTCAGTGAACTCGCTCAACACCGAGGCGTTCACCCTGTTCGGACAGCACATCCTGTGGTCCGACATGATCGGCAACCTCTTCGGCCTGATCGCCCTCGCCCTCGGCTGGCGCCGCTCGCTGTGGAGCTGGCCGGTGCAGTTCGTCTCCGGCCTCGTCCTCTTCGCCGCCTTCTACGGCCACCTCACCGGCAGCGCCGGCAAGCAGGCCGTCGTCATGGTGGTCGCCCTCTACGGCTTCTGGCAGTGGAACCGCGGCCGGGGCCAGGCCGGCGACGGCCACATCTCCCCCCGGTTCGCCACCTGGCGCGAGCGGGCCGCCCTCCTCGGCGCCGCCGCCGTCGGCACCGTCGCCGTCGCGCTGCTGTTCACCGCGTTCCCGGAACTGTCCTGGGACCCCTGGCCGGACGCCTACATCTTCGTCGGCACCGTCGTCGCGATGTACGCCCAGGCCAAGGGCATGGTCGAGTTCTGGTTCGCCTGGCTGCTCGTCGACCTCGTCGGCGTCCCCCTCAACTTCGCCAACGGCTACGCCTTCTCCGGCTTCGTCTACGTCATCTACGGCGCGCTCGTCCTGTGGGGCATGCGCGACTGGTGGCTGCGCTCGCGCAAGACCCCCCGGCCCGTCCTGGAAGGAGCACCGGCATGACCTCGGTCACCCCGCTCTACGACCCCTACTCCGGCTCCTACGAGGGCGACGGTATCGAGGAGTTCACGCTCGACCCCGTCGCCCAGGCCATCGCCGACATCGCCGCGGGCCGCCCCGTGATCGTCGTCGACGACGAGGACCGGGAGAACGAGGGCGACCTCGTCATCGCCGCCGAGAAGGTGACCCCCGAGATCGTCGCCTTCATGATGAGCGAGTGCCGGGGCCTGGTCTGCGCCCCGATGGAGGCCGCCGAACTCGACCGGCTGCGGCTGCCGCAGATGGTCGAGGACAACACCGAGTCGATGAAGACCGCCTTCACCGTCTCCGTGGACGCCTCCGGCGCGCACGGCGTGACCACCGGCATCTCGGCCGCCGACCGCGCCACCACGCTCCAGCTCCTCGCCAGCGGCACCGCCGAGCCCGCCGACTTCGTCCGCCCCGGCCACGTCTTCCCGCTGCGCGCCCGGTCCGGCGGCGTCCTGGAACGCAACGGCCACACCGAGGCCGCCGTCGACCTCGCCCGGCTCGCGGGGCTGCGCCCGGCCGGTGCCATCGTGGAGATCGCCGGCGAGGACGGCCGGATGCTCCGGCTGCCCGAGCTGATCCCCTTCGCCCGCAAGCACGGCCTGACGATCATCTCCATCGAGGACCTGATCGCCCACCGCCGCGGCACCGAGCCCACCGTCCGCCACGAGGCCGAGACCCGGCTGCCCACCCGGCACGGCACCTTCACCGCCCACGGCTACCGCTCCACCCTCGACGGCGTCGAACACGTCGCCCTCGTCCACGGCGAGATCGGCACCGGCGAGGACGTCCTGGTCCGCGTCCACTCCGAGTGCCTCACCGGCGACGTGTTCGGATCCCTGCGCTGCGACTGCGGTCCCCAGCTGGACAACTCCCTGGCCCGCATCCAGGAGGAGGGCCGCGGCATCGTGGTCTACCTGCGCGGACACGAGGGACGCGGCATCGGCCTGCTGTCCAAGCTGCGCGCCTACGAACTCCAGGAGCAGGGCCGCGACACCCTCGACGCCAACCTGGAACTCGGCCTGCCCGCCGACGCCCGCGACTACGGCGCCGGCGCCCAGATCCTCGCCGACCTCGGCGTGCGCAGCGTCCGGCTGATGACCAACAACCCCGACAAGGCGGAGGCGTTGGAGCGCCACGGCCTGCGGGTCGTCGGGCGGGAGCCGATGCCCGTCCAGGCGGGCGAGCACAACCTGCGCTATCTGCGCACCAAGCGGGACCGCATGGGCCACGACCTGCCCTGGCTGGACACCCCGGCCACCCCCGTCGTGCCGGGCCCCGCCCCGGCCGCCGCGGCCACCTGCCCGAACCAGTAACCCCGTAACCCAGCAAGTCAGCAACCCAGCAAGGCACTTAGGAGAGACGTGAGCGGCAAGGGCGCACCGGAACTGTCCGTGAGCAACGTCGGCGACCTCAGGGTCGCGGTCATCGCGGCGCAGTGGCACGAGAAGGTGATGGACGGTCTGGTGAACGGCGCCCTGCGCGCCCTCGGCGAACTGGGCATCGACGAGCCGACCCTGATCCGGGTCCCGGGCAGCTTCGAGCTCCCGGTGGCCGCCAAGGTGCTCGCCGCGCGCGGCTACGACGCGGTCGTCGCCCTCGGCGTCGTCATCCGCGGCGGCACCCCCCACTTCGAGTACGTGTGCCAGGGCGTCACCCAGGGCCTCACCCAGGTCTCCGTGGAGACCGGCGTCCCCGTCGGCTTCGGCGTGCTCACCTGCGACACCGAGGAGCAGGCCCTGGACCGGGCCGGCATCGAGGGCTCCAGCGAGGACAAGGGCCACGAGGCGGTGACCGCGGCGGTCTCCACGGCCGCGACGCTGCGTTCGGTATCCGAACCCTGGCACTGAGGCGCCGGCCGGAGCGCGTAGGGTAAGGACCACCATGTCCAAGAAGACGTTCGAGGAGCTCTTCACCGAGCTCCAGCACAAGGCCGCCCACGGCGATCCCGCCACCTCCCGCACCGCCGAACTGGTCGGCAAGGGTGTCCATGCCATCGGCAAGAAGGTCGTCGAAGAGGCCGCCGAGGTCTGGATGGCCGCCGAGTACGAGGGCAAGGAGGCGGCAGCCGAGGAGATCTCCCAGCTGCTGTACCACGTCCAGGTGATGATGGTCGCCCGCGGGATCTCCCTGGACGACGTCTACGCCCACCTCTGACCGCCCCTCCCCGCGCCGAGCCGCGGATCACCGCACCAACCCCTTCACGCAAAGGAAGCCGTCCTCATGCTGCGCATCGCCGTCCCCAACAAGGGTTCCCTGTCCGGCCCTGCGGCGGACATGCTGCATGAGGCCGGCTACCAGCAGCGCCGCGAGTCCAAGGAACTGCGGATCGTCGACCCCGGCAACGAGGTCGAGTTCTTCTACCTCCGCCCCCGCGACATCGCGATCTACGTCTCCTCGGGCCGCCTCGACATCGGTATCACCGGCCGTGACCTGCTGGTCGACTCCGGCGCGGACGCCGAGGAGATCCTCCCGCTGGGCTTCGCCCGCTCCACCTTCCGCTTCGCCGGCAAGCCGGGCACGGCGAGCGGCGTCGAGGACCTGAAGGGCCGTACGGTCGCCACCTCGTACGAGGGCATCGTCGCCCGGCACCTCGCCGACAGCGGCGTCGACGCCTCCGTCGTGCACCTGGACGGCGCCGTGGAGACCGCGATCGAGCTGGGCGTCGCCGAGGTCATCGCCGACGTCGTGGAGACCGGCACCAGCCTGCGCAACGCGGGCCTGGAGGTCTTCGGCGAGCCGATCATGAAGTCCGAGGCGATCGTGATCCGCCGCACCGGCGCGGACACGGACGAGGCCGCCGAGCCCAAGGTCCAGCAGTTCCTGCGCCGCCTCCAGGGCGTCCTGGTCGCCCGGACGTACGTGATGATGGACTACGACTGCCGGGTCGAGCAGCTGGAGAAGGCAGTCGCGCTCACCCCCGGCCTGGAGTCCCCGACCGTCTCCCCGCTGCACAACGAGGGCTGGGTCGCGGTCCGCGCCATGGTCCCCGCCAAGGAGGCGCAGCGGATCATGGACGACCTCTACGCCATCGGCGCCCGCGCCATCCTGACCACGGCCATCCACGCCTGCCGCCTCTGAGGGGTACGTGATGTCCGACCTGCCCACCCTTCCCGTCACCTTCCGGCCAGGCCACACCCGGGCCATCCTGCTCACCGCGGCCGTGGCGATCTTCCTCACCATCTCGGGGGTCGCCCTGCTGCTGGAGGGCCTCGGCCCGGGGGAGCGGATGAGCTTCGTGGTCACCGGGGCGCTGATCTTCTGGGTGCTCGCCCAGCTCGCCCGGATCAAGGTCGTCGCGGACGACACCGGCGTCACCGTCGTCAACATCGCCAGCAAGCGGCGCCTCGACTGGGCGGAGATCCTTCAGGTGAACCTCCGTCCGGGCGATCCCTGGGTGTTCCTCAACCTCAGCGACGGCACCAGCCTGCCCGTGCTCGGCATCCAGCCGGGCATCGCCAGGCAGCGGGCGATCGCCGACGCCGGTGCGCTGCGGGCGCTCGCCGAGGCCCACTCGGCCGCCCGTCTGGAGAAAGATCAGGGCTGACTCGGGGGCGACTCCGGGCCGACTCCGGGTCGCCCACCCTGCCCGCCCGGCCCGGTCTTGATTAATCTGGTGGGCGGAGGCCGCGCCGACAGCGCCTCCGCCCCTGTGCGCCGCCCGGTGCCAGGGGTTCCTGCGACCCGAGGAGTGAATCCCTCCGGCGATGGACGGATCGTCCTGTAGTACCTGCGCCGCCCCCACCCGGCATACCGGGGAGGCGGCGGCATCGTGACCACCCCTCTGCTGCTCCTCGCAGCCGCTTTCCTGCTGATTCTCGCCAACGGATTCTTCGTGGCGGCCGAGTTCGGTCTGGTGACGGTCGAGCGCCCCGAGGCCGAGAAGGCCGCCGCCGACGGCGACAAGCGCGCTCGTACGGTCGTGGAGGCGCTGAAGGAACTCTCCTTCCAGCTCTCCGGCACCCAGCTCGGCATCACCATCACCTCCCTGGTCGTCGGCATGCTCGCCGAACCGGCCCTGGGCCGGCTGCTACGCGGCCCGTTCGCCGCGCTCGGCCTTCCCGACGGCGCCGTCTCCGGCGCCGCCGTGCTCGTCGGCATGCTGCTGGCCTCCGCCCTCCAGATGGTGATCGGCGAACTGGTGCCCAAGAACTGGGCGGTCTCCCGGCCGCTCCAGGTCGCGCGCTTCGTCGCGGGCCCCCAGCACCACTTCTCCCGGCTGTTCCGGCCGGTGATCGCCGCGCTCAACACCGTCGCCAACCGGCTGGTCCGCGCCCTCGGCGTCGAACCCGCCCACGAACTGGCCTCGGCCCGCACCCCCGGCGAACTGGTCTCCCTGGCCCGGCACTCCGCACAGGCCGGCGCCCTGGAGCAGGACACCGCCGACCTGTTCGTGCGCACCCTCTCGCTGGGCGAGCTGACCGCCCAGCACGTCATGACCCCGCGCGTGAAGGTCAGCGCGCTGCAGAACTCGGCCACCGCCGAGGACGTGGTCAACCTCACCCGGGCCACCGGACTGTCCCGCTTCCCCGTCTACCGGGAGAAGATCGACGAGATCGTCGGCATGGCCCACCTCAAGGACGCCCTCGCCGTCCCGGCGCACGACCGGCTGCGCACCCCGGTCGGCCGCATCGCCCGCCCCGCGCTGCTGGTCCCCGAGACCCTGCCCGTCCAGCCCCTGCTGGCCCGGCTGCGCAGCGAACAGCCCATCGCGGTCGTGGTGGACGAGTACGGCGGCACGGCCGGCGTGGTCACCCTGGAGGACATCGTCGAGGAACTGGTCGGCGAGGTCCGCGACGAGCACGACGCCAAGGACGTGCCCGAGCTGGCCGCCGCCCCGCCCGAGGACGGCAGGCCCGCCTGGGACGTGGCCGGGAGCTGCCGGGTCGACATCCTTCAGCGCATAGGCCTCGACGTGCCCGAGGGGCCGTACGAGACCGTCGCCGGGCTGGTCGCCGACCTGCTCGGCCGGATCCCGGCCCCCGGCGACCGGGCCGAGCTGCCCGGCTGGCGGCTCGCGGTCCGCCAGGTCGGCCACTACCGGGCCGAACGGGTCCGCCTGGTCAGGACGGCCCCGGCGGCGAACATCGCGGAGGCCGTGCGATGAGCGTGCTCCAACTGGCCTTGGCGGCGCTGCTCGTGCTCGCCAACGGCTTCTTCGTCGGCGCCGAGTTCGCGCTCGTCTCCGTCCGCCGCAGCCAGATCGAACCGCTCGGCACCACACGGGCCCGGCAGGTGCTGTACGGCCTGGAGCGGCTGCCGCAGATGATGGCCGCGGCGCAGTTCGGGATCACCGTGTGCTCCCTGACGCTCGGCGCGGTCGCCGAACCGACCGTGGCGCACCTGCTGGAACCGGTGTTCGAGGCGGTCCACCTCCCGGACGGCGTGATCCATCCGCTGGGCTACGTCATCGCGCTGGCCGCGGTGGTCTTCTTCCACCTGGTCATCGGCGAGATGGTGCCGAAGAACCTCGCGATGGCGGCGCCCGAGAAGGCGGCGCTGTGGCTCAGCCCCGGCCTGGTCTGGTTCGCCCGCGTGTGCAAGCCGATCACGGTGTCCCTGGGCGCCGTCGCCCAGGCCGTCCTGCGGCTGTTCCGCGTGGAACCCAAGGACGAGGTCGAGGCGGTCGTCACCAGCGAGCAGCTCAACCGGCTGCTGGAGGACTCGGGACAGGCGGGCCTGCTCGATCCCGAGGAGATGGAACGCCTGGAGGACGCCCTGGAACTGGGCTCCCGTCCGGTCACCGACGTCCTGCTGCGCCGTGAGTCCCTGGTCACGGTGACGCCCGCGGTGACACCGGGGGAGATCGTGCGGCTCACCGCGCGCACGGGATACTCCCGCTTCCCGGTCGCGGCGACGGACAAGGGCGCCTTCATGGGGTACGTCCACGTCAAGGACGTCCTCGACCTGGAGGACTCCGAGCGGGCGGTGCCGCAGAACATCTGGCGCCCGATGACGACCCTGCGGGCCGAGCTTCCCCTGGACGACGCCCTCACGGTCATGCGCCGCGCCGCCACGCACCTGGCCCAGGTGGCCGACGCGTCCGGGAAGGTGCTGGGGCTGGTGGCGCTGGAGGACGTCCTGGAGATGCTGGTGGGCGAGGTGCGCGACCCCGCGCACCGCGACGTGAAGCTCACCGAGCCGAGGGCGAGCGGCGAGCCGGAGGGCGCGCTCGCGGTGTAGGCCGTAGCCCGGAGGGTGGTGCGGGGAGCTGTGCGGGTGCGGCCCGGTGGCGGGCCGGCCGCGCGGTTCCCCGCGCCCCCGGGGACGCGCCGCCGTCCTATGCCGGCGACGGATCCTGCGGCCCCCGCCCCGACAGCACCTCCCCGTACGCCTGCATCAGGTCGGCGAGGCGCAACGTCGCCAGATCCTCCCGGGACAACGACCCCGGATACGCCGACAACCGCAGATCCCGGTACGCGCAGCTCTTCTCGTACAGCGTCCGCAGGAACCGCCCGTTCCCCAGTTCGTCGATCCACCCCTGATCGACCACGTGCCCGGCGATCGACCGCAGCTCCTCCAGCGCCTCCTCGTCCCACAGGTCCCCGTTCTCCGCGGCCAGCACCTTCCCGATCTCGGTGAGTTCCCCGGGCCGGTACGAGGGGAAGTCCACCCGGGTCGTGAAGCGGGACGACAGCCCCGGGTTCGCCGCGAGCAGCCGGTCCATCCCCTCGGGATACCCCGCGAGGATCACCACCAGGTGGTCCCGGTTGTCCTCGGCCCGCTTCAGCAGCACTTGCAGCGCCTCGTCCCCGTACGCGTCCCCCTTCCCGTAGCCGGAGTTGGAGAGCGAGTACGCCTCGTCCACGAACAGCACCCCGCCGATCGCGGAGTCGATCAGCTCGTTGGCCTTCACCGCGGTCTGCCCGAGGTACTCGCCGACGAGATCGGCCCGCTGCGCCTCGACGAGGTGGTCCCCGCCGAGCAGCCCGAGGGCGTAGAAGACCCGCCCGAGGATGCGCGCCACCGTCGTCTTGCCGGTCCCGGACGGCCCGGAGAAGACGAAGTGCCGCTTCGGCGGCTGCACGGGCAGCCCCTGCCCGGCCCGCAGCCGCGCCATGTTCAACTGCGCGGACAGCGCCTTCACCTGACGCTTGACCGGTTCGAGCCCCACCATCCGCTCCAGCTCGGCGAGCGCCTGCTCCAGTAAGGCGGGATCGGTCGGCCCGGAGGGCAGGGGGGAGCCGGGAACACCGCCCCGGTCACGGACCCCCGGGTCGGTGACGGCCGGCAGCGGCCCGGTCGGCAGGTCCGGCTCCGGCAGCCGCAGATCCCGCCCCTCGGTGCCGAAGAACGGATCGAACCCGTCCGGCCCGTCCACCGTGTCCTGCCCCGCGCCGGTCAGCGTGATCGCGGCGAGGTCGGCCGCCTCGTCGTACCCGTCCCCCTCGGCGATCGCCGCGAGCCGCGCCGAGGTGTCCATGAAGGCGGGGTCCACCCGGTGCACGGCCCGGTAGAGGGGCAGCGCGGCGGCGGAGCGGCCGGTGCCCTCGTGCGCCCGCGCCAGCCAGTAGCGCAGCTCCTTGCGCTGCGGCTGCTCGCTGCGGCAGCGCATCAGCGCCGCCGACAGCAGCGGTTCGGCCTGGCCGTACATCTCCAGGCGGACCCGGGCCATGCCGCCGAACAGCCCGGCCTCTATGCCGAGCAACGGGTCGTCCAGCAGCGGATCGGTGTGCCGTACGAGCTGCTCCCAGTCCTTGACCAGATAGGCGCGGCAGGCGTGCAGGAAGCGGACCTGGGGGTCGGTGTCGACCGGGGGCAGCCCGGCCAGCGCCCGGTCCAGCTCGGGCACGTGCCGGCCGTCCAGCCAGTGCGAGGCGTGCGCCAGCAGCAGATCGCGCGGGCTCTCCAGCACCGGCTGCACCCACCAGCCCAGCCAGTACCAGGAGTTGAGCGCGCGGCGGTGCCGGGCGCGCTGTTCGCCGAAGCGCTCGCGGTGGCGGAACATCCGCAGCAGGGCGGTGGTGGTGTCGACCCGGAGCGCGTGCAGCCCGAGCCAGCCGTCCGCCATACCCGGGTCCATCCGTACCGCGGCCCGGAACTCCTCCTCGGCCTGCGGGTACGCGCCCATCGTGTAGGCGTCGACCCCGCGCAGCCAGGCGAGGTCGGCCGGGGCCTCGGGGCCCTGCGTGCCGAAGTCCATCACGTCCCCCACAGACCGTGCACCCGTGGTTCACCACCGGACGGTCGCCCAGCGGCCGCCGCGGCCGAACCGCCGTGCCGCGGACCGGAGTTGCAGGTGCGCGAGGCTGCCGCCGAAGGTCGCACCAAGGGCATCGTACCCGCGTGGGTGCCGCGCGCCGAAGGGTGCCGCACAGCCCGTTTGGCGAGGTGGGAGCGGACGCGATGGGGGTGTTTCGTGACCGAGGGTGACGAGATCGGCGCGCAAGGGGCCCGGAAATCGGTGCGCGGGCAGAACGAAGCCCCCGATCACGGGGGAACAACCGGGGGCTTCGCGTCTTCGGGCGGCTTCGAATCACCGCACATTGAGAACGTAAGACCTGTACGGCCGCCGGGTCAAGCGGAGTTGGCACACTTGGCGAAGTTGGCCGACAAGGGTCTTCACATTTTCACCACATGATGGTGGGGGGATCACTGTGGGTCACACCGTGGCCTGATTCCTGGGGTCGCGCGGGCCCCGGCAGCACCTCGTATCCCCTGGCCGTCTGACGCACCAGGAGCCCGGCGTGGGGGCGGGTGGGGTCGTCGGCGAAGTGCGCCCGCTCGGCCTCGACCCAGCCGTCCCAGAACTCCCGCTGCGCCGCCCCGTCCCGCCGCCGGCCGCGGTCCCAGGACTCCTCGCGGGGCAGCTCCATCCACAGCAGTTCGGCCAGAAACGGCCGCAGCGCCCGACGGCCCGCGCCGACCCCCTCCACGAGGACCACCGGCGCCGGCGGCAGCGGGCGCGCCGGGCCGAACGCGCGGGTGTGCCAGTCGTAGGGGAGGTAGGCGGCGGCCTCGCCCCGGGACAGTGGGTCGATCACCTGTGCCAGCAGCCGGCCGGTCCAGGCGAACAACTCCTCATGGCTGGCGATGTCGTCGAGATGGAGCACCGGCGCCCCGTCCAGCGCGGCGGCCAGCCGCCCGGCGAAGGTGGACTTCCCGGAGCCGGCGTGCCCGTCGACGCCGATCAGCCGGACCGGTCCGAGGGACGGCGGGAGCCCGCGCAGCCGGGCGGCGAGGTGCTGAATGACGATTCCCGAAGGTGTGATGCGGTGTGGGGGGTTTTCCGGAAAGAGTCTAGTAGTGGCGCATAGTGGTGGTCACCCCGAGGCCGCCGGACGAAAGACGGTTACGCTTTGAACCATCGCCCGGGGTGCCTCCTCGTGCACTTCGATAAACATTCTCGAATCCCTGACCGATATGTCGAATTCGGCGTTCCCGGCGGTCCTCCGTGCTGAGTAAGGTGCCTCCTGCGCCACCGCGAGAAGCGGTAGCCGCGGACACCGTACGGGGACAAGGCAGGGGACATGGCCGCGGAGTTATTCGAGGGGCAGTATGTGTGGCACCCGGCGGCAGACGACCGAGTCCTGGCCGCCGTTTGCGTCGATGTCCGCGCCGGACGTTATCGCCACGCGTACGAGGCCCTGGCCGAGACACGCCACGACTTCGCGCTGCGCGCCCACCGCTCCCTGGTCCTCGCCTCCGAGGCGGCCGGCACCGACCTGGTCGAGCGCTGGCTGGACGAGGAGCCCTCGCCCGAGGCGGCCCTCATGTGGGCCCGTGTCGCCGTCCAGCGGGCGCTGCGCGCCGCCGACGGCCACGACGACCGCGCCGAGGCGCTGGAGCGTATAGCGCTCACCGCCTGCGAACGGGCCGCCGCCCTGGCCCCGCAGGACCCCACCCCCTGGGTCGCCAAGCTCGCCATGGCCCGCCTGCACCGGCTGCGCGACCCCGCTCCGCAGGGCCTGCTCACCGCCCCGCCCGGCCCCTGGCGCCTGTTCGCGCACATCCTCTCCCTGGACCCGTGGCACCGCGAGGCCCACCACCGCTTCCTCTCCGCCTTCTTCGCCCGCTACGGCGGCTCGGTGAACGCCGCCTGGGACGTGGCCGCCTTCCTCAGCCAGCGCGCGCCCGCCGACTCCGCGCTGCGCCTGCTGCCCCTGGTCGCCCTGGTGGAGAGCTACAACCCGACCCAACTGCTCGCCGACCGCGTCTGGGAACAGCCCCAGTGGCGCTCCACCGCGCTCGCGATCTACCACAACTGGCTGCCGACGATGGCCGGTTACCGCTTCACCCCGGTGCTCGACCTGGCCTATCTGGCGCACGCGCTGGTCATGGGCCAGCGCGAGTTCGAGGCCCGGGCGGTCTTCACGGCGATGGGCCCGTACGCCTCGCGCATGCCCTGGAGCGCCTTCGGTGACCCCGCCGAACAGCTCTCGCGGGCCCGCCGCGCCTGCGGGCTGCCCGTGCCCGGGCCCGCCTGACCCCCCTTGCCCGTCCCCCGTCCCCCCTCCTCGGGAGCCGCCCGGAGCGCTCACGAGGCACCGAGAGAAAGGTCGATCTGTGTCAGAACGGATGTCTGCTCCCCGGGCCACCGCCCGTGCCGGAGAAGACGCGGTCGTGCTCGACGACGACGCGACCCTGCACGCGATGGGTTATCCGCGGAAACTCACCCGCCGTTTCCAGGCGTTCGACAATTTCGCGATCTCCTTCACCATCATCAATGTCCTTTCGGGCATCTTCTCGTCCTTCGGATTCGGCATGAACGCGGGTGGCCCCCGCATTCTCGTGTTCGGCTGGATCGGTGTATCGATCATGGTGCTGCTCATCGGCGCGGCCATGGGCGAGGTCGCCTCCGCGTATCCGACGAGCGGCGCCCTCTATTTCTCCGCCGGTAAACTCGCCAAGCGCCACAAGGGCGCCTGGTCCTGGTACACGGGCTGGTTGAATTTCGTCGGGCAGATCGGCGGCACCGCCGCCACCGGGTACGCGGCGGCCACCTTCATCCAGGCCTTCGTGCAGTTGCAGTGGCCCTCCTACCAGCCGACCGTCCATCAGACGGTGCTGATCACGGCCTTGATCATCGTGTTGCAGGGGCTCGCCAACACCTACACCGTCCAGCTCGTCGCCGTCCTCAACCGCATTTCCGTCTGGTGGCTGCTGATCGGACTCGTCGTGATCGTGGGCGCACTCATA
Organism: Streptomyces sp. NPDC048106; assembly: GCF_040706415.1. Taxonomy (NCBI): domain Bacteria; kingdom Bacillati; phylum Actinomycetota; class Actinomycetes; order Kitasatosporales; family Streptomycetaceae; genus Streptomyces; species Streptomyces sp. NPDC048106. The sequence goes on along the minus strand of NZ_JBEZND010000014.1, from coordinate 50,764 downwards.
GTGATACCGGATCATCACCAGTCCGCGTCGTTCGTCACGCATTTCGAGAACAACACCGGCTTCACGAGCGGACTTTACGGCGGCATGCTCGGCCTGCTGGTCACCAGCTGGACCTTCACCGGCTTCGACGGCAGCTTCCACATGTCCGAGGAAACGGTGCGGGCCACGGTCAACGCGCCCAAGGGGATCACCCGCGCCATCGGCTATTCGGCGATCACCGGTCTGATCCTGATGCTGGCACTGGTCTACAGCATTAGGGACTACGCCGACGAGGCCGCCAACGGCGCGCCGCCCGTCCAGATCCTGATCGACGGCCTCGGCCTGACCACCGCGAAGGTCATGCTCCTCATCGTCATCGGCGCGATGCTCTTCTGCGGACTGGCCAACCTCACCAGCAACACCCGCCAGATCTTCGCCTTCTCCCGCGACGGCGCCATGCCCGGCTCCCGCTGGTGGCACTCGGTCTCGACCCGCACCCGGACGCCCGTCAAGGCGGTCTGGCTCGCGGTGGCCTGCTCGCTCGCCCTCATCGTGCCCGGCTGGTGGTCGCACACCGCCTTCACCGCGATCGTCAGCGTCAACGTGGTCGGCCTCTTCCTCGCCTACGCCGTCCCGATCTTCCTGCGGCTGCGGCTCGGCGACGCCTTCCAGGCGGGCCCCTGGCACCTGGGCCGCTGGAGCAAGCCGGTCGGCTGGCTCGCCGTGATCTGGATCGTGCTCAGCAGCGTCCTGTTCATGCTGCCGCAGGCGTCCCCGATCACCGTGGACTCCTTCAACTACGCGCCGATCGCGCTCGCCGTCGTCCTGCTCGTGGCCACGATCTGGTGGTTCGCCACCGCCCGCCGCCGCTTCCAGGGCCCGATCAGCTACGGCCGTCCCGACGAGATCGCCGCCATGGACCTCGTCTGACCCGCCGCACACCAGGCCCCGGCCCCGGCACCGCTTCGGTACCGGGGCCGGGGCCTTTGTCACCCCCGCGCACGCGCCGCCACCGGATCAGACCAATATTCATGGCGCGGCATCCGCCCAAGTGCTGGCAGGGGCCCTGCGGCTGCTCCATAGTTGGCGCACGACGTGCACATGATCCAGCCCCGACTCCGGACACCTGGGGGTATTCGCGCCCATGAGCAGAGCCCAACAGCCGTCCCGCAGAACGGTTCTGACCGTCGCGGTCGCCGCCGCGGTGGCCGGCGCCGCCACGCCCGCAGCGGCCGCCGTACAGCGGGGGAGCACCACCGCGCGTGCGGCCGTCGACGTCGACGAGTCCGCAGGGGCGGCCCGCCCCGTCGACTACCACGCCTGGACCACGTACAGGGAGTGGCGCAGCGGCGCCTCTCAGGGCACCCGCCCGGTTTCCGGCCCCCGGCCGGGGGTGGTGATCGGCGCTCCCGCGGGCTCCACCGACTACACCGATCCGCACACCGGCACCACCGCCACCTGGGAGTACGCCACCTGGACCTCCCCGCTGTACCGGCTCGCGGTCCCCGCCACCGAGGTCATCGCCTCCTGGAACGCGCACACGCCCGAGGGCACGTGGCTCCAGGTGGAGTTGAGCGGCACGTACTCCGACGGCGGCGACACGCCCTGGTACGTGATGGGCCGCTGGGCGACCGGGGACCAGGACATCAAGCGGACCTCGGTGGACGGCCAGAGCGACGGCAGGAGCAGCATCTGGACCGACACCTTCGCCATCGACGACGCGAGCACCGGCCTGCGCCTCGTCTCCTACCGGCTGCGCCTGACCCTCTACCGCAGGCCGGGCACGCGGCTCACGCCGACCGTGTGGCGGCTCGGCGCGATGGGCTCCGACATCCCCGACCGCTTCACCGTCCCGGCCTCCACGCCCGGCCTCGCGCAGGAACTGGTCGTGCCGCGCTACTCGCAGGAGATCCACAAGGGCCAGTACCCGCAGTACGACAACGGCGGCGAGGCCTGGTGCAGTCCGACCTCCTCGCAGATGATCATCGAGTACTGGGGCGGCCGGCTCACGGCCGACCAGTTGTCCTGGATCGACCCGTCCTACGCCGATCCGCAGGTGGACGCGGCCGCGCGCTACACGTACGACTACCAGTACGCGGGCTGCGGCAACTGGCCGTTCAACGCCGCCTACGCGGCGACCTTCGACGGCCTCCAGGGCGTCGTCACCCGGCTCGCCTCGCTGAGCGACCTGGAGACCCTGGTCGCGGCCGGCATCCCGGCCATAACGTCCCAGTCGTTCCTGAAGACCGAACTGACCGGGGCGGGTTACGGCACGTCGGGGCACCTCATGACCGTGATCGGCTTCACCGCGGACGGCGACGTGATCGCCAACGACCCGGCCTCGCCGGGCGACGACGCGGTGCGACGGGTGTACCAGCGGCGGGAGTTCGAGAACATCTGGCTGAGGACGAAGCGGTACAACGCCTCCGGCGGGGTCTCCTCCGGCACCGGAGGGGTCTGCTACCTCTACTTCCCGGCGCATCCGAGCGCCCACCAGCGCAAGGCCCTGGCCGCGGTGGGTGTGCGCTGACCGTGTGAGCAAGCTCATCGCCGCACACGCGGCCGCGGGTGGCAAGGTGGACGGATGGGGTGGGGGAATCGCTCTGTACGTCCGACCTCTGTGAGTACCAGCATGACCGCACACTCCGCCACCGCCACCCGCGTCCGCACCGGCGGCCCCCGGGACGACGGGCCCAAGATTCTCGAACACGTGCTGGGCTGGGTCCTCGTCGCGGTCATCGCGATGCTGGTCACCCGGCTCGGGCTCCTCTGAACCCGGCCCCTACTCCAGCGACTTGATCAACCCGGGCTCGCCGCCGGGCCGGCCGGCCCCGGTGCCGCCCCGGTCCCCGCTGACGGCACCCGCCCCGACCAGCAACCCGAAACCGAGTGCGGCCGCGCACACGGCCGAGACGAACCTCCGCACCCGGGACGGCTGGGTCCTGCGCATCCGCATCGTGCCTCCTCGTACCCGTGAGAGGAACACCGGGCGAGCACCGTAGGAGGACTAGACCACTACGGTCAACGAGGGCCGCATCTTTCCGGCCGTACCGGCGTGCCTCCTCGTGTCACTGGCCGGCCCTCTTCTCGGATACCGGCCGTCCGCCGTTCCGGTATCCCCGCCGGACTTCCCCGTGTCCCGCCCGGCTCCGGCCGCCCCGCCGCCCGGCCGCGGGCACCCCCGGATTCCGGTCCCGGGCGGCTCCGGATTCCGGTCCCGGGGGTTCCGGCTGGAATGTTCGAGTGAGCGGTCGTTAACTGGTGACGGGAGTCCGATGTTCGGGCATACTCAGCGCAGCCGCTGGTCAGCGGGCTTCCGCGATCCGGGAGCACGGGCCGCGGCCGTAACGGGATGATCAGGCGGAGCCGCCCTGACGCGCGGGCCGTGCCGCCGGTTCCCGACCAGGGAGGAGACCGACGTCATGTCCGACCGCGACCCGCAGCCGGTGGAGCGCCAACTGCCGACGGACGAGGCGAGGGACCTGCTCACCCTCGTCCGGGAGATGGCACGGCGGGAGATCGCCCCGAAGGCCGCCGAGGAGGAGGACGCGGGCCGTTTCCCGCGCGAGATCTTCACCCTGCTCTCGTCATCGGGCCTGCTCGGCCTGCCGTACGCCGCGGAGCACGGCGGCGGCGACCAGCCGTACGAGGTCTACCTCCAGGTCCTGGAGGAACTCGCCGCGGCCCGCCTCACCGTCGGCCTCGGCCTCAGCGTGCACACCCTCGCCTCCTACGCGCTCGCCACCTACGGCACCAAGCAGCAGCAGGTCGAGCACCTCCCCGCCATGCTCGGTGGCGGGCTCCTCGGCGCCTACTGCCTGTCCGAACCCTCCTCCGGCTCCGACGCCGCCTCCCTGCGCACCAAAGCGGTGCGAGACGGCGACGGCTGGGTGATCACCGGCACCAAGGCCTGGATCACCCACGGCGGCATCGCCGACTTCTACACCGTGATGGCCCGCACCGGCGAGGACGGCCCCCGCGGCATCACCGCCTTCCTCGTGCCCGGCGACGCCCCGGGCCTGAGCGCGGCGGCCCCCGAGAAGAAGATGGGCATGAAGGGCTCGCCCACCGCCCAGGTCCACTTCGACGGCGTCCGCGTCGGCGACGACCGCCGCATCGGTGAGGAGGGCCAGGGCTTCACCATCGCCCTGTCCGCCCTCGACTCCGGTCGCCTCGGCATCGCCGCCTGCGCCATCGGCGTCGCCCAGGCCGCACTGGACGAAGCCGTCGGCTACGCCACCGAGCGACGGCAGTTCGGCCACCCCGTCGCCGACTTCCAGGGCCTGCGCTTCATGATCGCCGACATGGCCACCCAGATCGAGGCGGGCCGTGCCCTCTACCTCGCGGCGGCCCGGCTGCGCGACGCCGGCAAGCCGTTCGCCAAGCAGGCCGCCATGGCCAAGCTCCACTGCACCGACACCGCCATGAAGGTCACCACGGACGCCGTACAGATCCTCGGCGGATACGGCTACACCGCCGACTTCCCGGCCGAGCGCTACATGCGCGAGGCCAAGGTGCTCCAGATCGTGGAGGGCACCAACCAGATCCAGCGGATGGTCATCGCCCGTCACGTGGCGGGACCCGAGGCCCGCTGAACTGGCCCGTACGCACCGTCGGCGCCGCCAGCCGCACCCACTCCGGGTCCTGGCGGCCCGGCAGGGTGCGGCCCCGGTCGGCCCAGGCGCGCATCAGGTCACGGTAGATGGGCGGGTCCTGCGGAGCGCCGGAGGAAATCGGTACCGCGGGGCGCGGGACGAAGATGTGGCGCCGACGCCCGGTGGCCGAGTGCGAGGGTGTCATACCCGGAAGAACGCGCCGCCCGGCGCACAGGTCACCGCCCGCCCGAATCGAGCGTCAGTCCAGGAACGTCCGGCGTCGGACCGGGTCCGGTGCGCGGGGCTCAGGCGGCCCGGCGGCGCATCTCCGGCACCCGCATCGGGCGCGAGCCCGGACCGCCGACGTGCGAGAAGGGCTGCGTCCGCCAGTTCAGACCCTGGGGGAGCGTCAGCAGCAGGGCGGTGTCCTGCTCCTGCGGGGTGAAGGTCTCGTCCGCGGGGCGGGCGTCGGCCGCGGACCGGCCGGTACCCGCGCACACCGTGAGCCCGAACGGGTTCCACGGCGAGGCGCACAGCGCGTGCTCCGGCAGGATCTCCTCGTCCGCCAGCAGCGCGATCGGCTGTGCGCAGTCCGGGCAGATCACCCGGTACATCTCCAAGGTGTCGTAGAAGTCCAGCTCGTCCTCGAAGGCGTCGGGTTCGACACCCTCCGGCTCGGGTTCGAGCATGGACTGCTGCCGCTTGGACGCGGATCGACCAGGGCGCTTGACACTCTGCATGGGATTCTCCCCCTAAGGCTGGGCCGTGAAAGGCGCGGCGGCCTCGACCACAGCAAGCACTTCCCGCCCGGTCTCGGCGGTAATCACGAGAACATCACGGAGCCTGTTCGAAAGGTGTGGTGTTCGTCACATGCCGCGTGCAGATGACCGTGGGGCCGTCGGCGGAGGCCCGTCGGCTGTCCGAGGAGATCGAACGCCCTGTAGGTTTTGGCGCCATGGAGGAGCTGGACCGTCAGATCGTGCAGCTGCTCGTCAAGGACGGGCGGATGAGCTACACAGACCTGGGCAAGGCCACGGGCCTGTCCACGTCGGCCGTGCACCAGCGGGTGCGCCGGCTCGAACAGCGTGGCGTCATCCGCGGCTACGCCGCGGTGGTCGACCCGGAAGCGGTCGGGCTGTCCCTCACCGCCTTCATCTCGGTGAAACCGTTCGACCCCAGCGCCCCCGACGACATCGCCGACCGGCTCGCCGGCGTGCCCGAGATCGAGGCCTGCCACAGCGTCGCCGGCGACGAGAACTACATCCTCAAGGTCCGCGTGGCGACCCCGCACGAACTGGAGGAGCTGCTGGCGCGCCTGCGGAGCCTGGCGGGGGTGTCGACGCGTACCACGGTGGTCCTGTCCACGCCGTACGAGGCCCGCCCGCCGCAGCTCTGACGGCGACCGGCCCGCGGGACGGGTCTCCCGGGGCGGCCGCCGCCGTGCCGGGGGACCGTCCGAAGCCGCCCCAGGTGCGACACCCCCCGGCGGCCGAGGGAAACTGTCGCCTATGAGCGACCGCACCCTCCTCCTGCGCCACGGCGACGTCCACAGCCCCGCCGACCCCTTCGCCACCGCGATGGTCGTGGAGTCCGGCCACATCGCCTGGGTCGGCTCCGAGGGCGCCGCGGACGCCTTCGCCGACGGCGTGGACGAGGTGATCGACCTCGACGGCGCCCTGGTCACCCCGGCGTTCACGGACGCCCATGTGCACACCACCGCCACCGGTCTCGCGCTGACCGGCCTCGACCTGAGCGCCGCCCCCTCCCTGGACGCCGCGCTCGCCCTGGTCCGGGAGTTCGCCGCCGCCCGCCCCGGTGACCGCGTGCTGCTGGGCCACGGCTGGGACGCCGCCCGCTGGCCCGGCGGCCGCCCGCCGACGCGCGCGGAGCTGGACGAGGCCACCGGGGGCCGCCCGCTGTACCTCTCCCGCATCGACGTGCACTCGGCCGTCGTCACCACCGCCCTGCTGGACCTGGTCGGCGGCGACCTGCCCCGCGCGGACGAACCCCTCACCCGCGACGCCCACCACGCCGTACGCGCGGCCGCCTTCGCCGCGATCACGCCCGCCCAGCGCGAGGAGGCCCAGCGCACCGCCCTGGCGCACGCCGCCTCCCTCGGCATCGGCTCGGTGCACGAGTGCGGCGGGCCGCAGATCTCCTCCGAGGACGACTTCACCGGCCTGCTCAGGCTCGCCGCGGACCTGCCGGGCCCCCGGGTCCTCGGGTACTGGGCCGAACAGGACGTCGACAAGGCCCGCGAGCTGGGCGCGATCGGCGCCGCGGGCGACCTCTTCGCCGACGGCGCCCTCGGCTCGCACACCGCGTGCCTGCACGAGCCGTACGCCGACGCGGACCACACCGGCACCGCCTACCTGGACACCGACGCCATCGCCGCCCATGTGATCGCCTGCACCGAGGCGGGCCTCCAGGCGGGCTTCCACGCGATCGGCGACGCCGCTGTGACCTCCGTGGTCGAGGGCGTGCGCGCCGCCGCCGAGAAGGTCGGCCTCGCCCGGATCCGGGCCGCCCGGCACCGCGTCGAGCACGCCGAGATGCTCAGCCCCGAGACCGTGGCCGGCTTCGCCGAGCTGGGCCTGATCGCCTCCGTGCAGCCCGCCTTCGACGCGCTGTGGGGCGGCGAGGACGGCATGTACGCCCACCGGCTCGGGGCCGAGCGGGCCCGCACCCTCAATCCGTACGCGGCCCTGCTGCGCGCCGGCGTCCCGCTGGCCTTCGGCTCCGACAGCCCCGTCACCCCGCTCGACCCGTGGGGCACGGTCCGCGCCGCCGCCTTCCACCACACGCCCGAGCACCGTGTCTCGGTGCGTGCCGCCTTCACGGCGCACACCCGGGGCGGCTGGCGGGCGATCGGCCGGGACGACGCGGGCGTCCTGGTGCCGGGCGCGCCCGCCGACTTCGCGGTCTGGCGCACCGGCGAGCTGGTCGTGCAGGCCCCCGACGACCGGGTGGCCCGCTGGTCGACCGACCCGCGCTCCGGCACCCCCGGGCTGCCCGACCTCACCCCGGGCGGCGAGCTGCCGCGCTGCCTGCGCACCGTGGTGGGCGGCCGGACGGTCTTCGTACGGCCGGGCGAGTGATCTCCCGGGGTGGCGTGGCCGCCGCCCCCGCGCCGGGCCCGCTCGCGCGACCTGCGCATCCTCCGCACCGCTCCCGGACGCCTCGGCGTCCGCGCAGGCCAGGGAGCTGTTGACAGTCGGGCGCGGAGGGCCGGTAGGTTCGTCCGAGTCCACCACCGGACGCCCGACCGGGAAGCGTTCGCGCACCTCCCCGCCGCGCCGCTGGGTCAGGGACGGCGCCCCGCACCGGGGCACCGCCACTGGCAGCCAGGCTCAGCGTCCGCGCCGGCGGGGAAGCGTTCCAGCCGGTCGGCCAGGTGTGACCCGGGTGGGGGGCCCGGCCTCAGTAGACAACGGCTTTCGGTCGATCCGCAGCCAGCGGGTCCCAGGTCGGCCCGAAGGGCGCCGGGCCCCCATCCGCAGCACGGCAGAGGCAACCCCTGCGCGTGCGGGGCCGTCCGAACAGTCGGAAGAGGAAAAGAACGTGACACGAACAGGGCGGGAACACCCCGAAAAGAACGTTCTTACCCCACTCTTGTGCAATCGACACCGCCATACGTACGCGCTGTCACATCCACCCAGGCGGCGGCCACTATGGTGGACGCCTGCGTACGACCAGAAGGGGCAGCAGTGAACGACGGCGACGGGACTCTCGCGGCCAAGGCCCAGGGGAGGCAGTTCGGTCCGCTCGGCACGGCCTTGGTGATCATCCCGACCTACAACGAGGCGGAGAACATCAAGACCATCGTCGGCCGGGTGCGCAAGGCCGTCCCCGAGGCGCACGTGCTGATCGCGGACGACAACAGCCCGGACGGCACCGGCAAGCTCGCCGACGAGCTGGCCGCCGAGGACGAGAACGTCCAGGTGATGCACCGCAAGGGCAAGGAGGGCCTGGGCGCCGCCTACCTCGCGGGCTTCCGCTGGGGCCTGGAGCGCGACTACGGCGTGCTGGTCGAGATGGACGCCGACGGCTCCCACCAGCCCGAGGAGCTGCCCCGGCTGCTGACCGCCCTCAAGAGCGCCGACCTGGTGCTCGGCTCCCGCTGGGTGCCCGGCGGCCGGGTGGTCAACTGGCCCAAGTCCCGCGAGTTCATCTCCCGCGGCGGCAGCCTCTACTCCCGGCTCGCCCTCGATCTGCCGCTGCGCGACATCACCGGCGGCTACCGCGCCTTCCGCGCCGAGACGCTCAAGGGCCTGGGCCTGGACGAGGTCGCCTCGCAGGGCTACTGCTTCCAGGTCGACCTCGCCCGCCGCGCGGTCAAGGCCGGCTACCACGTGATCGAGGTCCCGATCACCTTCGTGGAGCGCGAGCTGGGCGACTCCAAGATGAGCAAGGACATCCTGGTCGAGGCGCTGTGGCGGGTCACCGCCTGGGGCGCAGGGGACCGCGTCGCCAAGCTCGCAGGCAAGGACAAGCACACCCCGTAGCCCTTTCGTGGTGGCCCGGCCCCTTATCCGGCGCTGAGCCGGAGCCAGGCACACTGGGGGTATGACGACTGGCGTTCCGACCTCCCCGCACACCGCCCGGCCCCGGCGCTCCCGGCTGCGCAGGTATCTGCCGCTGGGCATCGCCGCGTGGCTGGTGCTGGAGATCTGGCTGCTGACCCTGGTCGCGGGCGCCGGGGGTGGCATGACCGTGTTCCTGCTGCTCGTGGCGGGTGTGGTGGCCGGCTCCCTGGTGATCAAGCGGGCGGGCAGGCGGGCCTTCCAGAACCTGAACGAGGCGCTCCAGCGGGGCGGTTCGCCGAAGCGCGGGGAGGGCAACGGGCTGACCATGCTCGGCGGCCTGCTCCTGATCATCCCGGGCATGATCTCCGACGTCCTGGGCCTGCTCCTGCTGCTGCCGCCGGTCCAGAAGGCGGTGAGCCGCCTTGCGGAGAACACCGTCGAGAAGAGGCTGCGCGCCGCCGCCCCGGGCGGCCTCGGCGACGCCTTCCAGCAGGCCCGGATGCACCGCCCCGACGGCAAGGTGGTGCAGGGCGAGGTGATCCGCGAGGACGGTTTCGACCGCCCGGGCCCGGACGGCGGCCACCGGCCGCCGCTCAACCGGTAGCCCCCGGGAACACGGCAGACAGACCGCGGGCGCCGTACGTCCTCAGACGTACGGCGCCCGCGGTCTCGCGTATGTGCGCTGTGCGGCTTGCCCGCTATGCCGACTTGCGGCTGTCCCGGGGGTGCACGGCGATGTTCATCGCCCCCGAGCGCAGCACGGCCAGACGCTCCTCGAGGACCTCTTCGAGTTCCTCACGGGTGCGCCGCTCCATCAGCATGTCCCAATGGGTGCGCGCGGGCTTGGCCTTCTTCTCCTCCGGGCCGTCGCCGTCCACCAGAAGTGCCTGGGCCCCGCAGACCTTGCACTCCCACTCCGGCGGGATCTCCGCCTCGACCGAGAAGGGCATCTCGAAGCGATGCCCCTTCTCACATGCGTACTCCACGGCCTGGCGCGGGGCCAGGTCGATGCCGCGGTCCGTCTCGTAGCTGGTCACCACGAGGCGCGTACCGCGAAGAGCTCGCTCACTCATGAATCGTGCCTCCCGGGCTTGTCGCCCACAGGACAGGTGTCGCTGTCGTCGTCATCCGGTCAACGTCCGGTCGGCGGTAAAGATTCCCGTTCCGAGTCCCGTTCCGGGTCATGCGTCGCCGTCGTAGCCGCCCCTTCTTCTACCCACAGGCGCCCGGTTTGTCACATCTACTAGTAGATGTCACCCAGCGTTTCGGCATCTTTGACGCGCAGTAACGGTCCGCCTGGCAGGCCAAACGCGTACACTACCGCCCTTTCGTGCCGAGCGCGAAATCGGCGCTAGATCTTCTCCGGTACCGGGTTGCCCACCGCGGCGATCGCCCGCCGCACCGGGACCCTGGCGAGCAGTACGAAGCCGATGACGAAGAAGGCCACCAGGGAGATGATCGCGTAGCGGTAGCTGCCGGTGAGCTGGTAGGTCATGCCGAACAGCAGCGGCCCGAGCCAGCTCATGCCGCGGTCGCTGACCTGGTACGCCGAGAAGTACTCGGCCTCCTTGCCCGGCGGCACCAGGTGGGAGAACAGCGACCGGGACAGCGCCTGGCTGCCGCCGAGGATCATGCCGATGCCGCCGGCCAGCGCGAAGAAGTACACCGGCGCCTTCGCGGGCACGAAGTACCCGACGGCGAGCATGGCCGCCCAGGCCACCAGCGAGCCGAGGACGGTGCGCTGGGCGCCGTACTTCCGGGCGAGGCGGCCCATCCCGAGCGCCCCCGCCACGGCCAGCACCTGCACCAGCAGCACCGCGACGATCAGCGTCGACTGCCCGAGCCCCAGCTCCTCGGAGCCGTAGACGGACGCCTGGGAGACGACCGTCTGGATGCCGTCGTTGTAGACCAGGTAGGCCAGCAGGAAGGCCAGCGTCAGCGGGTGCCGGCGCATGTCCCGCGCCGTCGCGGCCAGCTGGCGCAGCCCCGTCGACGGGGCCGCGTCCGCCGGGCCGCCCGCCGTACCCGGCCGCCGGTCGCGCAGCAGGCGCATCGGTACGAGGGTGAAGGCGCCCCACCACAGACCCGCCGTGGCCAGGCAGACGCGCACCGCCTGCCCCTCGGAGAGACCGAAGGAGTCGTGCCCCGAGTACAGGACCAGGTCGGCGACGAGGACCAGTGCGCCCGCGCCGTAGCCGAAGGCCCAGCCGCGCGAGGAGACCGCGTCGCGTTCCTCGGGCTGGGCGATCTGCGGCAGGTAGGAGTTGTAGAGCATCGCGCCGACGGCCGCCGAGGCGTTGGCCACGACGAGCAGCACCCCGCCCAGCAGATACCGCCCGCCGTTCACGAAGAACAGGCTCATGGTCGCCGCGGCCCCGGTGTACGCCGCCGCCGCGAACAGCGGCTTCTTGCGTCCCGTGCGGTCGGCGAGGCTGCCCACCAGCGGCATGGCCACGACGGCGAGGATCACCGACAGGGACACCGAGTAGGCGAAGAACGACCCCGCCCGCACCGGTATGCCCAGCGGGTGCACATAGCCGTCGGCGTCCGCCGCGTGCTCGGCGACCGAGGTGAGATACGGCCCTACGAAGACGGTCAGGACGCATGCCGAGTAGACGGCGTACGCCCAGTCGTAGAAGTACCAGCCTCTTTGCTGGCGCCGGAGGTCGGCGGTGTCGTCCGCCGCCTCCGCGCGCACGGTGTCGATCCCCATCCGTGCCCTCGCTTCCGCTCCCCTGCGAAGGCAAGGGCGGCCGGTCGTCCGGTCCGCTCAGAACCAGACCCCGCGCTCCTCCATGACCTTGCGCAACGTGTCGATGTGATCGGTCATGATGCCATCGACTCCCAGATCCAGCAGCCGGTGCATGCGTTCCGGTTCGTTGATCGTCCACACGTGCACCTGGAGCCCGCGCGCGTGGGCGGCGCGCACGAAGCGGGCGTCGGCCACCGGGAGGCCCGACTGGGCCTCGGGCACCTGTGCCGCCACGGCCGAGCGGCGCACCGCGGCCGGCAGCCCCCAGGCGCGCAGCCGCAGGCCCAGCACCCCGCGGGTGCCGATGGAGGTGGCCAGGCGCGGCCCGGCCAGCCGCTGGGCGCGTAGCACCCGCGCCTCGGAGAACGAGCCGACGCAGACCCGGTCCCAGGCGTCCGTGCGCTCCAGCAGGTCCAGGAGCGGACGCAGCGCGGGCTCCGCCTTGATGTCGATGTTCCAGCGGACCTCGGGGAAGGTCTCCAGCAGCTCCTCGAACAGCGGCACCGGTTCACGGCCGCCCACCCGCGCCCGCCGGACCTCCGCCCAGGGCAGGTCGGCGATCCGGCCCGCGCCGTCGGTGACCCGGTCCAGCGTCGAGTCGTGGAAGGCCACGAGCCGGCCGTCCGCCGTGGCGTGCACATCGGTCTCGATGTAGCGGTAGCCCAGTTCCACGGCGCGGCGGAACTGCGCCACGGTGTTCTCCACCCCGTCGGCGGCTCCGCCGCGATGGGCGAAGGCGATGGGGCCCGGGTGGTCGAGGTAGGGGTGGCGTATCGCGGTGGTCACCGACGCAGTATCGCTCCGCCGGGTGTCCTTTCGGCAACGATCGTGCTGCTGCTCGATGCCACTGGCAGCGCGAACACCCGCAGGAAGAACTGGGCCAGCGGGCCGATGGACAGGGCGTACAGCACGGTGCCCACGCCGATGGTGCCGCCCAGCACGAACCCGGTGGCCACCACCGTCACCTCGATCGCCGTGCGCATCAGCCGGATGGAGCGCCCGGTGCGCCGGTGCAGACCCGTCATCAGCCCGTCGCGCGGACCCGGCCCGAGGCGCGCCGCGATGTACAGGCCGGTCGCCGCGCCGTTGAGCAGGACCCCGGCGAACATCAGCGGGACGCGCGCGAGGAGCGAGTGCGCCGCCGGCAGCAGCGCGAGGGTGCCGTCCAGGGCCAGGCCGATGAGGAAGACGTTGGAGACGGTGCCGAGGCCGGGGCGCAGGCGCAGCGGGATCCACAGCAGCAGCACCGCCGCCCCCACGACGATCGACACCTCGCCGATGCTCAGCCCGGTCCGTCCCGCCAGCCCCTGGTGCAGCACCCCCCAGGGCTCCAGGCCCAGCCCCGAGGCGACGAGCAACGCGGAGCTGACGCCGTAGAGCGCGAGCCCGGCGTAGAGCTGGACCAGACGACGGCCTATATGCCCGGGAGCGGACACGACATACCCCCCTGAGTAGTGGTGGTGGCCTGACGCATGCCACTCTGTGGCTTGGGGTGAAAGGCCATCCATGGCCAATTCGGGGAAGGTGGACTGATCTCATGGCGCAGTGGACCTCGGCAGTGGGGGCCGCGCAGCTCGCCCGGCTGCTCGGCTCCCAGCAGGAACGGCCGGCCGGGCCCGGCAGCCGCCGCCCGCCCGCCTACCGGGCGCTGGCCGACGGCATCCGGCTGCTGGTCCTCGAAGGGCGCGTCCCGGTCGCCGCCCGGCTGCCCGCCGAACGCGAGCTGGCCCTCTCCCTCTCGGTCAGCCGCACCACCGTCGCGGCCGCCTACGAGGCGCTGCGCGGCGAGGGCTTCCTGGAGTCCCGGCGCGGCGCGGGCAGCTGGACCGCGGTGCCGGCCGGCAACCCGGTGCCCGCGCGCGGTCTGGAGCCGCTGCCCCCGGAGGCCCTCGGCTCGATGATCGACCTGGGCTGCGCCTCCCTGCCCGCGCCCGAGCCCTGGCTCACCCGCGCGGTGCGGGGGGCGCTGGAGGAACTGCCCCCGTACGCGCACACGCACGGCGACTACCCGGCCGGGCTGCCCGCCCTGCGCGCGATGATCGCCGAGCGCTACACCACGCGCGGGATCCCCACGATGCCGGAACAGATCATGGTGACGACCGGCGCGATGGGCGCCATCGACGCGATCTGCCATCTCTTCGCGGGCCGCGGCGAGCGCATCGCCGTCGAGTCCCCCTCCTACGCCAACATCCTCCAGCTGATGCGGGAGGCGGGCGCGCGGCTGGTGCCCGTCGCGATGGCCGAGGGGCTCGCCGGGTGGGACATGGACCGCTGGCGCCAGGTCCTGCGGGAGGCCGCGCCGCGACTGGCCTATGTGGTCGCCGACTTCCACAACCCCACCGGGGCGCTGGCCGACGAGGACCAGCGGCGCCGTCTCGTGGACGCGGCGCGCGCGGCCGGCACGGTGCTCGTCGCCGACGAGACGATGAGCGAGCTGTGGCTGGAGGAGGAGCTGGGGGAGGGGCGGATGCCGCGCCGGGTGTGCGCGTTCGACCCCGCGGGCTCCACGGTGATCACGGTCGGCTCGGCCAGCAAGGCGTTCTGGGCGGGGATGCGGATCGGGTGGGTGCGGGCCGCGCCGGACATCGTCCGCAGCCTGGTCGCCGCGCGGGCGTACGCCGACATGGGCACGCCGGTGCTGGAGCAGCTCGCCGTCAACTGGCTGTTCAGCACGGGGGGTTGGGAGCAGGCGGTGGCACTGCGGCGGGCGCAGGCCCGGGAGAACCGGGACGCCCTCGTCCCCGCGCTCCGCCGCGAGCTGCCGGACTGGGAGTTCGCGGTCCCCCGGGGCGGCCTGACCCTCTGGGTCCGCGCGGGCGGCCTCTCCGGCTCCCGCATCGCGGAGGCGGGCGAACGAACCGGCGTCCGGGTACCGTCCGGACCCCGCTTCGGCGTCGACGGCGCGTTCGAGGGGTACGTCCGGCTGCCGTTCACGGTCGGCGGAGCGGTGGCGGAGGAAGCCGCGGTCCGCCTCGCCGCGGCGGCCCGTCTGGTGGAGACGGGCGGCACGGGAACGGCGACGGACTCACCGCGCACGTTCGTCGCGTAGCGGATACGGGGCCGGGGCGGGCCGGGGGCCGTATGGGCCGCGTGACCGGCCACGGGAGGCCCCGGCCGAAGCGCCGTCTACTCGGCGGCCACAGGCTCCGCAGCGACGGGCTCCGCGGCGATCGGCTCCGGGGTCACCGGCTCCGCCGGTGCCGGTGGCGTCTTGGTCAGGTTGATCGGCCGGGCCGGCCGTGCGGTTCGTGGTGGCAGCAGGTCCAGTACCGCCCGCCGGTCCCCCTCGCTCGTCGCGTCGTCGTACGGGTCCGGCGTCCGCGGCACCTGAAGCCGGTGCACCGGGCCGTGGCCCAGCCGTGCGTACCCCCGCCCCGGCGGCACCTGGGCCGGCGGGGTCGTACGCGGCGGGGCGCCCAGTACCGCCTCAAGCTGCCGCACGGCCGCGGGCCCGAGGGCGACCCGCGCCCGCGTGTGCTGCCGTACCGCGTCGCTCAGTGCGTCGAGGCCGTCGTACTGCTCGGCGACGACGACGGTCACGTTCGCCGCCCGCCCGTGCCGCAGCGGCACCCGGAGCAGGGTCTGCGGATCCTCGCGGCCGTCGGCCTCCGCGAGGTGCGCGAAGGCGCTCGGCCGGTCGAAGAGGATCCACAAGGGGCGCCGGGTGTCGGCCGGCGGCGGGTCGCCGGCCTGCCGCGCGAGGTTGATCGCGATGAGCCGCCGCTCCGTCTCCTGCGCGGCCCACTCCAGGCTCGTCAGCGCCCCGGGCAACGCGCACTCCACGGCCGGCACCCCGTCCCGGCCGGTCAGGCACGCGTACTCGCCGGTGCCTCCGCCGTCCACGATGAGGACGTCGCCGTGCCGGAGCGCCTGCAGGGCAAGGGAGCGCAACAGGGTGGAGGTGCCGCTGCCGGGCTGGCCGACCGCCAGCAGGTGGGGCTCGGTGGAGCGGGCGCCGGTGCGCCAGACGACGGGCGGCACGTCGCGCTGCTCCCCGTACGCGTCCCCGTAGTCCCCGAAGGAGAGGGGAAGCGTGCGCTGCACCTCGCTCGGGTCGGTGAAGCCGAGCACGCTCTCCCCGGGCGCGGTCACGAACCGCTGGGCCACGATGTCGGCGGGCAGCGGGGGCAGCGCGGTCACGGCGAGCTGGTTGCCCTCCTCGTCCCAGCCGAAGCGGTACTCGCGCCCGCGCCCCGCCTTCGCCGCGAGCACCTGCTCGATCCGCGCGCGGGCCTCGGGCTCGCCGTCCGGGAAGTACGCGGGATAGCGCAGCACGAGCTGCCCGACCCGCCCGGCGTCGTCGAACTCGTGCGCGGGGAACGCCTTCTGCCACTCCCCACCGTGCGCGTACAGCGGCGCGGGGTCCTCGGGGACGGAGAGGTACGGCACCAGCGCCTCGTACAGCGCCTGGAGCCGCTCGGCCTGGGACTCGTCCGGCCCCTCGGGCGCCGCCGGGGTGCGGTCGCGGCCCAGCCAGGCCGACGCCGCCATCACGGTGACGACGGCCAGCAGCGGCCCGTACGGCGCCAGTGCCACGACCAGGACCAAGCAGGCCACCAGGAACATCAGCGGCCCGCGCCGGTCCTTCGGGGTGGCGGTCCACCTGCGCCGCCCGGCCGAGGCCAGCAGGCGCAGCCCGCGGGAGAGGGTGATCAGCGGATGGAGGACGTCGGTGGCGCTGTCGGCCGCCGTCCGGGCCAGTTCCCGGCTCCGGGCCAGCTGCGTGCGGGCGAGCCGCGCGCCGTCCTTGCTCAGAATGCGGGGGAGGGGGCGCCGGGCCACTGCTGTCTCCTGAGTGGTGCGTACGGGCGGGACGTGCGGGGCCGGCGTCAGAACTTGATGCCGCCCAGGAGGCCGGCCAGGCTCTCGCCGCCGGCCTTGATGCTCGGCGCGATGGCCGTGCTGGACAGGTAGAACCCGAACAGCGTCGAGACGCAGGCGTGCGAGCCCTTGAGACCGTCCTTGCGGAAGTAGAGGAACATGACGGTGCCGAGCAGGACGACGCCTGACATGGAGAGGATCATTGGGTGCCTCCTGGTGTCGAGGGGGACAGTCACCATCAGTACTTCCAGGATCACAGCATGTGTCTATACGATAAAGAGCGCAACCGGGTGAATATCGTGACTATTCGCCCGACCGGTGGAACCGCTCCGGTGCCCGGGCGGGCGGGGCGCCTGCGGACGACCCCACCCGTAGTGATCTTCACGTCGGGCACAACGGGTCATGCGAGGCACGAGCCAGTACCCTTGCGGTTCACCTGAACGGTTGTAAGAGAGGCGGTCCGGCCGATGAGTGAAGCCCCCGACCCCGAGGTCGTGGAGCTGGCGACCAAGATCTTCGATCTGGCCCGGCAGGGGCAGGCCGAGGCGCTCGTGGCGTACGTCGACGCGGGCGTGCCGGCCAACCTCACCAACGACCGCGGTGACTCCCTGGTGATGCTCGCCGCCTACCACGGCCACGCCGACGCGGTGCGCGCGCTGCTCGCCCGCGGCGCGGAGGTGAACCGGGTCAACGACCGGGGCCAGACCCCGCTCGCGGGCGCGGTCTTCAAGGGCGAGACGGAGGTCGTCAAGGCCCTCCTGGAGGGCGGCGCCGACCCCGCCGCGGGCACGCCGTCCGCCGTCGAAACCGCCCGGATGTTCGGTCGGGCCGAGGTGCTCGAACTCTTCGGCATCAGCTGACGCCGGGATTCTGACCAGCAACGACACCGAAAACGGGGGAGGCGGTGCAGGGCCGCCGGAAATACGGTCGCGGCAGCTCACAGCGCGGGTCATCATGACGACGTGATTCACGGACGCGATGGCTGGGCAGGTGTTGCCGCACCGCGCGGACCGTGACGCGGTCCGCATGGGCCACCGACGAGAGGCAGAGAGAGATGGGCTACAGCAAGCAAGAGACGGCGGACGCTCCGACGTTGTGTCACGCGGCCAGGTAGTTGCGTGTTCCCCGGTTGCGTCGACGCTTGATGTGAGGCTGTTTCCCATGTTCGATCCGGTCATAGCGCCCAGCGGTACGCTGCTCGGCCTGCTCCAGCGGGGCCGCGGCGACGGCACGCTGCACGCGCTCACCGCCCCCCGCGCCGAGGCGCTCGCGGCCCTGAACCACTGTGTGCTGCGCGATCCCCGCCACGACTGGCAGGTGGAGAACCGCTCCCTGTACTACGCCCGGCTCTTCCTCGACCTGAACGGCGAGCTGGACGCCGTCGAAGCACACCTCTTCGACCCCGAGGACCACCTCGACACCGAGGAGTCCCGCACCGGCCTGGCCCTCGCGGTGCTCGGGCACCTCGCGTCGTACGGCCGCCGGGACGCCCTCGACCTGCTGCGCCGGTACGCCGCGCAGGGCGCCAACTGGGCCTGGGCGCTGGACGAGCTGGCGCTGCGGGACGACGACGCGGGGCTGCGCGCCCTCGCCGTCCCCGTGCTCGCCCGTTTTCCCGCCGACCCGGAGGGCGAGGCCGAGCTGGCCACCGTCGTGCGCGACGCCTTCGAGCCGCGGCCCTGGCGGCTGTGGGCCGAGGACCCGCGCGACGGCATCGGCGCGCGGGTGCGGGCCGCCCACGAGGCCGGCTCCTTCGACCGCTGGCAACGGCAGATGCGGCCGACCGGGCCCCGGCCCGGCTGGAGCGTGCGCGCCGTCTTCGAGTGGGCCCAGCAGGGCCTCGACCGCGGCGCCGCCCTCCATGTGCCCGCCGCCCGCTGTCTGGTCGCCGTGGCCGGACCCGAGGACCGGCCGGAGATCCTCCAGGCCGCCCGCGCCGGCACCGACGGGGCCCGCTGCACCGCCCTGCGCTATCTCGCCGACAGCAATGACCCCGGGGCACTCGATCTGATCGAGGCCGCGGTCGCGGACGGCACCGCGGTCGTCGTGGAGGCGGCCGTCGACGCCTTCGAACGGATGCGCAGTATCGCGGCCGCGGACCGGGCGCGGGGCTGGGCGCAGCGCCCCGACGTGCTCGGCGCCGCCGCCGGACGCATGCTCGCCTGCCGCGGCGGCGCCCAGGACAGCCCGCTCGTCCTCGGCGCCCTGCGCGAGGCCGTGCGCGGCGAGGGCCCCGACGCGCCCACGCTGTGGACCCTGGTGGACGGCACCGGACGCCTCGGCATCGCCTGCGCGGCACCGGTGCTGCGCCACATCTACCGCGAGACCGCCTCCTCCCACCTGCGCGGCCGCGCCGCCCGCGCCCTCGCCGCCACCGACCCCTCCTTCGCCAGCGGCTTCGCCGTCGAATGCCTCTGGGACTGCGAGGAGACCACCCGGGAACTCGCCGCCCGCCACGCCGAGACCGGCGACACCCGCGTCGTCGAACGCCTCCGCCGGCTCGCCGCCGACCCTGCCGAGGAGGACGAGGTGCAGACGGCGGTACGGAGCCGCTTCGGGCCGGACATGTCGGCGGGCTGACGAGGATCCGGGACGCCCGCGTACGCGACGCGCGCCGGCGCCCGGCGCGACCACCCGTTGGAGCACGACGCTCACGGGACGGAGGCCGGCGAACCGGTCAGCGGCGGCCCGCCGGCACGAACCGCAGCGGCGTCCCCGGCGCCGCCTGGGCCGCCGCCGGGAGGTCGGCGGCGCGGACCACCGCGATCACCGGGTAGCCGCCGGTCGTCGGATGGTCGGCGAGGAAGACCACCGGGCGGCCGTCCGGCGGCACCTGCACGGCGCCCAACACCATTCCCTCGCTGGGGAGTTCCCCCTGCCGGGCCCGTTCCAGGGCCGGCCCCTCGGTGCGCAGGCCGATGCGGTTGCTCGCCGAGGACACCCGGTAGGCGCGCGCGGTCAGGTCGTGCCACCCCCGGGCCGTGAACCAGTCCGCGCGCGGGCCCGGCGCCACCCGGAGCACGAGTTCCGCGGGCGGGCCCGGCTGCGGGGCGGTGTCCACGCGCGCGGGCGGCCCGGCCGGGCGGCCGAGCGGCAGCACCGTGCCCTCGGCGAGCGGGGCCGGGCCGAGGCCGGACAGCAGGTCCGTGGCGCGGCTGCCGAGCACCGGCTCGACGGTGATGCCGCCGCGGACGGCGACGTAGCCGCGCACCCCGGCCGACACCGCGCCCACCTCCAGGAGTTCCCCGGCGGGCACCACGACGGGCGCGCCCCACGCCGCCGGGCGGCCGCCGACCGCCACCGGGCAGGGCGCCCCGCCGACCGCCACGGTCACCGTGGAACGGGGGCGCAGCGCACAGCCGTCGAGCGTCGTCTCCAGCACGGCGGCGTCCGGCGGATTCCCGGCCAGCCGGTTGACGAGCGCCGCCGCGGGCGGGTCCAGCGCCCCCGAGCGGGGCACCCCGAGATGCGCGTACCCGGGCCGCCCGAGGTCCTGCACGGTGGTCAGCATCCCGGGCCGTACGACGACGAGCGCACGGTCGCTCATGCCCCCTCCACCGGCACGAACCGCACCCGCGTGCCCGGGGCCAGCAGCGCGGCCGGTTCGCGGGTGTGGTCCCACAGCACGGTGTCGGTGGCGCCGATCAGCTGCCAGCCGCCCGGCGAGGTGCGCGGGTACACCCCGGCGTACGCTCCCGCGAGCGCCACCGCGCCGGGCGGGACCGCCGTGCGCGGGGTGGCCCGGCGCGGGACGTGGTAGCGGGCCGGGAGCCCGGTGAGATAGCCGAAGCCGGGCGCGAACCCGCAGAAGGCCACGGTGAACTCGGTGCCCGCGTGGATGCGGACCGCCTCCCGCTCGGGCACCCGCCAGTGCGCGGCGACGGCCGCGAGGTCGGGCCCGTCGTAGCGCACCGGGATCTCGACCAGGGCGCGCGCCCGCGGCGCCGGCGGCGCCCCCGCGCGCGAGGCCAGTTCGCTGGCCCAGCGGGCCGGGTCGGGCAGTCCGTCGAGCAGGACCGTGCGCGCGGCGGGCACGATCTCGCGGACGGTCAGCGCGCCCTCCGCGCGGCGCCGCAGCAGGTCCGCGTGCAGGGCCTGCGCCTCCTCGACCGAGGCCACCTCGACCAGCAGCGCGTCCTCGCCGACCGGCAGCGCCCTCATGTGAAGGCCTCCACCCGCACGCCCGCCGCGACCAGCCGCGCCCGCACCCGCCGGGCCAGCTCCACCGCGCCGGGCGTGTCGCCGTGCAGGCACAGCGAGCGGGCGCGCACCCGGATACGCGCGCCGGAGTGCGCGTCGACCACACCGGAGCGCGCGAGCCCGACCGAGCGCCGTACGACCGCCTCCGGGTCGCTCACCACCGCGCCGTCCCGGCCGCGCGGCACCAGCGTGCCCTCGTCGGTGTACGCGCGGTCCGCGAACGCCTCCGGCACGGCCGGCAGGCCCGCCTTCCGGGCCAGGGCCAGCAGCCGGGAGCCGGGCAGGCCGAGGACCGGCAGCGCGGGGTCGGCGAGGAGCACGCCGTCGATCACCGCGCCCGCCTGCTCCTCGTCGTGCACGACCCGGTTGTAGAGCGCGCCGTGCGGTTTGACGTACGCCACCCGGGCCCCGGCGGCGCGCGCGAACACCTCCAGCGCCCCGATCTGGTAGGCCACTTCGGCCGTCAGCTCGGCGGGCGGCACCTCCATCGCGCGCCGCCCGAACCCGGCGAGGTCCCGGTAGGAGACCTGGGCGCCGATCGCCACCCCGCGGTCGGCGGCCAGCTCGCACACCCGGCGCATGGTGGCCGCGTCCCCGGCGTGGAAGCCGCAGGCCACGTTGGCGCTGGTGACGACGGACAGCAGCTGTTCGTCCTCGGTGAGCCGCCAGCGGCCGAAGCCCTCGCCGAGGTCGGCGTTCAGATCGATCGCGCTCATGGTCGTTTCCGTGTCTCCGGTTCGTCGGGTCGTTCCCAGGTGCGGCGCGGCCCCCGCGCCGCGGCCGGCCGGTCGTCTCCGGCACGGCGGCGTCAGTCGACGCCGACCAGCCGGTACTGCTCGTCGCGGGCGTCGGTCAGGAACATCTGGCCCGGGGCGTGGGTGATCGCGAACGGCGGGCGGGAGGCCATCACCGCGGCCTGCGGGGTCACGCCACAGGCCCAGAACACCGGGATGTCGCCGTCCTGGAGGGTCACCGGGTCGCCGAAATCCGGCCGGTCCAGGTCCGCGATGCCGAGGCCGGCCGGGTCCCCGCAGTGCACGGGCCCGCCGTGCACGGCCGGCAGCAGGCTGCTCTCCCGGATCGCGGCCCCGAGGCGCTCGGGCGGCACCGGCCGCATGGACACCACCATCGGCCCGCGCAGCCGGCCCGCCGGGCGGCACGGGCGCTCGGTGAGGTACATCGGCACGTTGCGGCCCTGCTCGACGTGACGGATCGGCACGCCCGCCCGGCTCAGCGCCCATTCGAAGGTGAAACTGCACCCGATCAGGAAGGCCACCAGGTCCCCGCGCCAGTAGGGGCGCGCGTCGGACGGCTCCGCGACCAGCTCACCGTCCTGCCACACCCGGTAACGCGGCAGGTCGGTGCGCAGATCGGCGTCCTCGGCGAGCACCGTCGTCGGGGAACCGGCGTCGGTGACGTCGAGCACCGGACAGGGCTTGGGGTTGCGCTGGCAGAACAGCAGCATGTCGTACGCCCAGTCGGCGGGCACCGCGATCAGGTTGGCCTGGGTGTGCCCGGCCGCGACGCCGGCCGTGGGGCCGGCGAGACCCGCGCGGAACCGGGCCCGCGCGGTCCGCGGGCTCCAGGCGGACGCTCGCTCGTCGAGCGTGGTGACGGGACGGTCCCCGGTGCGCTGCACCCGTGTCATGCCAGTTCCTTCCCGCGCGTCTCGGGCAGTCCGAGCAGCGCCAGTGCCGCGAGCCCGTAGCCGACCGCGCCGAAGGCCAGCGCGCCGCCGACGCCCCAGCCGTCGGCCAGGAAGCCGACCAGCGTGGGGAAGACCGCGCCCACCGCGCGGCCCGTGTTGTACGTGAAGCCCTGTCCCGTGCCGCGCACCGCCGTCGGGTACAGCTCGCTGAGGTAGGAGCCGAAGCCGCTGAAGATGGCCGACATGCAGAACCCGAGCGGGAAGCCCAGCACCAGCAGCACGGTGTCGGCGCCCTGCGGGATGTGCGCGTACGCCAGCACGCAGACGGCCGACAGCAGCGCGAACAGCCAGATGGTGGCGCGCCGGCCGAGCCGGTCGGTGAGGTGACCGCCGGTCAGGTAGCCGAGGAACGCGCCGCAGATGAGGAAGGCGAGGTAGCCGCCGGTGCCGACGACCGACAGGCCGCGGCCGGACTTCAGGTACGTCGGCACCCAGGTGGCCAGCGTGTAGTAGCCGCCCTGCACGCCCGTGGACAGCAGGCTCGCCAGGAGCGTGGTGCGCAGCAGCCCCGGGGCGCCGGCGCGGGCCGGCCGGAAGATCGCGGTGAACGAGCCCCGGTGCGGGTCCTGTTCGCGGGCCGCGAGGGCCACCGGCGCGTCGTGCACCCGGCGGCGCAGCCACAGCACCAGCAGCGCGGGCAGCGCGCCGGTCCAGAACATCACCCGCCAGGCCAGGGCGGAGTCCGCGAAGGAGAAGACCAGCGTGTAGACCACGGCGGCCAGCGCCCAGCCGACCGCCCAGGAGCTCTGGACCGCGCCGAGGGTACGGCCCCGGTGGCGGGCGGAGGCGTACTCGGCCACCAGGATCGCGCCGACCGCCCACTCGCCGCCGAAGCCGAGTCCCTGGAGCGCCCGGAAGACCAGCAGCGTCTCGTAGGTGGGCGCGAAGCCGCAGGCCACGGTGAAGACCGCGTAGGTGAGCACCGTGATCACCAGGGCCCGGACCCGGCCGACCCGGTCGGCGACCACGCCCGCGAGGGCGCCGCCGACCGCCGAGACGACCAGCGTGACGGTGGTGAACAGCCCTGTTTGGCCGCTGTCCAGACCGAAGTACGCGGAGAGCGCCACCATGCTCAGCGGCAGCGTGAAGTAGTCGTAGGAATCCAGGGCATATCCGCCGAAGGCTCCGGCGAACGCGCGCCGCCCGTGCGGGCCGAGGTCGCGCAGCCAGCCGAACGCGCCGTCCTGCTCGGCCTGTTCGGCCGGCGGGGCGGTGGCGGGAGGAGGAGTCGTGCTCATGGGCACCTCGCAGAAGGGGACGGAGGGTGCGGTGAAGTGAGCCGTGTCGAGCACCGTAGAGGATCGTTCAACGATCCTTCAATACCCGTGTTGTTTCGTCCCGGTGTCTGCGATTGAATTCCGGGCATGGCAGAGCAGCTGGCGGGACTGGCCGACGACCGCGCCCTCCTGGGCCGTACGAGCACGGCGGAGAGGGTTTCGGACATCCTCAGGAGCCGTGTCGCCGACGGGTACTTCCCGCCCGGCACCCGGCTGTCCGAGGACAGCATCGGCGGGGCGCTCGGCGTCTCCCGCAACACCCTGCGCGAGGCGTTCCGGCTGCTCACCCATGAACGGCTCCTCGTCCACGAGCTCAACCGGGGCGTGTTCGTACGGGTCCTGACCGTCGAGGACGTCGAGGACATCTACCGCACCCGCGCCCTCGTCGAGTGCGCCGTCGTACGCGGCCTCGGCGACCCGCCGTACCCCCTGCGGGGACCGGCCGACGCGGTCGCCGCGGGCGAGACGGCGGCCGCCGAGGATGACTGGAAAGCGGTGGGTACGGCCAACATCCACTTCCACCAGGAACTGGTCGCCCTGGCCCGCAGCGAGCGCACCGACGAGCTGATGCGCAGCGTCTTCGCCGAACTCCGGCTGGCGTTCCACCTGGTGGACGACCCGCGGCGGCTGCACGGGCCGTACCTGACCCGCAACCGCGAGATCCTGGAGGCGCTGGAGACGGGGGACCGCGGCGGCGCCGAGGGGATGCTGGAGAGGTACCTGGCGGATTCCCTCGAACGCGTCGTCGAGGTGTACCGGCGCCGGGTCGGCGAGGAAAGCGCCCCGTAGCGGCGCGGGCGACCGAGCGCTCCCGCGGCGGGCGGACCGGCACCCGGAAGACGGCCGCGCGTCCGTCGGCCGAACCGGCGGAGCTTCCCGTTTGGGTGGATGTCGGACCGAGGACCTACTCTGTGCACCGTGACTTCCCCGGTACCGACGGACCCCGCTCCGCCCCAGCTCAGCGCCGCCGCGCGGCCGGCGCCCGGCCCCGCCGCCGACGAGGGCCTGGCCCGTCGGCTGCGCGCGCTCGCGTGCACCGCGCCGCTGCACGACCTGGACGCGCGCAAGGGCAGCCTCGCCGGCGAGTACTCGGTGTACGGCATGGCCGAGGTGGCCCTCGCCGCCATCGACCTGGTCACGCTGAACATGGACTTCGACACCGGCGCCGACCACGAGCAGATCGTCGCCCGCCTGATCCCGCGCATCGCCGCCCAGGCCCCGCACCGCCCCGCGGCCGAGCACGAGCGCGTGGCCCGCTGGGTCCTGGAGAACCTGATCAACGTCGGCAGCGTGGACCGCGGCTTCCGCGCCGTCTACGGCACCTTCACGGCGGACGGCACCTATGTCCGCCGCGACTACGACTTCAAGCTGATCGAGGAGGTCCCGGGCCCCGGCGGCACGGTGTACCTGCGGACCACCGACGAGGCGGTCAACGTCCTGGTCGGCGCCCTCGACACCGACGTCACCAGCGCCCAGATCGCCGCCGAGGTCAAGCTGGAGGTACTGATCAACCGGGGCAGGCTCGCCGACGCGCAGCTCGCCGCCGAGCAGGCCCGCTACCGCACGGTGCAGTACTCCGAGACCCTGCGCCGCGCCCTGGACGCCACCCGGCGCAACGTGCGCGCGGTCGACTGGCTCAGCGCCGTGCCCGACATGATCGCCGAGGCCCTGGACCACGTGGCCGACCGCTACCGCCACGAGAACGCGATCCTCACCAACATCCGCAAGGCCCGCGACGAGACCGAGGAGCCCGAGCACAAGCGGCGCGCCGCCGAGCTGGTCGACATCGTCAAGGACTGCATCCGCCGGCACACCCAGCTCCAGTCCCGGCTGCTGGAGGCGGGCCCGCTGTTCCGCGCGGAACAGGACCGGCAGGCCTTCGCCACGCCCGCGAGCACGTCGGGCATCGACCTCTACGGCCATCTGGTCGCCCCGGTGCTGACCCTGCCCGTCGAGCGGGCGACCCGGGTCACGGACGCCTTCTTCGCCCGGGGCACGGGCCTGCGCACGCCGGTGTCGGTGCGGGTCGCCGACCTCGTGGACATCCTGCTGACCCCGCCCGTGGAGCGCGAGCACCTGGGCGCGGAGATGCCCGAGCCCGACCTGATCGCCACGCCGGACGACAGCCGCTTCAGCGAGGAGCAGCTCGCCACCGCCATGGAGCTGCTGGACCTGCCCGCCGACGCCCCGCGCCGGCTCTCCGGGCTGCTCGCGGAGGCCCGGCGCACCGGCGACCCCGACCTGGCCTACCTGGTCGCCCTGCTCGCGGTCCACGCGGCCAGCCCCGCCGTCGGCACCGCCTACCGGCAGGGCGAGGAGCGGCTGCTGTTCGCCGTGGACGACGGCACCGAACTGGACGACCCCGAGTTCGGCGGCGCCGACCTGATCGTCGGCATGGCGCTGCTGGACGCGGCCGGCATGGCGGCGGACCGAGCGGCGTGAGCCGGCCATCAGCGGCCTGAGCAGGCCGTCAGCGGCCGCGTGAGCGGTCCGGAAGCAGCATGAGCAAGACAGAAAGCGACAAGGAGTCAAAGCCGTGAGCGAGCACGTCGAGTGGAGTGACACCGAGGCCCCGGCCCCGTCGGCCACCGCCGCCGTCACCCCCGCCGACGCCGCCGACGCGGCGCGGCTCGTCGCCTACGGGCTCCAGCCCAAGCTGCAGCCCGCCCGCGACCAGGACTACACCGAACTGCTGCGCCGCTACCGCGAGGACCCCGCGTTCGCGCGGCTCGCCGACGCCGTCGCCACCGGTCTGGGACTCGTCGTCCTGGAGGTGTCCCCGCGCGCGGGCATGGCCGTGACCGCCGCCGAGGACTCGGTGTTCGCCGTCCGCATGGGCGACTACGCGCGTCGCACCACCGCCGACTCCGGCGACCGCTTCCTGCACGGACTCGCCCATCTCGCCGTCGCCGCCCTCGCGTTCCCGCGCCCCGAGGACCTGGCCGACGACGGCTACGTCGGCCGCGTCACGGTCAACGGCGTCGACGCGTTCGTCCGGCAGGCCTGCCGCCGCCTGGAGGAGCGCGCCGAGGAGCAGGGCGAGAACACCGACCCCGCGACCGACGCACCCGGCCTGGAGGCCGCCTGGCGGATCTGGGCCAGACGCAGCGCCACCGGCGCCACCAAGGACGCCCGCCGGCCCGCCTCCTCCACCACCGGCATCGTCGCCAAGGCCCTCGCCTTCCTCACCGACTCCGGCTTCCTCCAGCGCACCGGCGACGAGGGCGGCGGCACCTACCGCACCACCGCCCGCTACCAGCTCCAGGTCCGCGACATGGCCGGCACCGCCGCCATGGCCGAACTCCTCGAACTGGGCGTGGTCCCGGTGACCGACGGCACCGCCAGCCTGCTGCCCGCCGAGGACACCGACGACCTGGACCTGGTGGCCGACGCGGGCCTCCCCTTCCACTCCTGACGCGCCCCGCGCCCCCGAACGACCGCACCCTTCACCAGACTTACGAGAGTCCGCCATGTACGAGCTGTCCCGGGTCCGCCTCTACTCCATCGGGCCCGCCGGTGCGCGCTACGCCGACACCGTGCTTGACCTGCGGGGCGTGGGCGAGCCCGTGCCCGAACCGGCGCCCACCCAGGCGGAGTTCTTCGAGGAGGAGCCGTCCGGGCCGCCGCGCCGCCCCGCGCCCGCGGGCGTGCTGTTCCTGGAGAACGGCGGCGGCAAGTCGGTCCTGCTCAAGCTGATCTTCTCGGTGATGCTCCCCGGCCACCGCAACACCCTCGGCGGCGCCAGCTCCGGTGTGCTGCGCAAGTTCCTGCTCGCCGACGACTGCGGCCACGTGGCCCTGGAGTGGCAGCACGTGCAGACCGGCGAGTGCGTGGTGGTCGGCAAGGTCAGCGAGTGGCGCGGCCGCCAGGTCTCCAACGACCCGCGCAAGTTCGCCGAGGCCTGGTACTCCTTCCGGCCCGGCCCCGGACTCAGCCTGGACAACCTGCCCGTGGCCGAGTCCACCGCCGTACGGCCGTCCGCCGAGGGCGCGTCCGGCGCCCAGGGCCGCCGCCGCACCATGAAGGGCTTCCGCGACGCCCTCACGGAGAGCGGCAAGGCCTACCCGCACCTGGAGGTGCACTGGGAGGAGATCCACGAGCGCTGGACCGAGCACCTCGGCGACCTCGGCCTCGACCCCGAACTCTTCCGCTACCAGCGGGAGATGAACGCAGACGAGGGCGAGGCGGCCGGCCTCTTCGCGGTCAAGAAGGACTCCGACTTCACCGACCTGCTGCTGCGCGCGGTCACCGACACCCGGGACACCGACGGCCTCGCCGACCTGGTCAGCGGCTTCGGCAACAAGCTCGGCCGGCGCGCCGAACTGATCGCCGAACGCGACTTCACGGCCGGCTCGGCCGACCTGCTCGGCCGGATCGTGGAGGCCGCCGACGCGCGCGGCCGCGCCCGGGACATCCACGCCGGGGCCGAACGCCGTACCCGCGCCCTCGCCCGGCGGCTGTCCGCGCGCGCCGTCCAGGAGCGGATCCGGGCCGCCGACCTCGCCCAGCGGGTCACGGCCGCCGCGTACGCCGTCACCCACTCCGAGGGCGCCCGCGAGCGCAGCTCCCTGATCGCCGCCGAACTCGCCTACCGGCACGCCTCGTTGGCCCTCGCCGCCGCCGAGAAGGCCGCCGCAGCGCAGAAGCGCGAGCTGGCCGACGCGCGCACCCTGCACTCCGCCTGGCAGGCCGCCGAGGCCGTGCTGCGCCACCGCGCCGCCGCCGACCGCGTCGCCCGCGTCTCCGCCGCCATCCAGGAGGCCGAGCGGGACGCGGCGCCCGCCCTCGCCGCCCGCGCCAAGGCCGCCGTGGACCTCGTACGCGTCCTGCACACGGCCGCCGAGGGCGCCGAGAACCTCGCCAACGAGGAGGAGGAACGGTCCGCCGCCCTCCAGGAGGCGGGCGACGCGGCCCACCGCGACTCCACCGCGGCCGCCACCGAGGCCCAGCGCGCCCGCAGCGAGGCCGGACACCTGCGCCAGCGGCTCACCGAGGTCGAGCAGGAGACCGCCGAGGCGGTCCGCGCCGGGTGGCTGGACGACACCGCCCCCGACGCCGACCCGGCCCGCGCCGCGCTCGCCGCCTCCGACGCCGAGAAGACCACCGTCGCCGCCTGGGACACCGCCCGCGAGGCCGCCCGCGCGGCCACCGAGCACGCCCGCGAGACGGCCGCCGCCGAGTCCCGCGCCGAGCTGACCGCGGCCCGCGCCGCCGACGCCGCCACCGCGGCCGAGCGCGCCCACGACGCCGAACGGCGCCTCGCGGACGCGCTCGCCGCCGAGGAACGCCTCGCCGAACTCCTCGGCCTGCCCGGTACGCCACCCCGGGCGGGCCTGCCCGCCCAGCGCACCGACGAGCCCGGCGGCGCCCCGCGCACCGACCAGGACCGCATCCCCACCGGCCCGCTCACCGCCGCCGAACTCGACCGCTGCGCCGACGAGTTGCGCGAACTCCTGGACGACGCGGTCGCCACCGCCGAACGCCAGCTCTTCGACCTGCGGACGGCCGCCGCCGACGACGCCCGCATCCTCGGCGCCCTCGGTGACGGCGGGCTGCTGCCGCCCGGCCCCGACGTCCTGGCCACCGTCGAGTTCCTCGGCGAGCACGGCATCCCCGCGCTGCCCGGCTGGCGCTACCTCGCCCAGGCCGTCGACCCGGCCGACCACGCCCGTGTGCTCGCCGCCCGGCCCGAACTGGTCGACGGCGTCATCATCACCGACCCCGACACCCACGCACGGGCCCGCGAGGCGCTGGGCGACGCGGCCCTGCTGCCCCGCTCCGCCGTGGCCGTCGGCACCGCCGCCGCCCTGCTCGCCCCGGCCCCCGCCGAGGGCACCGCCCCGGACGGCGTGTTCCTGGTGCCGCCGAACCCGGCCATGCACGACGAGCACGCCGCCGACGAGGAGCGCCAGGCCCTGCGCGCCCGCGCCACCGAGCGCGACGAGGAGATCCGGGCGCTGGCCGCCCGGCTCGGCAAGGACCGCGAACTCGCCGCCCGGCTCACCTCCTGGCGCACCGGCTGCCCCGCCGGGCGCCTGCTCGAACTGGCCCGCGCCGCCGAGGAGGCCCGCGCCTTCGCCGCGGAGTCCGAGGCCGAACTCGCCGAGGCCCGCACCCTGCGCGCGGAGGCCGAGGAGACCGCCGCCGAGGCCACCCGGCTCCGCGACGAGCGCCAGGAGGCCGCGCAGAAGGCCCGGCGCGCCGCCGACGCCCTCGCCGGACTCGCCTTCCGGCTGCGCGAACGCGCCGGCTGGCAGGCCCGGCTGCGTGAACTCGCCGACGAGGCCACCGAGTACGAGGCCCGTGCGCAGACCTGCCTGGAACGCGCCCGTGCCGCCGACGAGGACCGCCGCGCCGCCCAGCGCGCCGCCGACGACGCCCGCCGCACCGCGCGTGCCCTGCGCGCCGAGCGCGCCGAGATCGCCGGCGCCCCCGACGACGTACCCGCCGAGGACACCGACGCGCCCACGGCCTCGCTGCCCGCGCTGCGCGAGGCCTACCGGGCCGCCTCCCAGGTGTACGAGAAGGTCGGCGTCGGCGCCGACCTGCGCGCCGAACAGGCCCGAGCCGAGAGCGACGAGAGCGCCGCCCGCGCCGAACTGGACCGGCTCAGCAACAAGGTCCGCACCCGCGCCGAGCAGCTCCTCCAGTCGCCCGACGGCTCCGACGGCCCCTCCCGGCAGGCGGCCGCCGCCCGCGCCGAGGAACTGGTGCAGCTGCTGGAGACCCGGATGTCCACCGCGAGCGAGCAGCTCGGCCGGCTGCGCGGCGAGGCCGAGCGGCACGCCCCCGAGGACGGCGAGGCGCACACCGCCTTGCCCGGGGACCAGGTGCCGCGCGACGCCGGGCACGCCCAGGCGCTGCTGCGCACCGCGACCACCGAACTCGCCACCCGCACCGAGGCGCTGGCCCAGGCCCGCGACGCCCACGGTGAACTGCTGGCCGCCCACCGCGCCGCCGAGGACGCGGCCGGCGGCTTCGACGAGATCGCCGCGATGCTCCGCGACCTGCTGCGCGAGCAGGCCACCGAGGAGGAGCAGGACGAGCCCGAGCCGTACCCCGGCAGCCTGGAGGAGGCCCGGCAGTCCGCCGCCGAGGCCCGCCGCTCGCTGCGCGGCTGCGCCGCCGACCTGTCCGCCGCCGAGGCCGGCGTGCGCGAGGCGAGCGACGTACTGGTCCGGCACGCCAACTCCACGCGCTACGAGCAGGTGCGCACCCCGGCCCGGCAGCAGATCCGCGAGCTGCCCGCCGCCGCGCTGCCCGAGCACGCGCAGAAGTGGGCGGACGCCTTCGCGCCCCGGCTGCGCGTCCTGACCGACGAGCTGGCCCAGCTTGAGCGCAACCGCGACTCGATCGTGGACCGGCTGCGCGGCCTCGTGGAGTCGGCCCTCGCCACCCTGCGCTCCGCCCAGCGGCTCTCCCGGCTCCCGGAGGGGCTCGGCGAGTGGTCGGGCCAGGAGTTCCTGCGCATCCGCTTCGAGGAACCCGACCAGGCCACGCTCACCGAACGGCTCGGCGAGGTCATCGACGACGCCACCCGCGCCGCCGTCAGGAAGAACTCCGACCTGCGCCGCGACGGCATGTCCCTGCTGCTGCGCGGGGTCGCCGCGGCCCTGCAGCCCAAGGGCGTGGCCGTCGAGATCCTCAAGCCCGACGCGGTGCTGCGCGCCGAGCGCGTCCCCGTCGGGCAGATGGGCGACGTCTTCTCCGGCGGCCAGCTGCTCACCGCGGCCATCGCCCTGTACTGCACCATGGCCGCGCTGCGCTCGAACGACCGGGGCCGCGACAAGCACCGGCACGCGGGCACCCTGTTCCTGGACAACCCGATCGGCCGCGCCAACGCGACCTACCTGCTGGAACTCCAGCGAGCCGTCTCCGACGCCCTCGGCGTCCAGCTCCTCTACACGACGGGCCTGTTCGACACCACGGCCCTCGCCGAGTTCCCGCTGGTCATCCGGCTGCGCAACGACGCGGACCTCCGGGCCGGCCTGAAGTACATCAGCGTCGAGGAACACCTCCGCCCCGGACTGCCCCAGCAGCCCCAGCCGGGGGAGGCGGGGCACAGCGAGATCACGGCGACGCGGATGTTCAAGAAGCCGGCGGTGAACGCGTAGGTCCTGCGACGGGCCGTCGCCCGGCGGCCCGTCAGAAGCCGTACCCCATGCGGCGGGACAGCTCCGTGCCCGCCGCGACGACCCGCCGGGCCACCTCCGCCAGCCGGTCCGGGTTCAGCCGGTACACAGGTCCGGAGACGCTGATCGCCGCGATCACCTCGCCGTCGTGCGCCCGCACCGGCGCGGCCACCGCGGCGAGGCCCGGTTCCAGCTCCTCGGCCGTCAGGGCGTAGCCCTGCTCCAGCACGGTGGCCAGCTCGGCCCGCAGCGGCGCGGCGCCGGTGACGGTGTGTTCCGTGAACCGGTGCAGCGGTCGCGCGAGCAGGTCCTCGCGCGGGGCGGGCGGCAGGTGCGCGAGCAGTACCTTTCCGCTGGAGGTGGCGTGCAGCGGGGTGCGCCGGCCCAGCCAGTTCTGCGCGGCCACCGAGGCAGTGCCGCGGGCCTGCATGATGTTGACGGCTGCGTCCTCGTCCAGCACCGCGATGTTCACGGTCTCGCCCAGTTCGTCGGCGACCTCGCGGCAGACCGGGACGCCCTCCTGGGAGATGTCCAGCCGCACCGCCGCCGCCCCGGCCAGGCGCAGGACGCCGGCCCCCAGGCAGTATTTGCCGCGATCCCCCACCTGGGCCACCAGGCCCCGGTTCTCCAGGACGCCGAGCAGCCGGAACGCCGTGGACTTGTGCACGTCCAGCTCCGCGGCGATCTCGGTGACGCCCGCCTCGCCGTCACGGGCGAGGATCTCCAGCACGCTCACGGCACGGTCCACCGACTGCACCGCACCGGCCGCTCCCTGCTTCCGCGCGTGGGCCATGGTTCGGCTCCCACCCTCTGTCGGCCGGTCCGGGATCTGTTGCGCACAGCGCGTGTGGCTGCGCCATACGAAACTTCATCGTACCGAAGTGGCCGGTTCCGGCAGGGCCGGAAGAGACGGGACCGGATGAGACAGGACCGGCTGACGGGATCGGATGAGACGGGACCGGCGAGACGGGCGGGCGCGGCCCGGCGGGCCGGTTCAGGGATGCGACAGCTGCCCCGCGCCGCCCCGTCGCCGTATCCGCTCCTGCTCCCGCAGCGCGGTCCGCTCCTGGCGCCGGCGGGCCCGCCGCTCGCGGCGCAGCGCGCGGGCCGTGCTGCTGGGCTCGGAGACCACGCCGTACCGCTGGTTCCACACCTGGCGGGTCACCCAGACGTCGACCACCGCCCAGGTGGCCACCAAGGTGCTCGCCACGCTGCTGATCACCATGGGAAACGCCGGCCAGGACCCCGCCATGGCGCAGAGGAACGCCACCATCGCCTGTATCAGCGTGACCGAGATGATGATCAGCGCGCGCACCGCCGCCGTCCGCACCGGATCCGGCAGCGGATGCCGCCGCGCGGGCTCCTCGACCCACAACGGCTGACGGTCCCGCCGTGTCCCGTACCGCTCCGCAGTGCCCTTCACCGTGTCACTCACTCCCCACCGCCGGGTGACCCCTCGCCCCGATGTCCGAAGACCCGACTCCCCATTAGCTGCCCGGCTTGCGCGGATTTACGCCGCCGGGATGCGGGACGGGGCCTTTGCGGCCCAATCCGCACCAACTCCCATGGAGAAGGACGAACAAGGCCCCACGAAGATTCCCACCTTGGGAAAAATTCCAGCCAACCGCCGTTCCCCGCCCATGGTGTCCGGCTCCGGGGTACCCGCCGGATCGCGGTGGCAATCTCCCGCAATGCCCGGACAACTCGCCCCGAGACGGCGCCGATACGGAAGTTCACCTTCCGGACATGCCTTCGAGTTACCTGTATGGCGGTAGTAGGCTCGCGCCGTTTGTTGACGCACATGCGCACCCCCGGTCCGCGGGGGTCGAGCTGGGGGAGGCCATGCGCTTTCGCGGGAAGTCGATCCGCCGGAAGATCGTGGCGCTGCTTCTCGTGCCGCTGCTGTCCCTGACCGCCGTCTGGGGTTTCGCCACGGTGGTCACGGGCCGCGACGTGACCCAGCTCTTCCGGGTGTCGGACGTCATGGAGAACATCGGCTACCCCACCGAGGACACCGTCCGCGTCCTCGAACAGGAGCGCCGCCAGACCCTCGTCTACCTCGCCGACCCGCGCGCCTCCGACTCCCTGCTGGCACTCCAGCGCACCCGCGCCGCCACGGACCGTGCGATCGCGAAGGTTCGCAAGAACGCGCGGCAGCGCGACCTGCGCAGCGGCCTCGGCACCCAGGGCGGCGAACACCTCACCGCCGTCCTTGACGCCTTCGGCGGCCTGGACTCGCTGCGCCACAGCACCGAGGGCGGCACCCTCAGCCGTGCCCAGGCCTTCGACCTCTACAACCGCCTGATCGACCCCTGCTTCTCGCTGCTCGCCGGGCTCGACGGCATCGACGACGTCGAGATGGACAAGCAGTCGCACGCCCTGGTCAACCTCATCCGCGCCCGTGAGCTGCTCTCCCGCGAGGACGCCCTGCTCGGCTCCTCCCTCGTGGTGGGCCGGCTCACCCGCGAGGAGACCCGCGAGCTGTCCGACCTCGTCGCCCAGCGCACCCTGCTCTACGACATCAGCCTGCCGCTGCTCCCCGCGGCCGAACGCGAGCGCTACGAGCGGTTCTGGAGCAACGCCGGTACCGCCCCGCTGCGTTCGGCCGAGCAGTCCGTCATCGAGACCGGCTCCGGCGCCCCCGGCAGCGTCACCGCCAAGAGCTGGGACGCGGCCGCGGGCAGCGCCCTGGACGACCTCGGCACCCTGGACGACCAGGCGGGCGACCGCTTCCAGGACCGTATGCACCCCGTCGCCATGCGGGTCATCGCCCAGGCCGCCGTGGCGGGCCTGCTCGGCCTGCTCGCCCTCCTCTTCTCCCTCGTCCTGTCCGTCCGGATCGGCCGCGGCCTCATCCGCGACCTGCGCCTGCTGCGCCTGGAGGCGCACGAGGCCTCCGGCGTCCGGCTGCCCGGCGTGATGCGCCGCCTGTCGGCCGGCGAACAGGTCGACGTGGAGACCGAGGTGCCGCGCCTGGAGTACGACAAGAACGAGATAGGCGAGGTCGGCCAGGCCCTCAACACCCTGCAGCGCGCCGCAGTCGAGGCCGCCGTCAAGCAGTCCGAACTGCGCGCCGGCGTCTCCGAGGTCTTCGTCAACCTCGCCCGCCGCAGCCAGGTGCTGCTGCACAAGCAGCTCACCCTCCTCGACACCATGGAACGCCGCACCGAGGACACCGACGAACTCGCCGACCTCTTCCGGCTGGACCACCTCACCACCCGCATGCGCCGGCACGCCGAGGGCCTGGTGATCCTCTCCGGCGCGGCACCCTCCCGGCAGTGGCGCCGCCCCGTGCAGCTGATGGACGTGGTCCGCGCCGCCGTCGCCGAGGTCGAGGACTACGAGCGCGTCGAGGTACGGCGCCTGCCGAGGGTCGCCGTGACCGGCCCGGCCGTCGCCGACCTCACCCATCTCGTGGCCGAACTCCTGGAGAACGCCACGCTGTTCTCGCCCCCGCACACCGCCGTCCAGGTCATCGGCGAGCGCGTGGCCAACGGCTTCACCCTGGAGATCCACGACCGGGGACTCGGCATGACGCCCGAGGCGCTCCTGGACAGCAACCTGCGCCTGGCCGAGACCCCCGAGTTCGAACTCTCCGACACCGACCGGCTCGGCCTGTTCGTGGTCAGCCGCCTCGCCCAGCGCCAGAACGTCCGCGTCTCCCTCCAGCCCTCGCCCTACGGCGGCACCACCGCCATCGTCTTCATCCCCGACGCGCTGCTCAGCGACGAGGTCCCGGACACCAACGGCCTCGGATTCCGCCTCGACCGGGAGCGGGCGGCGAGGAACTCCGGGCGCGCCGCCGACGGCTCCCGGGCGGCACTGCCGCGCTCCGGCCCGCCCACCACCGTCCTGGACGGTCCCGTGGAGCTGGAGTCGCCCGTCGGCCTCGACGCCCTGGACGACTTCCCCGGCGCCCTGGCGGACGAGGACAGCGAACGCGGCGGGCTCTTCCGCCACCGCCGCGCCCTGACGGGGGCCGACGGCCTCGCCGAGGAGGCGGCCGGCGACCGCCCGGCGGGGGAGGAGAGCGGCGAGCACGGACTCGTCCCGCTGCCGCGCCGCCACGTGCCCAAGCTGGTCAGCTCGCACGGCAAGCCGGTCACCGACCAGCGCCCCCACCGCCCCGAGCAGGGCCACCGGACCACCACGGAAGCGGCCCCCACCGACCGGGACCGGTACGGCTCCGACCGGTACGGCTCCGACCACGACGCGTCCGGCTCCGCCCGCGAGGCGCACCGGGCCGACCGGGAGCCGTACCGCGGCGGGCCGCTGCCCCTGCCCCGCCGGGCGACCGCCGCCCCGCACCCCGCGGCACCGGCCGACCGCGGCGCGGCGGACGAGAGCGCCCCGGCCGCCGGCCCCGGCGGGACCACCGGCGCCGGACGGCCCTTCGGCGGCCCCTCGCTTCCCCGGCGCACCCGCCCGGCGGCGGGCACCCCGAGCGGCCCGGGCACCCCCTCCGGCGCACCCCGCGACGACGCCGACGGCGCCACCGGACCCGGCGACGGCACCCTGCCCCGCCGCGTGCGGCAGGCCAGTCTCGTCCCCCAGCTCAGGCAGGACCCCGAACGGCGTTCCGGGCGCACCGACGCGCCCGCCGACCGCGACGCCGACGAGGTCCGCAGCCGGATGGCCTCGCTCCAGCGCGGCTGGCAGCGCGGCCGTGAGGAGAATGCCACGGGCGAGACTGCCCGCACCGGCACAGCACAAGGAACCACTAAGGGGGACGGTCGATGACCGCACCGAAGGCGACCGACCACACGGCGACGGGCAACGGGGAGCTGAACTGGCTCCTGGACGACCTGGTCGACCGTGTCGCCAGCATCCGCAAGGCCGTCATCCTCTCCGGCGACGGCCTGCCCACCGGGGTGTCCAAGGACCTGACCAGGGAGGACGGCGAGCACCTGGCCGCCGTGGCGTCCGGTTTCCACAGCCTGGCCAAGGGCGTGGGCCGTCACTTCGACGCGGGCGGCGTCCGCCAGACGGTCATCGAACTGGACGACGCCTTCCTGTTCGTCACCGCCGCCGGCGACGGCAGCTGTCTCGCCGTCCTGTCCGACGCCGACTCCGACGTGGGCCAGGTCGCCTACGAGATGACGCTCCTGGTCAAGAGGGTCGGTGTGCACCTGGGCACCGCCCCGCGCACGGGCCTGCCCACGGGCGGGTAGTGGGATGACATGAGCCAAGACGGTCAGGTGAGCAGCCACTGGTTCGACGACGACGCGGGACCGGTCGTCCGCCCCTACGCCATGACGCGCGGCCGTACCACCAGTACGGCCCAGCACCGCCTCGATCTGATCGCGGTGGTCGTCACCGAGCCCGCCGCCGGGGACCCGGAGACGGATCCGACGCTCTCGCCCGAACACGTGGACATCGTGGACCTGTGCCGCGACACCCCGCAGTCGGTCGCCGAGCTGGCCGCGGAGCTCGACCTGCCCATCGGCGTCGTCCGGGTCCTCATCGGCGATCTCGTGCACGCGGAACTCGTCCATGTCACCCGGCCGGTGCCCCCGGCCGAACTGCCGGACGAGAGTATTCTGCGCGACGTGATCAACGGCCTGCGGGCGCTGTGACCGGCGCGGAAGCGGAGTACTGACGTGACAGGCTGGCAGTTCTGGGTCGACCGAGGCGGCACCTTCACCGACATCGTCGCGCGTCGCCCGGACGGCCGTCTGCTCACGCACAAGGTGCTCTCCGGTAAACCGGCCCGCCCGCACCCCGGGCCCGGCACGGACGACGGCGGCCCCGCGCCCGAGGCGGACGCCCCCGAGGCGGACGCCCCCGACGCGGCCGTCGCCGGCATCCGCGCGCTCCTCGGCGACTCCGCGGCACCCGTCGAGGCCGTCCGCATGGGCACCACGGTGGCCACCAACGCGCTCCTGGAACGCACCGGCGAACCCACCCTCCTGGTCATCACCCGCGGCTTCCGCGACGCCCTGCGCATCGCCTACCAGAACCGCCCGCGCATCTTCGCCCGCCGCATCGACCTGCCCGAACTGCTCTACGAGCGGGTGATCGAGGCCGACGAACGCATCGCGGCCGACGGCACGGTGCTGCGCGCCCCCGACCTGGACGCGCTGGCGCCGCGGCTCCAGGAGGCGTACGACGACGGGATCCGCGCCGTCGCCGTCGTCTGTCTGCACAGCCACCTCCACCCCGCCCACGAACGCGCCATCGGCGAACTCGCCGCCCGCACCGGCTTCCCGCAGATCTCCCTGTCCAGCGAGGTCAGCCCGCTGATGAAGCTGGTGCCGCGCGGCGACACCGCCGTGGCCGACGCCTACCTCTCGCCGGTGCTGCACCGCTACGTCCGCCATGTGGCCGACGAACTGCGCGGCGTGCGGCTGATGTTCATGCAGTCCAACGGCGGGCTCACCGAGGCGGGACAGTTCCGAGGCAAGGACGCCGTCCTGTCCGGGCCGGCCGGCGGCATCGTCGGCATGGCCCGCATGTCCCAGCGGGCGGGCTTCGACCGGGTCATCGGCTTCGACATGGGCGGTACCTCCACCGACGTCTCGCACTTCGCCGGCGAGTACGAGCGGGTCTTCGACACCCAGGTCGCGGGCGTGCGGCTGCGCGCCCCGATGCTCGACATCCACACCGTGGCCGCGGGCGGCGGCTCGGTGCTCCACTTCGACGGCTCCCGCTAC
Source organism: Streptomyces sp. NPDC048106 (assembly GCF_040706415.1). Taxonomy (NCBI): domain Bacteria; kingdom Bacillati; phylum Actinomycetota; class Actinomycetes; order Kitasatosporales; family Streptomycetaceae; genus Streptomyces; species Streptomyces sp. NPDC048106. Next base: position 12,121 of record NZ_JBEZND010000014.1, on the reverse strand, counting down.
CGCGTCGGCCCCGACTCGGCGGGCGCCGACCCCGGCCCCGCCTGCTACCGGGCCGGCGGCCCGCTCACCGTCACCGACGCCAACGTGATGCTCGGGCGGATCCAACCCGCCCATTTCCCGGCTGTGTTCGGACCCGGCGGCGACCAGCCCCTGGACGCCGCGCTGGTCCGCGACCGGTTCGCCGCCCTCGCCCGCGAGATCCACCGGGCCACCGGCGACGACCGCACCCCCGAGCAGGTGGCCGAGGGCTACCTGCGCATCGCCGTCGCGAACATCGCCAACGCGATCAAGCGGATCTCCGTCCAGAAGGGCCACGACGTCACCCGCTACGCGCTGACCACCTTCGGCGGCGCGGGCGGCCAGCACGCGTGCCGGGTCGCCGAGTCGCTCGGCATCCGCACCGTGCTCGTGCCCCCCATGGCCGGCGTCCTGTCCGCGCTCGGCATCGGCCTCGCCGACACCACCGCCATGCGCGAACAGTCCGTCGAGGCCCCCCTGGAACAGGCCGCCATGCCCGGCATCCGTAAGGCGGCCGCCGACCTGGAGGCCGCCGCCCGCGCCGAACTCGTGGCCGAGGACGTCCCCGAGGACCGCATCCGGGTCACCCACCGCGCCCAGCTCCGCTACGACGGCACCGACACCACCCTCACCGTCGAGCTGGCCGAACCCGGGACCATGCGGCGCGCGTTCGAAGAGCGCCATCGCGCCACCTACTCCTTCACCCTCGACCGCCCGATCGTCGTGGAAGCCCTCTCCGCCGAGGCCACCGGCATCACCGCACCCCCCGATCTGTCCGCCCTCGCCCCGTACGAAGGACGGCCCGCCGCTCCCGGGAGCGTCCGCCTGCACACCGGCGGCTCCTGGCGCGACGTCCCCCTGCACCGCCGCGAGGCCCTTCCCCCCGGCGAGAACGTCACCGGCCCCGCGGTCATCACCGAGGCCGGCGCGACGACCGTCGTGGACGACGGCTGGCGGGCCACCGCCACCGACGACGGACATCTGCTCATGGAACGGGCGGCGATCACAGGGAGTTCCCGTCCGGGCACGGAAACCGATCCGGTCCTCCTGGAGGTCTTCAACAACCTCTTCATGTCGATCGCCGAACAGATGGGCGCCCGGCTGGAGTCCACCGCCCAGTCCGTCAACATCAAGGAGCGGCTGGACTTCTCCTGCGCCCTGTTCGACCCGGACGGCAACCTGGTGGCCAACGCCCCCCACATCCCCGTCCACCTGGGCTCCATGGGAACCAGCGTCAAGGAGGTCATCCGCCGCCGGGGCACCTCGATGCGGCCGGGCGACACCTACGCCGTCAACGACCCGTACCACGGCGGCACCCATCTGCCCGACGTCACCGTGATCACCCCGGTGTTCGACACCGACGCCCCGGCGGACCCGGAGAGCCGGCCCCGGCTCCTCTTCCACGTCGCCTCACGCGGCCACCACGCCGAGATCGGCGGCATCGCCCCCGGCTCCATGCCCGCCCACAGCCGCACCATCGAGGAAGAGGGCGTCCTCTTCGACAACTGGCTGCTCGCCGAGGGCGGCCGCTTCCGCGAGGAGGAGACCCGGCGCCTGCTCACCGAGGCGCCCCACCCCTCCCGCAACCCCCGCACCAACCTCGCCGACCTGCGCGCCCAGATCGCCGCCAACCAGAAGGGCGTCGACGAAGTCCGCCGCATGATCGGCGAGTTCGGCCTCGACGTCGTACAGGCCTACATGCGGCACGTCCAGGACAACGCCGAGGAAGCCGTGCGCCGCGTCATCGACGCCCTGGACGACGGCGCCTACGCCTACGAGACCGACTCCGGCGCCGTCATCCGCGTCGAGGTCCGCGTCGACCGGGCCGAGCGCCGCGCCACCATCGACTTCACCGGCACCTCCGGGCAGCTCCCCACCAACTTCAACGCCCCCTTCGCCGTCGTCAACGCGGCCGTCCTGTACGTCTTCCGCACCCTGGTCGCCGACGACATCCCGCTCAACGACGGCTGCCTGCGCCCCCTGGACATCGTCGTGCCGCCCGGCTCCCTGCTCGCGCCCGAACCGCCGGCCGCCGTCGTCGCGGGCAACGTGGAGACCTCCCAGGCCATCACCGGCGCCCTCTACGCCGCGCTCGGCGTCCAGGCCGAGGGCTCCGGCACGATGAACAACGTCACCTTCGGCAACGAACGCCACCAGTACTACGAGACCGTCGCCTCCGGCTCCGGCGCGGGCGACGGCTTCCCCGGCGCCGACGTCGTCCAGACCCATATGACCAACTCCCGGCTGACCGACCCCGAGATCCTGGAGTGGCGACTGCCCGTCCGCCTGGAGGAGTTCGCCGTCCGGGGCGCCAGCGGCGGCGCCGGCACCTGGCGCGGCGGCGACGGCGCGGTGCGCCGCATCCGGTTCCTGGAACCGATGACCGTCTCGGCCCTCTCCCAGCACCGCCGCGTGCCCCCGTACGGCATGGCGGGCGGCGAACCCGGAGCGCTCGGGGCCAACCGCGTGGAGCGCACCGACGGTACGGTCACCGACCTCGGCGGCAGCGGTTCCACCGACGTCGGCCCCGGCGACGTCCTCGTCATCGAAACCCCCGGTGGCGGCGGCTACGGCCGGCCGTCGCCCGAACCCCAGCAAGCAGGAGAAGTGAACGATGGTCCTCGGGCGTTCTGAGCACGGCAATTTCCCGGTCGAGCCCGTCACGCTCAAGATCCTGGTGGCGGGCGGCTTCGGCGTCGGCAAGACCACCCTGGTCGGCGCGATCAGCGAGATCCGGCCGCTGCGCACCGAGGAGCAACTCACCGAGGCCGGGCGGCCGGTCGACGACATCAGCGGGGTGGAGGCCAAGAACACCACCACCGTGGCCATGGACTTCGGCCGCATCACCCTGCGCGACGACCTGGTGCTGTACCTCTTCGGCACGCCCGGCCAGGAGCGGTTCTGGTTCATGTGGGACGAGCTGTCCGAGGGCGCGCTCGGCGCCGTCGTGCTCGCCGACACCCGCCGCCTGGAGGACTGCTTCGCCGCCGTCGACTACTTCGAGCGGCGCTCCATCCCCTTCCTGGTCGCCGTCAACTGCTTCGACGGCGCCGCCCGTTACCCCGCCGACTCGGTCCGCCAGGCGCTCGACCTGGACGCCGGGGTACCCGTGCTGCTGTGCGACGCCCGCGACCGGGAGTCGGCCAGGGACGTGCTCATCGACCTCATCCAGCACGCCATGCGGTACTCGGCCGAGCCCCGCCAGCCGGTCACCAGCTGAGCGAGGAGACCGGCCGGGACCCTCGGCTCGCCCCGCCGGAAGGGGGCAAGCCCGCGCAACGCCACGCGCCGAAGACGCTCTTCCTTTGATCGGATACAGTCCGCGCGTGTCCGAAAACCAACAATCAACTGCCAACTCCGCGCCGGGATCGCACTGTTCCGCCTGCGGGGTGCCCTATGGAGAGGGCGTCACCGGCTGGCCGCGCACCTGCCCGTCCTGCGGCACCGCGGCCTACCGCAACCCGCTGCCCGTGGCGATCGCGCTCCAGCCCGTGTACGACACCCAGGGCACCGCCCTGGTCGTCATCACCCGAACCATCGCCCCCGCCCGCGGCGGCACGGCCCTGCCCGGCGGCTACGTGGACGACCGCGAGGACTGGAAGCAGGCCGTCGTCCGCGAGCTCAAGGAGGAGACCGGCATCGACGCCGCCGCCCGCGACGTCCGCCTCGTCGACGCCATGAGCTCCCCCGACGGCCACCTCCTCCTCTTCGGCCTCCTGCCCGAACGCCCGGCCGACGTCCTTCCCCCCTCCGGCCCCACAGCGGAGACGGCGGGCTGGCACCTGCTGCGCCGCCCCGAGGACCTCGCCTTCCCCCTGCACAGCGCCGCCGTGCGGGCGTGGTTCGAGGGCCGCTACTGAGGCACCGGACCGAGCCGGGCCGCCCCGGGCGCCCGGCTCACCCGAGCCCCCGTACCCGCACCGGCCACGCCGGCCCGCTCGCGCCGCCCTCCCCCTCCCGCGTGACCACCACGGTCCCGCCCTGCCTGCGGGCCACGTACCGCTCGACCTCCGGCACGTCCCAGCCGTCGCCCGCGTCCGGCACCACCAGACCGCCCCCGGTCCGGCCGGGCGCCGGGGCCCACACCTCCAGTTCGAGCCCGTCGTCGCCGCGCACGGGCAGCACCGCGCCCGCCCGCGCGAACACCGGTATCCGGGACAGCGGCGCGTCCACCACGACCTGCCCGGGGCCCTCGTACGCCCGCTCCGTCGCCGTGTCGTACCACCGCCCCCGCGGCAGCCGCACCACGCGCCGGTCCGCGCCCGGCTCCAGCACGGGCGCCACCAGCAGGCCGTCACCCAGCAGAAACGTGTCCTCACAGTCGCGCAGGGCCCGGTCCTCCGGCGCGCCCCACCACACCGGCCGCACATAGGGCGCGCCGGTGCGCCGGGCCAGATGGGAGAGCGTCACGAAGTAGGGCAGCAGCCGTCGGCGCTCCAGCAGCGCCGCCCGCGCGTGCTCCAGCACCTCGGGCCCGAACTCCCACGGCTCACGGCGCCCGGCCCGCAGGCTCGCGTGGGTGCGGAACAGCGGCAGATACGCGCCGAGCTGGAACCACCGCAGATACAGCTCGGGCGACGGGCTGCCGTCGAAACCGCCCACGTCCGGGCCCGAGTACGGCACCCCGCACAGGCCGAGCCCCAGCACCAGCGACAAGGACGCCCGCAACCCCGGCCAGCCCGTCGCCACATCGCCCGACCACGTGCCGCCGTAGCGCTGCATCCCCGCCCAGCCCGACCGCGTGAACAGGAACGGCCGCTCCCGGGGCGCCAGTTCGCGCAGCCCCTCGTAGCCCGCGCGCGCCATGCACAGCCCGTACACGTTGTGCGCCTCGCGATGGTCCCCGCCGCGCCCCTCCAGGGCGTGCCGGGCCGAGCGCGGCAGCGTCGGCTCGCCGAAGGCGTGGAAGGACACCGGCTCGTTCATGTCGTGCCAGAACCCGGCGAAGCCCTGCTCCAGACGCTCCTCGTACAGCCCGCCCCACCACTCGCGCACCCGCGGGTGCGTGAAGTCCGGGTAGACCGACTCGCCGGCCCACACCACCCCCCGCACCGGCCGCCCCGAGGCGTCCCGCACGAACGCGTCCACGGCCGTGCCACCGTCGTACACGGCGTTGCCCGGCGCCGCCTTCACCGCCGGGTCGACGATCGAGACCAGCCGGATCCCGTCCCGGCGCAGCTCCTCCGCGAGCACCGGCAGCTTCGGGAACCGCTCCCGGTCGACGGTGAAGACCTGGTGCTCGTCGTAGTGGTCGATGTCCAGATGGACCGCGTCCAGGGGCAGCCCGCGCTCCTGGTAGCCCGAGACGATCCGGCGCACCTCCTGCTCGCTGCCGAACCCCCAGCGCGCGTGATGGTGACCGAGCGCCCAGGCGGGCGGCAGCGCGGGCGCCCCGGTCAGCGAGGCCCAGGTGTGCAGCACGCGCGCCGGCGGGCCCACCATCACCCAGCAGCGCAACGGCCCGCCGTCCATCCGCAGTTCGCAGCGCCCCGCCCGGTCGTGCCCGGACCCGGCGCCCTCCTCGCCCTCGCGCAGCACCACCGTGCCGTCCCACGTGGTGTCGTGGAACACCAGATGCGTCCCCGCGTCCGCCACCACCAGCTGCACCGGCATCGTCAGATACAGCGGATCGTCACCCGGTCCGAACGAACCGCCGGGATCGGTGTTCCACAGCCGGTACGACCCGTCCCGCAGCCGCGGCCCGGACGCGCGCCCGCCGAGCCCGAAGAACCGGGCGTCCGCCGCCACCTCCGAGCGCTGCATCCACCGCGCCGGGCCCCCGCCGACCGGTTCCCACCAGCGCGGCGGCAGCTCCCGGCGCAGCACCAGGCCGCCCGGGGTGCACACCTCCACCGCACCGTGCCGCGAGACGACCACCGTCACCCGCTCGGCCACCACCCGCCAGCCGCCGTCCTTGTCCGGTTCGAGCACCGCCCGCGGATCCGGCTCGGGGCAGCTCCCCGCCAGCGCGTACGACGGCTCCGGCGCCGCCCCGTCCCAGCCCCAGAACACCGCGCCGTTCACCGCGACCGTGACCCGCAGCTCGGACCGGCTGAACCGGATCACCCCGCCACCGGGACCCGGCGCCACACTCTCCACCCGCCCGGGAACCCGCGCCCGCTCCGCCCCCCGCCGGGGCAGCCCGGCGGCGTCGATGCGCCGTCTGCGCCACGCCGCCCGCACCCCCTGAGCCGCCCGTCCCGAACCGATCACACGCACCGAACGCACCAGGTCACGACCGTCCATGCTGCTCACCCTGCCACCGAGCGCCGCACCCGCGCGCGCCGTTCAATTTCCGTTCACCTCAGCCGGACCCGCCGTTTCGCCGGGCGGATGATAGGAAGCTCACCCTGGTGCGGAAGTCGATCACATGGCATCGTCCCTGTCAGCCGCGTCACGCGCACATCCAGCCGTGCGCGGACCGACGCACACGACGCGTACAGTCCGGGAGCCGCCCATGTCGACCGCGAACCCCCAGCCGCTCTGGCAGCCCGATCCCGAGCGGATCGCCCAGGCACGCATCACCGCGTTCCAGGCATGGGCCGCCGCTCACCACGGGGCCCCGGCCGACGGTGGCTACGCCGCGCTGCACCGCTGGTCCGTCGACCACCTGGACGCCTTCTGGAAGGCCGTCACCGAGTGGTTCGACGTCCGCTTCTCCACCCCGTACACCCAGGTGCTCGGCGACCGCGCCATGCCCGGCGCCCAGTGGTTCCCCGGCGCCACCCTCAACTACGCCGAACACGCCCTGCGCGCCGCCGCCGAGCGCGCCGACCAGCCCGCGCTGCTGTACGTGGACGAGACCCACGAGCCGCGGCCCGTGACGTGGGCCGAACTGCGCGGGCAGGTCGGCTCGCTCGCCGCCGAACTGCGCGCCCTCGGCGTACGCCCCGGCGACCGCGTCAGCGGTTACCTGCCCAACATCCCGCAGGCCGTCGTCGCCCTCCTCGCCACCGCCGCCGTCGGCGCCGTCTGGACCTCCTGCGCCCCCGACTTCGGCGCCCGCAGCGTCCTCGACCGCTTCCAGCAGGTCGAGCCCGTCGTCCTGTTCACCGTCGACGGCTACCGCTACGGCGGCAAGGAACACGACCGCCGCGACATCGTCGCCGAACTGCGCCGCGAACTGCCCACCCTGCGGGCCGTCGTCCACATCCCGCTGCTCGGCACCGAGGCACCCGAGGGCGCCCTCGAATGGTCCGCCCTGACCTCCGGCGACGCCGAACCCGTCTTCGAGCAGGTCCCCTTCGACCACCCGCTGTGGGTGCTCTACTCCTCCGGCACGACCGGCCTGCCCAAGGCCATCGTCCAGTCCCAGGGCGGCATCCTGGTCGAGCACCTCAAGCAGCTGGGCCTGCACTGCGACCTCGGCCCCGAGGACCGCTTCTTCTGGTACACCTCGACCGGCTGGATGATGTGGAACTTCCTCGTCTCCGGCCTGCTCACGGGTACGACGATCGTTCTGTACGACGGCAGCCCCGGGTACCCCGACACGGGCGCCCAGTGGAAGGTCGCCGAACGCACCGGCGCCACCCTCTACGGCACCTCCGCCGCCTACGTCATGGCCTGCCGCAAAGCCGGCGTCCACCCGGCCCGCGACTACGACGTCTCCCGCCTCAAGTGCGTCGCCACCACCGGCTCCCCGCTGCCCCCCGACGGCTTCCGCTGGCTGCACGACGAGGTACGCGAAGACCTCTGGATCGCCTCCGTCAGCGGCGGCACCGATGTCTGCTCCTGCTTCGCGGGCGCCGTACCGACCCTGCCCGTGTACACCGGCGAACTCCAGGCCGCCGCCCTCGGCACAGACCTCCAGGCCTGGGACCCGGGCGGCGGCCCCCTCGTGGACGAGGTCGGCGAGCTCGTCGTCACCAAGCCCATGCCGTCCATGCCGATCCGCTTCTGGAACGACCCCGACGGCAGCCGCTACCACGACAGCTACTTCGACACCTACCCCGGCGTCTGGCGCCACGGCGACTGGATCACCCTCACCGGGCGCGGCACCGTGATCATCCACGGCCGCTCCGACTCGACCCTCAACCGGCAGGGCGTCCGCATGGGCTCCGCCGACATCTACGAGGTGGTCGAGCGGCTGCCCGAGATCAGGGAATCCCTGGTCATCGGCATCGAACAGCCCGACGGCGGCTACTGGATGCCGCTCTTCGTGCACCTCGCGCCGGGCGCCGCCCTGGACGACGCGCTCCTCGACAAGGTCAAGCGGGCCATCCGCGAACAGCTCTCGCCCCGCCACATCCCCGACGAGATCATCGAGGTGCCCGGAGTCCCGCACACCCTCACCGGCAAGCGCATCGAGGTCCCGGTCAAGCGCCTCCTCCAGGGCACCCCGCTGGAGAAGGCGGTCAACCCCGGCTCCATCGACGACCTCACCCTGCTCGCCTTCTACGAGGAGCTGGCCCGCAAGCGCGGCTGACCCCCCTCGCGAACGGCCCCGGGCCCACCGAGCACGACGGCGGCGTCCGGGGCCACCCCATGTGCAGGAAAGCCACAGGTCAAAGCGCTCGGCCCGGCCGTTGTCAGTGCTCCCGGTTACGGTGAGTGAGCATTGATCGACCGCGCACACATGGGGGAAACATGGCGCACACCGACCACCGGACCATGCGCAGCGTCCTGCGCCGCGAGATCGCCGGCACCATCGGCCTCCTCGCCGACGAACACGACTTCCGCGCCATGCGGCGCTACCGCAGCTTCACCTTCGACGACCACGCGACCTACCTCCAGCAGGTCGAGGCCGTCCTCAAGGACCGCGCCGCGTACGGCGGTCACACCACCCTCGCCCTGTTCGACCCCGAGGACTACGCCGCGTACTGCGCCGAGACCGGACTCGACCCCGACCTCCCCGCGACCCGGACCCGGTTCACCGCGGCCCTCGCCGCCACCGGCCCCACGGTCCCCTACGACGGCGGCCCGCTCGCCGCCCTGGTGCCGGCCCTCGTGGACGAGGCCGTACGCCGGGCCACCTGGGAGTACGCCACCACGCTCCTGACCCGCCTCGGCCCGTGCCCCACCTGCGGCGAGGACATCGGCCGGGCCGCCTTCACCCGCGCCTCCGACCTCGTGGTCCGCATCTTCGACACCGCGCCACCCGGCGACCGGCACCTGGTGTGCACCGTCTCCGGACCACCGGAAACCCTGGTCGCCGTCCTGCACGGCGAGGAGGACACCCACGGCGCCACCCGACTGGACGACTCCGAGGCCCTGGAGTTCACCAGCGTCCTCGCCCTGGGCCTCGCCACCCGAAGCCCCGGCGGACTCGTCCTGCGCACCAGCGCCCCGGGCACCGCGGACCGGGTCCACGGCTGGCGGCTGCGCGCCGGCACCCTCGAACCGCTCACCGCGGCCGAGGTGTTCGACGCCTACTGCACCGACGCCGAGTCCGGCGACCTCATCGCCCCGGAACCGGGCGTCGACTACTGCGCACCACCGGACCTGGGGGAGGGCAGCGCGCCGCACGACCATCGCCACTGACCACAGACACCAGGACACGGCAGGGGCGCCCCACCCGAAGGCGGGACGCCCCTGCGCGGCACGGCCGCTACTCGCCGGACAGCACGGCCTGAGCCGCGCTCCGCGCCTCCTCGGCGCTGTCCGCCGCCCGCGCCGCCGCCGCGGCCCTCTCGCACTGCGCCAGCGTGAACTTCGCGAGCGTCGCCCGGACATAGGGAAGCGACGCCGCGCCCATGGACAGGGAGGTGACACCCAGACCGGTCAGCACACAGGCCAGCAGCGGATCGGACGCCGCCTCGCCGCACACCCCGCAGCTCTTGCCCTCGGCACGGGCCGCCTCCGCGGACAGCGCGACCAGGTCCAGCAGCGCCGGCTGCCACGGATCCTGCAACCGCGACACCGCACCCACCTGCCGGTCCGCCGCGAACGTGTACTGCGCGAGGTCGTTGGTCCCCAGCGACAGGAACTCGACCTCCCGCAGGATCGACCGCGCGCGCAGCGCCGCCGACGGGATCTCCACCATGGCCCCGAACTTGGCGCGCAGGCCCGCCGCACGGCAGGCGTCCGCGAACGCCCGCGCGTCCGCGCGGTCCGCCACCATGGGCGCCATCACCTCAAGGTGGACTGGCAGCCCCTCGGCGGCCTTCGCCAGCGCGGTCAGCTGGGTGCGCAGGACATCGGGGTGGTCCAGCAGCGTCCGCAACCCGCGCACGCCCAGCGCCGGGTTCGGCTCGTCCGCCGGAGTCAGGAAGGCCAGCGGCTTGTCCGCGCCCGCGTCCAGCACCCGCACGACCACCCGGCCCTCGGGGAACGCCTCCAGCACCTGCCGATAGGCCGCGAGCTGCTTCTCCTCGGAAGGAGCGTTCTCGCTGTCGTCCAGGAACAGGAACTCGGTACGGAACAGACCGACGCCCTCGGCCCCGGCCGCCACCGCCGCCGGCACGTCCGCGGGACCGCCCACGTTGGCCAGCAGCGGCACCTTGTGACCGTCCGCCGTGGCGCCGGGACCGGTCGAGGCGGCCAGCGCGGCCCGGCGCTCGGCGGCCTCCGCGGTCAGCCGTGTCTTCTTCTCCTCGCTCGGGTGCACGAACACCTCACCGGTGCTGCCGTCCACCGCGACCACCGTGCCCTCGGCCAGCTCGACCGCACCGGGCAGCGCCACCACGGCCGGCACCCCGAGAGCCCGCGCCAGGATCGCGCTGTGACTGGTGGGACCGCCCTCCTCGGTCACGAACCCGAGCACCAGAGAGGGGTCGAGCAGCGCGGTGTCGGCGGGCGCCAGGTCCCGCGCCACCAGAACATAGGGGTGGTCGCTGTCCGGGACGCCCGGCATGGGCACCCCGAGCAGCCGGGCGACGATACGGTTCCGCACGTCATCGAGGTCGGCCACCCGGCCGGCCAGGTACTCGCCCGCGTTCGCCAGCAGCTCCCGGTACGCCGCGAACGCGTCGTAGACCGCGCGCTCGGCCGTGCTGCCGACGGCGATCCGCCGGTCCACGTCCGCCATCAGCTCGGGATCCTGAGCCATCATGGCCTGCGCCTCGAGCACCGCCTGGGCCTCGCCGCCGGCCAGGTTGCCGCGCGCCATCAGATCCGCGGCCACGGCGTCGACCGCCTGGCGGGCGCGGCCCTGCTCGCGCCCCGCCTCCTGCGCGGGGATCTGCTTGGCCGGCGGCTCCAGCACCGCCGTGCCCATGTGCCGGACCTCGCCGATCGCCACGCCATGGCTCACACCGACGCCTCGCAGCGTTGTCTCCATCTCACCCGTCTCCGGATAGTGCGGCGGGCCCCGCCGCCGCGGTGGTCGTCCTGTACGCCGTCCCTATGACGGCACTGCTGTCAGTTCCAGGAGAAGAGGACGGCGCCGGCCGTCACCTCACCGTTCTCGAGGACGTCGGACAGGGCGTCGGCCGTCGCCTCCAGTGCGACCACGGGGCACACCGGAGACTTGCCCGCCGCCTCGACGGCCGCGGGGTCCCAGCGCACGACGGCCTGACCGCGGGTCACGGTGTCGCCCTTGTTGACGAGCACCTCAAAACCCTCGCCGTTGAGCTGCACGGTGTCGATGCCGAGGTGGGTGAGCACGCCGTGCCCGCTGGCGTCGACCACGACGAAGGCGTGCGGGTGCAGGGAAACGATCACGCCGTCCACCGGGGACACGGCCTCGGAGGGCTCACGCACCGGGTCGATCGCGGTGCCGGGGCCGACCATCGCCCCGGAGAAGACGGGGTCCGGCACGGCGGCCAGTCCGATGGCACGTCCGGCCAGAGGGGACGTCACGGTGGTCATGGGAGCCTCCCAGAAGTGGAGCTGCTCGCGGGCCTGAGCAGCAGGGTATGTCATGTGAAGTGGCGGTTCCGGATGAAAGCTAGCAGCTAGTGGTCTAGACCACCAACCCAACGGATTTGCACGGCGTTCGAGGCCGCGTGTACAGTCGTACCCCTGCTCGAAAACAAACTCATCGGGTCCTGAATCTGGATCTCCTTCTGCATGCTCGCAGAACGGTGGTCAGAGAGACGGAAAAAGCCTGATAGAGTTTGAAACACGAGAGGGAAGCGCCCGGAGGAAAGCCCGCGAGGGTGAGTACAAAGGAAGCGACCGTTCCTTGAGAACTCAACAGCGTGCCAAAAGTCAACGCCAGATA
>NZ_JBEZND010000013.1:0-177966 GCF_040706415.1 Streptomyces sp. NPDC048106 | reverse complement strand
CCGGTCTCGGTCAGGGGTGCATTACGGTGGACCACGAGGGCCTTTCTGGTCGGTGTAGACGTCGCAATCCACACCGAACCGGAAGGGCCCTCACCCGTTCAAGATCCCTCAGCCGAGACCTGGCTCACCCGTCCACAACCTCCCCGGACAGAACATCTAGGCTTGCCGCACCGCTCATCGCACACGGGGGAGACACGAACATGGCCGAAACGGCCGAGAACAGGCGAAGGTTGCGCTCCGGCACGGTGGTCCTGGGCGGTGTCGGCCTGCTGGCCGCCGCGCTCACCGCCTGCTCGTCCGAGCCGGACAAGCGCTGCGTGGACCAGGCCAGCTACGACTACGCCAAGGGCTACAAGGTCGTCTCCGGCAAGAACTGCGGCTCGGGCAAGACGCGGGTCGACGGCGCCTGGTACTACGGCGGGAAGAAGAAGGGCTCCTGGGTGGACGGCGGCTCCTTCACCAAGCCGTCGCACGGCTCGGGCCACTCCACGAGCCACTCCTCGACGCACTACGGCACCGGCGGGGTGCACCGCGGCGGCTTCGGCGGCGGTTCGCACAGCTCCGGCGGCTGACCGGGGCCGTCGGATGGAACGCCGTACCACCACCCCGCGCCCCGACTGGCAGCGGACCGTCGAGGAGCAGGGGCTGATCTACCCGCTCACCCGCCACCCCGACGGGAGCCTGCGCCCCTACTGGGACGAGAGCGCGTACTACGTCTTCTCGCTCCCCGAGGTCGAGGCGCTGGAGGAGACGGTCGCCGAACTGCACGCCATGTGCCTGGCGGCGGCCGACCGCATGGTGGCCGAGGACCGACTCGCCGACCTCGGCATCACCGACCCGCGGGTGGCCACCGCGGTCACCGAGTCCTGGCACCGCCGCGCCGAACTCCCCTCCTTCTACGGCCGGTTCGACCTGCGCTACGACGGCACCGGCCCCGCCAAGCTGCTGGAGTACAACGCCGACACCCCCACGTCCCTGGTGGAGGCCGCCTCCCCCCAGTGGTTCTGGATGGAGGACCGCTTCCCCGGCGCGGACCAGTGGAACTCGCTGCACGAACGCCTGGTGGACTCCTGGCGCAGGCAGGCCGCGCTGCTGCCGCCCGGCAGCCCCCTGCACTTCGCGCACTCCGCCGCCGACGAGCTGGGCGAGGACCTGATGACGGTCGCCTACCTGAAGGAGACCGCGGAACAGGCGGGCCTGGACACCGACTGGCTCGCCATGGAGGAGATCGGCTGGGACACCCTCTCCGGCCGGTTCGTGGACAACCGGCTCCGGTTCATCCGCGCCCTCTTCAAGCTCTACCCCTGGGAATGGCTCACCGCCGACGCCTTCGGCGGCCACGTCCTGGACACCCTGGACAACGGCGGCGGCACCGGCAGCACCCTGTGGATAGAGCCCGCCTGGAAGATGCTCCTGAGCAACAAGGCCCTCCTGGCCGTCCTCTGGGAGCTGTACCCCGGCCACCCCAACCTGCTCCCGGCCCACCTCGACGGCCCCCGCGACCTCGCCACCACCACCGGCTACGTCGCCAAACCCCTCCTGGGCCGCGAGGGCGAGGGCATCACCCTGCACCCGCCGGGCACCCCGCCCGCCGTCCGCCCCGACCCCTGCTGCTACCAGCAGCTCGCCCCCCTGCCCGCCTTCGACGGCAACCACGTCGTCCTCGGCGCCTGGGTCATCGGCGACGAACCCGCCGGCCTCGGCATCCGCGAGTCGTCGGGCCCCATCACGGACGAGTACGCCCGCTTCCTGCCCCACGTGATCCTCTGACACCACCGGACCGCTCATTTCGTCGCCCGCATGGTGGACGCCGGATCTCTCCCGCGGAACCCGGCCGGTACGCTGAGCCACGGGCCGTGACTGGCGCGCTGGGATGGGACCGACCATCAGGGAGCGGCCCTGCGGGAATCAGAGCCGTGCGCCTGGGCCGAACGTGAACGCTGAAACGCACGCCGTCCGGAGGTCCCCATGCCAGAGCAGCAGCCCCTGTCCACCGAGTCCACCGCCTTCCGCGCCGCCCTCGACGTGATCCGCGCCGTGGAGCCGCGGGTCGCCGACGCCATCGGCCAGGAGGTCACCGACCAGCGCGCGATGCTCAAGCTGATCGCGTCCGAGAACTACGCCTCTCCGGCGACCCTCCTCGCGATGGGCAACTGGTTCAGCGACAAGTACGCCGAGGGCACCGTCGGCCGCCGCTTCTACGCCGGCTGCCGCAACGTCGACACCGTCGAGTCCCTCGCCGCCGAGCACGCCCGCGAACTCTTCGGCGCCCGGCACGCCTACGTCCAGCCGCACTCCGGCATCGACGCCAACCTCGTCGCCTTCTGGGCCGTGCTCGCCGACCGCGTCGAGGTGCCCTTCCTGGCGAAGGCCGGCGCCCGCCAGGTCAACGACCTCACCGACGCCGACTGGGCCGAGCTGCGCCAGGCCTTCGGCAACCAGCGGATGCTCGGCATGTCCCTGGACGCCGGCGGCCACCTCACCCACGGCTTCCGCCCGAACATCTCCGGCAAGATGTTCGACCAGCGCTCCTACGGCACCGACCCCGCGACCGGCCTCATCGACTACGACGCGCTGCGCGCCCAGGCCCGCGAGTTCAAGCCGCTGATCATCGTGGCGGGCTACTCGGCGTACCCCCGGCTGGTGAACTTCCGGACCATGCGCGAGATCGCGGACGAGGTCGGCGCGACCCTCATGGTCGACATGGCCCACTTCGCCGGTCTCGTCGCGGGCAAGGTCCTCACCGGCGACTTCGACCCGGTCCCGCACGCCCAGATCGTCACCACCACCACCCACAAGTCGCTGCGCGGCCCGCGCGGCGGCATGGTGCTGTGCGACGACTCCCTCAAGGACCAGGTCGACCGCGGCTGCCCGATGGTCCTCGGCGGCCCGCTGCCGCACGTCATGGCCGCCAAGGCGGTCGCCCTGGCCGAGGCCCGGCAGCCCGCGTTCCAGGACTACGCGCAGCGCATCGTGGACAACTCCCGCGCGCTGGCGGAGGGCCTGAAGCGCCGGGGCGCGACCCTCGTCACCGGCGGCACCGACAACCACCTCAACCTGATCGACGTCGCCGGCTCCTACGGCCTCACCGGCCGCCAGGCCGAGGCCGCCCTCCTCGACTCCGGCATCGTCACCAACCGCAACGCCATCCCGGCCGACCCCAACGGCGCCTGGTACACCTCCGGCATCCGCATCGGCACCCCGGCCCTGACCACCCGGGGCCTCGGCACCGCGGAGATGGACGAGGTGGCGGCCCTGATCGACCGCGTCCTGACGGCGACCGAACCGGGCACCACCAAGTCGGGCGCCCCGTCCAAGGCGGCCCACGTCCTGGAGGAGAAGGTGTCCCAGGAGATCGCGCAGCGGGCGACGGACCTGGTCGCGGGCTTCCCGCTGTACCCGGAAGTCGACCTGGGCTGACAACCGCCTGGGGGCGCGACCGGCCACGACCGGCCCGCGCCCCCCTGCACCGCCCGCACCGCGCGGGACGACCTCACGGGACCTCCCACCGCACGGGGCCTTCCACAGCAGGGGCCGATCCCACTCCCGGCCGATGAGAGAATGGGCGACATGGCCTCTGCTGAAAAGCCCCGCGTGCTGTCCGGCATCCAGCCCACCGCCGGCTCGTTCCACCTCGGCAACTACCTCGGCGCCGTCCGCCAGTGGGTGTCCCTCCAGGAGACCCACGACGCCTTCTACATGGTCGTCGACCTGCACGCGATCACGGTTCCCCAGGACCCCAAGGAGCTGCGGGCCAACACCCGCCTCGCCGCCGCGCAGCTCCTTGCCGCCGGTCTGGACCCGGACCACTGCACCCTGTTCGTGCAGAGCCACGTCCCCGAACACGCCGAGCTGGCCTGGGTGATGAACTGCCTCACCGGCTTCGGCGAGGCCAGCCGCATGACCCAGTTCAAGGACAAGTCCGCCAAGCAGGGCGCCGAGCGCGCCTCGGTCGGCCTGTTCACGTACCCGATCCTCCAGGTCGCGGACATCCTGCTGTACCAGGCCAACCAGGTGCCGGTCGGCGAGGACCAGCGCCAGCACATCGAGCTGACCCGCGACCTGGCCGAGCGGTTCAACGGCCGCTTCGGACAGACGTTCACGATCCCGGAGCCGTACATCCTCAAGGAGACGGCGAAGATCTACGACCTCCAGGACCCGGCGATCAAGATGAGCAAGTCGGCGTCCACGCCGAAGGGCCTCATCAACCTCCTGGACGACCCGAAGACCACCGCCAAGAAGGTCAAGAGCGCGGTCACCGACACCGACACCGTGATCCGCTACGACGCGGAGGCGAAGCCCGGCGTCTCCAACCTGCTCACCATCTACTCCGTGCTCACCGGCAAGTCGGTCGCCGAGCTGGAGCGGGAGTACGAGGGCAAGATGTACGGCGCGCTCAAGACCGATCTCGCCGAGGTCATGGTCGAGTTCGTGACGCCGTTCCGCGAGCGCACCCAGCAGTACCTGGACGACGCCGAGACGCTCGACTCGGTCCTCGCCAAGGGTGCGGAGAAGGCGCGCGCCGTCGCCGCCGAGACCCTCGCGCAGGCGTACGACCGCGTCGGTTTCCTGCCGGCGAAGCACTGACCGAAGCACTGACCGAAGCACCGAACGGCACGGCCCGCGCCGAGGGAGCACGGACCCGGCGCGCAGGCGCACGGCCGTTCGCACGTCCGATCGGGCAGAGCGCTGCACATCACTTCCGTTGCGCCTGCCCACAGGACACCCATGGCCGTACAGTCGAAGCCGAAGGCCCGTACGAGTCGGCCGAGCAGACGACGGACGCGACGACAGGAGACGACGTGGGGACCGTAACGATCGGCGTGTCGATCGCGGTTCCGGAGCCTCACGGCAGCCTGCTCCAGGAGCGGCGCGCGGGCTTCGGCGACGCCGCTGCCTACTGCATCCCCACCCACGTCACCCTGCTGCCGCCGACCGAGCTGGACCGCGCCGCGCTGCCCGCCGTCGCGGCCCACCTCGACAAGGTGGCCGCCGCCGGCCGCCCGTTCCCGATGCGGCTGCACGGCACGGGCACCTTCCGGCCCGTCTCCCCGGTGGTCTACGTCCGCGTGGTGCGGGGCGCCGAGGACTGCGCCCTGCTCCAGCAGCGGGTCCGCGAGCCCGGCGGGCCCTGCGCCCGTGAGCTCCAGTTCCCCTACCACCCGCATGTCACCGTGGCGCACGGCATCGAGGATGCGGCGATGGACCGCGCGTTCGCGGAGCTGGCCGGTTTCGAAGCCGAGTGGCCGTGCACCGGGTTCGCGCTCTACGAGCAGGGCGCGGACGCGGTGTGGCGCAAGCTGCGGGAGTACCCCTTCGGCGGCTCCGTCGTACCGCCCCAGGCGGCCCCCGCCGACATCGGCCGCGGCACCATCGCCAGCCGGTAGCGGTAGCCGGCCGTCACAGGGCCAGTCCGCGCAGCAGCGCCCGCGGCGCGTGCCGCAGCGCGGCCATCACCAGCCGCAGCACCCCCGGCACCCACACCGTCTCCGAGCCCCGGCGCAGGCCCAGTTCGATCGCCGCGGCGACCGCCTGCGGGGTCGTGGCGAACGGCTCGCGGGGCAGGCCCGCCGTCATCCTCGTCCGCACGAACCCGGGCCGTACGACCATCACCCGCACGCCCGTGCCGTACAGCGCCTCCCCGAGGCCCTGGGCGAAGGTGTCCAGGCCCGCCTTGCTGGAGCCGTAGATGAAGTCGGCGCGGCGGGCGCGCTCGCCGGCGGTGGCGGAGAGGACGACGAGCGAGCCGTGGCCCTGCGCCTGGAGGGCGCTCGCGGCGACGAGGCCCGCGGAGACCGCCCCGGTGTAGTTGGTCTGGGCGATCCGCACGGCGCGCAGCGGCTCGCGTTCGTCGTGGGCCTGGTCGCCGAGGACGCCGAAGGCGAACAGCACCAGGTCGATGGCGCCCTCGGCGAACACCTTGCCGAGCGCGGTCTCGTGGGAGGCGGGCTGGAGGGCGTCGAAGTCGACCGTACGGGTGGCCGCGCCGAGCGCGCGCAGACTCCCGGCGGCCTGTTCCAGGGCCGGGGAGGGGCGGCCGGCCAGCCAGACGTCGCGGGCGCCGCGGGTGATCAGCCGGCGGGCGGTGGCGAGAGCGATCTCGGAGGTGCCGCCGAGGACGAGCAGGGACCGGGGCAGGGCGGGGGCGTCCTTCACAGGCATGCCCGTGACCGTATCGTCCGCATGTGCTCCATTCATCCGTGAACGTCACCTTGCCGGGCCGAAGATCACCCGAAGGTGGGACGGCCGGGCTCCGGCCGGCACGCGGTCGCGGGGTACCCGGACATGGGACGTCGTCCAGCGGGCAGGGAACGGATCATGGACTGGCTCAAGGGACTGCCCGTCGTCGGGCCGTTGGTGACCTGGCTGACGGCCACGCACGCGTGGCGGGCGTACGAGCGGCTCGACCGGGTGAAGTGGTCCCGGCTGGCGGCGGCGATGACGTTCGTCAGTTTCGTGGCGCTGTTCCCGCTGCTCACCGTGGCCGCGGCCGTCGCCGCCGCCACGCTCAGCCCGGCCCAGCAGCGGACCGTCGAGCACAAGGTCGCCGAGCAGTTCCCGGGGGTCGTCTCCCAGCAGCTGGACATCACCACGCTCGTGCACAACGCCGGCACCGTCGGCGTCATCGCGGGTGCCCTGCTGCTGCTCACCGGCGTCGGCTGGGTCGGCCAGGTGCGGGACTGCCTGCGCGCGGTCTGGGAGCTGCCGGACCAGGAGCAGAACCCGCTGGTCGCCAAGGCCAAGGACGCCGGCATCCTGGTCGGTTTCGGCGGCGCCCTGCTGGTCACCCTCGCCGCGTCCACGCTCGCGTCGGCCGCCGTCGGCAAGGTCTCCGGGCAACTGGGCCTCGCCGAGCACGGCTGGGGCACCGCGCTGCTGCGGGCCGCCGCCTTCGCCGTCGCGGTGCTCGCCGACTTCCTCGTCCTGCTCTACGTCCTGACCCTGCTGCCCGGGGTGGAGCCGCCGCGCCGCCGCCTGGTGCTCGCGGCCCTGCTCGGCGCGGTCGGCTTCGAACTGCTGAAACTGCTTCTCAGCGGCTACATCCAGGGGGTCGCCGCGAAGAGCATGTACGGCGCGTTCGGCGTCCCCGTGGCGCTGCTGCTGTGGATCAACTTCACCGCGAAGCTCGTCCTGTTCTGCGCCGCCTGGACGGCCACGCCGGGCGGGATGGCGAAGGTCACGGCCGGGTCCGACGGCGCATCAGGTCGGGCAGCGGCCACCGGCGGTTGACCAGGAACGCCCCGCCCGCCAGCAGCACCAGCAGCCCGCCAGCGATGGCGAGCGCGGTGCCGATCCCGCGGGAGCCGGCCGGGGTCGCGGCCGCCGCCACCGGCTTCGAACCGGCCCGGCCGACCGGCGCGGACGCCTTCGGCGAGACGCTCGGCGCCGCACTGGCCGGTTCCGCGTTCCTCGGCGGCACCAGCTCGCCCACCGGGGTGACCTTGCCGGCCGCCTGGAAGCCCCAGTCGAACAGCTTCGCCGTCTCCTTGTAGACCTCGTTGTGCTCGGCCTTTCGCGGGTTCATCACGGTGACGAGCAGCACCCGGCCGCTGCGCTCGGCGACCCCGGTGAAGGTGGCGCCCGCGTGGGTCGTGTTGCCGTTCTTGACGCCCGCGATGCCCTGGTAGACCGGCACGTCGGTGTCGCCGCTGAGCAGCCGGTTGGTGTTGCGGATCTGCTCGCCCTCGAACTCCGCGCTCACGGTGGAGCAGTAGTCCCGGAAGTCCTTCTTCTGCAACCCGGAGCGGGCGATCAGGGAGAGGTCGTACGCCGACGACACCTGGCGCGGCGCGTCGTAGCCGTCGGGGGAGACCACCTGGGTGTCCAGGGCCTGTAGTTCGTCCGCGTGCCGCTGCATGTCCTGGACGGTCTGCGCGACGCTGCCGTTCATCGCGGACAGCACGTGCACGGCGTCGTTGCCCGAGCGCAGGAACACCCCGAGCCACAGGTCGCGCACGCTGTAGGTGTGGCCCGCCTTTATGCCGACCACGCTGGAGCCGTCGCCCATGCCCGCGAGGTCCTTCGGGACCACCTTGTGCTCCATCGTCCTCGGGAAGCGGGGCAGCAGGGTGTCGGCGAACAGCATCTTCATCGTGGACGCCGGGGGGAGCTGCCAGTGCGCGTTGTGCGCGGCCAGCACCTCGCCCGACTCGGCGTCGGAGACGATCCAGGAGCGCGCGGTCAGGTCCGCGGGGAGCGCGGGGACGCCGGGCGCGAGGTTCACCTGGGTGCCGGGCTGTCCGAGCCGGGCGCCGCCGAGCGTCGACATCCGGGCCGGTGGCGTGGCCGCCGGGGTCGTGCCGGCGGTGGGGGCGGCGAGCGCGGCGGGCGCGGTGGCGGCCAGGGACAGCAGGGTCGCGGTGGTGACCAGCAGTGATCGCCGGGCGGTCTTCTTGGGTGCGGGCACGACCGAGAACGTACCCGCAGCGGCCCGGGAAGTCCCGCCCCGGCCCCGGCGACGCGGGCGCACCCCGGATACTGGAGGTATGAAACTCAGCCGCCCGGTCTCCTGGTTCCTGCTCGCCTTCGGGGTGTGGAGCTGGTTCATCTGGGTCACTTTCGTAAAGAACCTGGTCAAGGACGGCAGCGGTCTCGCCTTCCACGACGGCCGGCCGACCGCCTACTTCTGGGTGCACCTGACGCTGGCGATCGTCTCCTTCGTATTGGGGACGGTCATCGGGGTCATCGGGTTGCGCGGTGTGCGCGCCCTGCGCCGGGAGCCGTCGCACATGTGACGGGAATCTCCTCGTCCGACTGTGGAGGCCCCGTGAAGGCCCGGCGTATGCCCGGCGGAGACAACGACTTGGGCAAGTTCTTCCACAAGTGGTCAGAAAGCCCTTCCCACACCGAAACGTGTGTGATTAGGTGAGCCGCGTCACTTGGGGGAGTGGCCGAATTTGTGCTGGCCAGGGGTAGGGACCCGGCAGGGGTCTGGGGAGGGCACCACCGTGCGATCGGTTCGCATGCGGATAGTCGGGACATTGCTCGTCCTGGCGATCGTGGGCATCGGCGGCTGGAAACTGCTGCCGTCGCAGGAGAACAAGAACAAGACCATCAGGGTCGGGACGACGGACGCCGTCACCTCGCTCGACCCGGCCGGGGCGTACGACGCGGGGTCGTGGGCCCTGTTCAGCAACGTGTTCCAGACGCTGCTGACGTTCGAGCCGGACGGGGTGGAGCCGGTGCCGGACGCGGCGAAGAGCTGCGCCTTCGCCGGGAGCGACCTGAAGACGTACCGGTGCACCCTGCGCGAGGGGATCAAGTTCCCCAGCGGGCGGGCGATGACGGCCGAGGACGTGAAGTTCTCCTTCGACCGGGTCAAGCGGATCAACTCCGACGTGGGCCCCTCGTCCCTGCTTTCCGCCCTCGCCTCGGTGTCCGCGGACGACGCGCGCACCGTCACCTTCCATCTGTCGGCCCCGGACGCCACCTTCCCGCTGAAGGTCGCCACCGGCGCGGGCGCGATCGTGGACCGGAAGAGCTACCCGGCGAACGCGCTGCGCAAGGACTCCGCGGTCGACGGCACCGGTCCCTACCGGCTCACCTCGTACACCAAGGACAAGCAGGCACGCCTCGCGCCGAACCCCGACTACAAGGGCTACCTCGGCTCCACCGGCCGCCCGGTCGAGCTGCGCTACTACACCGACTCCGCGCAGCTCGACACGGCGTGGAAGGACAAGGCCGTCGACGTGGCGTCCCGGACGCTGCCGCCGGACGTGCTCTCCCAGCTCAACCCGAGCGACCCGCACGAGCGGGTCACCGAGTCCGACACGTCCGAGACCCGCAACCTGTACCTCAACACCCGCGCGAGCTCGCCGCTGCACGACGTGCGGGTGCGGCAGGCGCTCGCCTGGCTGGTCAACCGGGAGGAGCTGGCGGCCACGGTCTACCAGGGCACGGTCGACCCCCTGTACTCCCTGATCCCGACCGGCATCACCGGCCACACCACGTCGTACTTCGACACCTATCCGACGCAGAGCCCGAAGAAGGCGCGTGACCTGCTCACCGCGGCCGGGGTGAGCCTGCCGGTCCGCTTCACCTTCGCCTACGGCAAGGGCCAGGGCGCCGGCGAGCAGGAGGCCGCGGCGCTGAAGAAGCAGCTGGAGGCGGGCGGCCTGTTCAAGGTCGACGTCAAGGGCTACGAGTGGACCGACTTCCAGGAGCGCATGGCGGCGGGCAAGCTCGACGCCTGGGCCGTCGGCTGGGTCGCGGACTACCCCGACGCCGACACCTTCGGCCAGCCCCTCGTCGGCACCGGCTCCACCATGGCCACCGGCTACAGCAACGGGACCGTCGACAAGCTCATCCGCGGCAGCCGGCAGTTCGCCGACCGCAGCCGCGCCGCGTCCGACTTCAAGCAGATCCAGTCCACCATCGCGACGGACGTCCCCCTGATCCCCCTCTGGCAGCGCAAGGAGTACACGGTCAGCACGGAGGACGTCGGCGGCGGCCAGTACCTCTCCGACGGCACGGGCGTCTACCGCCTGTGGCGGCTCGACTGGATCTGATCAGCGACCCTGGTTCCGCCCGGTCCGGATGATCTCCCCGACGTCGAGGGTGATCTTGGCACCGAGGGAGTCGGGGAGTGCGACGGTCTCGCCGGGAGCGTGGACGCGATGACTCGCGTACTCGCTCCCGGCCGGCTCGGTGAGCACGTGGAGACGCTCGTGCTTGCGGTCGACGATGACGTAGACCGGGACCTTGGCCTCCGCGTAGGCGCCCACCTTGGTGCGCAGGTCGGTCCGGAAGTTGCTGGAGGTGACCTCCAGGACCATGCGGAAGCAGACGGGGTCGTAGCAGTTGTTCTCGATGTAGTGGTCCGCGAAGTCGGCGTCGACCAGGGAGACGTCGGGGATCGCGAAGTCCTCGGGCCCTGTCGGCAGCCAGAGGCCGATGTTCTGGATCAGCCTGGATTCGGCTCCGTGCAAACCGGCTGCCATGAAAGGCGCCATCAAGTCGGTCAGGACATCGCCGTGATGGCCGTCAGGGGGCGGGGACACGATGATCTGGTCTCCGATGATCTCGACGCGGTAGCCCGGGAGGCGCTCCATGATCCGGTCGGCTTCCGCGATCAGCGGACGGTCGTGAGATCGCTCGACGGCTGCTGCGGACATCAGGTGCCTCCCAAGGGCCGGTATCGAGAGCATCATCGTAGGCAGACCGATGGCAGGACGACCCTTTCCCACGCCTTCACCCGAAAGTGATCACTCGCCTTCTGCCGGTTCCCGGCCCGGGGCCGGCAGGAACCTCGTCATTCCCGGCAGGAAGTCCGTGAACAGCTCGTGGACCTCCAGGACCAGGGGGCGCAGGACGCGGAAGCGGGCGAGGGTGACGCCGCGGGTGGTGAGGCGGGCGCCGCGGCGGGCCAGGCGGTAGCTGCGTTCGCGGTTCTCCGTGCGGTCGAAGATCCAGTACATGATCAGGCCCATCTGGGAGAGCCACATCAGTTCCGGGAGCACCTCCCGGAGTTCGGCCGGGACCTTGGCCCTGGAGCCGGCCAGCACCTCCCGGTGCACCTGGATCGCCTGCTCGCGGGCGTGCTCGCTCTCCTGGGAGAAGGGGCTCAGCGGACTGTCGGGATCGGCGGCGTTCTTGAAGAACTGCACCGCGAACTCGTGGTACGGCCGGGCGATGTCCAGCCAGGTGGTGAGCACCCCCGCGAGCCGCGCCTCCAGGTCCGTCTCCCGCTCCAGGATCCCCCGGACCGCCTGCCGGTGCTCGGCCGCGATCCGGTCGTAGAAACCCTGGATCAGGTGTTCCTTGCCCTCGAAGTAGTAGTACGCGTTGCCGACGGAGACCCCCGCCTCCTGGGCGATGGCCCGCATGGTGGTCTTGTCGTACCCCCGCTCCCGGAACAGCCGCATGGCCGTCTCCAGGATCAGCGCACGGGTCTGCTCGGACTTGCTGCTGGGGGTACCGGCCGCCTCGGGACCGTCGTTCTTCACGGGCACGCCACAGAGCCTAACGAGTGCCGTACACGCCCTGGGCTCAGCCTCTGCGGCCCAGCTCCGGGCGCCGGGTGTAGTCCGTCAGGCCGAGCACGTTGCCCCATGGATCGGCGATCTCCACCGTCCAGCCGGTCGCCGTCTGGAACACCTCGTCCACGGGCCGGATGCCCAGGGAGACCAGCCGCCGCGCCGCCGCCCGCGCGTCCGGCACCTCCAGCCAGACGCGCGGCGAGGGCCACGGCGGACCGCGGTGGCCCAGCGCCTCCTCCACCCGCAGCAGGATCCCGGGCGTCTCCGCCCCCGCCCGCAGCAGCGCGATCCCGGCCTCGTCGAACCGGAACCCCACCCCGAACCCGGCCCGCTCGTAGAACCCGACGGCCTCCGCGAGGTCGCCCACGGGGAGCAGTACGTTGTCGAACCCGAGCAGTTCGTACGACCCTTCGTCTGACATGTCGTCAGATTAGGGCGCCGTCCGCCGGGATCCGGTGATGACCGGGCCGTGGGTTCACATGCTGCTCAGCGAGCGGGCGTAGTTGACCTGCCCCATGATCGCCGGGAACGTCTCCGGACCGAGCGCCGGGACCATCGTCTGGTGGTGCCGGCCCGCGCTGGTCACGGTGACCTGGATGTAGCCCGTGGTCTTCTTCTCCTTCATCAGGAGGAAGAGCAGCCCGAGCAGGCAGAACACGAAGAACACGATCGCGAGCACGATGGCGTGCGTCGGTATCTTCTCCTCGGTGTGCGACATGTCCGTCGCGTTCCATATCGCCCCGCGCAGCGGCAACTGCCCGGCCGGCGTGATGATCTGATCACCCACCACCGTGATGTCACCGATGGCGAGCACCGGCGCGCCGCCCATCGGCATCGGGGCACCGGCCGGGGGAGCCGCCGGCTGCTGTGGATAGCCGTACCCCTGCGCGGGATCACCGGCGGCGGGGTACCCGTACCCCGGCGGCGGCGTGTCGGACGGCACGGGCGGATGACCGGGGCCCCAGTCGCCGGCGCCGCTCTGGTACGGGTTCTGCTCGGTCACGCTGGTGCCCCCCGGGATGTGGTGAAAGACGCGGATGAGAATACGAGGGCCGTTCACCCCGACGGGTGAACGGCCCTCGTATTGTGCCAGGCGTCGCGTCAGTAGCGGCGGGTGATCAGCGCCCGCTTGACTTCCTGGATCGCCTTGGTGACCTCGATACCGCGCGGGCACGCGTCCGTGCAGTTGAAGGTCGTACGGCAGCGCCACACGCCGTCACGGTCGTTCAGCACCTCGAGACGCTGCTCCCCGGCCTCGTCACGCGAGTCGAAGATGAAGCGGTGGGCGTTGACGATCGCGGCCGGGCCGAAGTACTGGCCGTCGTTCCAGAACACCGGGCAGGACGACGTGCACGCGGCGCACAGGATGCACTTGGTGGTGTCGTCGAAGCGCGCCCGGTCCTCCACGGACTGCAGACGCTCGCGCGTCGGCTCGTTCGTCTCCTTGGTGATCAGGAACGGCATCACGTCCCGGTACGCCTGGAAGAACGGCTCCATGTCCACGACCAGGTCCTTGAGGACCGTCAGGCCCTTTATGGGCTCGACCGTGATCGGCTTCTCGGGGTTGATGTCCTTGATCAGCGTCTTGCAGGCAAGGCGGTTCTTGCCGTTGATCCGCATCGCGTCCGAGCCGCAGATGCCGTGCGCGCACGACCGGCGGAAGGTGAGGGTGCCGTCGACGTCCCACTTGATCTTGTGGAGACCGTCGAGGACACGCTCCTTGGGGTCGATCTCCAGCTGGAAGTCTTCCCAGACGGCCTCGGCCGAGACCTCCGGGTTGAACCGGCGGATCCGGAAGGTGACGGTGATGTAGGGGGAGTCGGCGAAGCCGGGCTCGGGCTGTCCCGCCGCGTCCGCCTTGTCCAGAACAGGGGTAGCCATCAGTACTTACGCTCCATCGGCTGGTAGCGGGTCTGGACGACCGGCTTGTAGTCGAGACGGATGGACTCGGTGCCGTCGTCGCCCACCTCGCGGTACGCCATGGTGTGGCGCATGAAGTTGACGTCGTCGCGGTTCGGGTAGTCCTCGCGGTAGTGACCGCCGCGGGACTCCTTGCGGGCCAGGGCCGACGTGGCCATGACCTCGGCCAGGTCGAGCAGGTTGCCCAGCTCGATGGCTTCGAGGAGGTCCGTGTTGAACCGCTTGCCCTTGTCCTGGATGGACACGTTCTTGTAGCGCTCGCGCAGCTCGGCGATCTTCTCGACCGCCGTCTTGATCGTCTGCTCGGTGCGGAACACCATGACGTTGGCGTCCATGGTCTCCTGCAGCTCACGGCGCAGGGTGGCCACCCGCTCGTTGCCGGTGGAGTCGCGCAGCCGCTCGATCTGCTCGACGACGAAGGACTCCGGGTTCTCCGGCAGCTCGACGAAGTCGGCCTTGTGGGCGTACTCCGCGGCGGCGATGCCCGCGCGACGGCCGAAGACGTTGATGTCCAGCAGCGAGTTGGTGCCCAGGCGGTTGGCGCCGTGCACCGACACGCAGGCGACCTCGCCGGCCGCGTACAGACCCGGCACGACGGTGGTGTTGTCCGCCAGGACCTCACCCTCGACGTTGGTCGGGATGCCGCCCATCGCGTAGTGCGCGGTCGGCTGGATCGGGATCGGGTCCGTGTACGGCTCGATACCGAGGTAGGTGCGCGCGAACTCGGTGATGTCCGGCAGCTTGGCGTCCAGCTGCTCCGGCGGCAGGTGCGTGAGGTCCAGGTACACGTGGTCGCCCTCGGGACCGCAGCCGCGGCCCTCGCGGATCTCCGTGTAGATGGAACGGGACACGACGTCACGGGACGCCAGGTCCTTCATGACGGGAGCGTACTTCTCCATGAAGCGCTCGCCGTCCTTGTTGCGCAGGATGCCGCCCTCACCGCGGGCGCCCTCGGTGAGCAGGATGCCCATGCGCCAGATGCCGGTCGGGTGGAACTGGAAGAACTCCATGTCCTCCAGCGGCAGGCCCCGGCGGTAGCAGGCGGCCTGGCCGTCACCGGTCAGGGTGTGCGCGTTCGAGGTCACCCGGAAGAACTTGCCGGTACCGCCGGACGCGTAGATGACCGACTTCGCCTGGAAGATGTGGATCTCGCCGGTCGCCAGCTCGTAGGCGACGACACCGGCCGACCGCTTGACGCCGTCGACCTCGGTCATGAGCTGGTCCAGGACGTAGAACTCGTTGAAGAACTCCACGCCCTCCTTGACGCAGTTCTGGTACAGCGTCTGGAGGATCATGTGGCCGGTGCGGTCGGCCGCGTAGCACGCGCGGCGGACCGGGGCCTCGCCGTGGTTGCGGGAGTGGCCGCCGAAGCGGCGCTGGTCGATCTCACCCTTGGGCGTGCGGTTGAACGGCAGGCCCATCTTCTCCAGGTCGAGGACCGCGTCGATGGCCTCCTTCGCCAGGATCTCGGCGGCGTCCTGGTCGACCAGGTAGTCGCCGCCCTTGATCGTGTCGAAGGTGTGCCACTCCCAGTTGTCCTCCTCCACGTTGGCGAGCGCGGCGGCCATGCCGCCCTGCGCGGCGCCCGTGTGGGAGCGGGTGGGGTAGAGCTTGGTCAGCACGGCGGTGCGGCTGCGCTTCGTCGCCTCGATGGCGGCACGCATGCCCGCGCCACCGGCGCCGACGATGACGGTGTCGTACTTGTGGATCTTCATGATTCTCGCAGCCCCGTGCCTAGCGGATGTTCGGGTCGAAGGTGAAGATCACCAGCGTGCCCAGCAGGATGGTCCACACCGTGGCGGTGTACAGCAGGGCCTTCAGCCACATGCGGGACGCAGGCCGCTCGGCGTAGTCGTTGATGACCGTGCGCAGGCCGTTGGCGCCGTGCAGCATCGCGAGCCACAGCATGGCCAGGTCCCAGACCTGCCACCACGGGGACGCCCAGCGGCCGGCGACGAAGGCGAAGCCGACCTTGGCGACGCCGCCGTCCAGCACCAGCTGGATGAGCAGGTGGCCGATGACGAGGACGACCAGCACGACGCCGGACAGGCGCATGAACAGCCACGCCGCCAGCTCGAAGTTGCCGCGGGTGGACTTCGGGGTCTTCTTGGTCCGCTGGCGCGGAGCCTCGATCAGCGGGGCCGGGTTGTCCACGTTGTAGACGGCGGCACCCTCGACGGGGCCGACCCCGGAGGCAGTGGTCTCAGTGGTAGACATCGGCGTCAGCTCCCGAACAGAACACGAGCGGCGTGGCCGAGGACGGGGTAGATCGCGCCGAGCATGAGCACGATCCAGACACCCATCACGGTCCAGAACATCTGCTTCTGGTAGCGCGG
Organism: Streptomyces sp. NPDC048106; assembly: GCF_040706415.1. Lineage (NCBI taxonomy): Bacteria > Bacillati > Actinomycetota > Actinomycetes > Kitasatosporales > Streptomycetaceae > Streptomyces > Streptomyces sp. NPDC048106. The sequence continues at coordinate 161,732 of NZ_JBEZND010000013.1, read as the reverse complement.
GCCCTTCGACCAGAAGTCGACGGCGATGACGCGCAGACCGTTCAGCGCGTGGAAGAGGATTGCGGCGACGAGGCCGTACTCCAGCAGCGCGACGATCGGCGTCTTGTACGTGGCCACGACCTTGTCGTAGGCCTCGGGGGAGACACGCACGAGAGCGGTGTCCAGCACGTGAACGAACAGGAAGAAGAAGATGAGGACGCCGGTGACTCGATGAGCCACCCAGGACCACATTCCTTCCCGGCCGCGGTACAGCGTTCCAGCCGGCACGGAAGAACCCTCCGGGAGCGGGGACTAGGGCCGCGCCGGCTTCGGTGTCGGTCGGGCCCGGCCGGGTACGGTCCACCGGCCCCCAGCATGGTATCCGTGTGGCGGGGTGAGGCTTACGGGGGGCCTACCTGTGTGATCAAACTGGCACGCGGTTGGGCTAGCCGGGGCGGCCGGCTGGGATGGTTCGTGCCGTTATCTGCCGGGTGCGGGCGCGTTCGGGCTGGTCGTACAGGTCCCCGCGCCGCTGAGGAAAGTGCCCAGACGGCCCCTTGCGAGGCGGCGGAGCTCGTCCGCGGCCGTCGCGCGTTCCTCGTCGGGATCGTTGGCCGATCGTGACTGGATGGCTTCCAGAACGTAGTCGGCGGTCTCGGCCGCCGGGACCTCACCCAGATAGATGACGAACACATGTCCGAATCTGGCCTCGTACGCCGCGTGGGCCGCGTCCAGGGCCATATGGGCGGCCGAGTAGGTGTCCTTCGGCAGCCGCGGCAGCGCCTCGTGGGCCAGGGCCTCCGAGATGTCCGCCGGGGACAGGTCGTACGCCGCCTCGTCCGCCGCGGCCAGGAGGGCGTCCAGGTCGGGGTAGGGGCGGTGGGCCGCGAGGCGATGGGACCAGCGCGGACTGTGCAGGCAGCGCAGGAGGAGGGCGCGGGCCTCGGTGGCGCTCGCCACGTTGAAGGCGTCGAGCGGCCGGGGCAGATGCGGGGGGCGGTGGGCGGGCAGCGTGGGTCCTCGCGTCACAGTCGTGTGTGGCAGGGAAATGCTGTGAAAGGTGTGTCGTCAGGTTATCGAGGATGGTCACTCTGTGTCCGCACGATGCCTGAAATTCACCCGATCGGTAGAGTTTGCGAACTCTCGGGTGACCGTTCGAGTGGTGAAGGGCCTTACGTTGGCGGAGTGAGCCAGCACAGGCGCCGTGCGACGGCGCAACAGGTGAAGCGGAAGCGGATGGCGGTGGCCGCCGCGGTGGTCGGTACCGTCGCGCTCGGCACAGGCGTGGGGGTGTGGGCCTCGTCGAGCGGTGACGGCCAGCAGGGCTCGTCCGGACAGGCGACCGTCGCTGAGACGAGTCCGTCGCCCACCCGGTCGTACCCGATGTCCCAGGCGCCCCGGACGATTCCGGCGGTGCGCTCCCATACCCCGGCGCGCGGCCCCGGCTGGCGCCCGCAGCACGGCGAACGCGTGGTGATCAGCGACCCCGGCCTTGCCGACGAGGGCAAGCTGATAGCCGGCGAGCTGGGGATGAGCTACGCCGGCCAGACGAACGACACCAGATCGGGCGACGTACGGCTGTCCCTGGGCGGCGGAAGCGGCAACCAGGAGTCGTACACCATGACCGTCCACGGCGGACGGGTCGACATCAGCGGAGCCGGCCAGGCGGGCGTCTTCTACGGCACCCGGACGCTGAAGCAGGAGGTCCACGGCGGCGGTACGGCGCCGGAGGGCGTCGTGCGCGACGAGCCGGCCAAGCCGGTGCGCGGCTTCATGCTGGACATGGCGCGCAAGCCGTACACCGAGTCCTGGATAGAGGACCGGATACGGGAGCTGGGGGACCTGAAGTTCAACGAGCTGGGGCTGCACTTCTCCGACGACCAGGCCTTCCGGATCGAGTCCAGCAGCCACCCGGAGATCGTCTCCGCGGACCATCTCACCAAGGCGCAGGTCAGGCGGATCGTGGACCTGGCCGACAGCCGGCACATCACCGTCGTACCGGAACTCGACTCGCCGGGACACCTGGGCGCGGTCCTCGCCGCCCACCCCGAACTCCAGCTGCGCAATGGCAACGGTGTCGCGACCAAGGGCGCGATCGACATCTCCAAGCCCGCCTCGGCCAAGCTGATCGACGACCTGCTGAACGAGTTCGCCGATCTGTTCACCGGCAACCAGTGGCATCTGGGCGGCGACGAGTACACGGCGCTGATGGCGAGCAACCCCGCTACCGCCTATCCGCAGCTCGCCGCGGCCGCCCGGCAGAAGTTCGGGGCGAACGGCACCGTCTCCGACCTCGCCACCAGTTGGCTGAACGACCGGGCCGCCACCGTCCGCGCCCACGGCAAGACCCTGCGCGCCTGGAACGACGGCTTCTACCGCGGCACCTCCGTGCAGCCCGCGGGCGATCTCCAGGTCGCCTACTGGACCGGCAAGGAGATCGGCGCCCGGCCGCCGGAGGACTACCTGGGCACCGGCCGCAAGCTGATCAACTACAACGACGAGTTCCTCTACTACGTCCTCGGCCAGCCGCAGACCTTCGTCTACCCGACGGGCCGGCGGATCTACGAGCAGTGGACCCCGCGGGTGGTGCGCGGCACCACGGCGGTCCCGGAGCGGTACGACAGCCAGATCCTCGGTGGCACCTTCGCGGTGTGGGGCGACTTCCCCAACGCCCAGACGCAGGACCAGGTCGCGGCCGGGATCCGGATGCCGCTGCGGGCCACCGTCCAGAAACTGTGGGACCCGCGAACACCCACCCTGTCCTGGGCGGACTTCACGGCACTGGCGAACCGGCTGGGCTGACGTATGTAGGGGACGGACAGGCAGGGGAGGCGAGCGGACGGGGCCGGAGGTGAGGGGAGGCGAGCGGACGGGCCGGTGAAAACAGTGGACGCGCGACGATCTTCGATCGTATGTTCCAGTGTCCTTGTCTCCGGCCCGTCACGCGCCGGTCACCGTCCGTACCCCAGGGGAATCCCACCATGGCCTCGCCGAGACCCGTCCCGTTCCAGCCCGTCCCGCCGCCCCCGGTGCTTCCGCTCGGCGCCCGGCTGCGCTCGCCCGCCGGGCTCGGCCTGGCCGCGGCCATTCTGCTGGGCCTCGTCCTCGCCGCCGACCTGTTCGCCTGCTTCGCGGACCAGATGGAGGCGGAGGTCGCCCACGATCTCCTCGGGGGTGTCGACGCCGAGCTGTCCCGCCGGGCCAACCGCGCCGACGGGCTCTACGGCACCGCCGGCATCATGCAGGGGGTCACGATGGTGGCCACGGTCGTCGTCTATCTCTGCTGGCTGTGGCGGGCGCGGCTGAACGCCGAGGTGTTCGAGCCGTACGGGCACCGCATGAAGCGCGGCTGGGCCATCGGGAGCTGGTTCGTGCCGATCGGGAACCTGTGGCTCCCGCGCCGGGTCGTCCTGGACGTCTGGACGGCCAGCGTCCCGCCGGGCGCGCGCGTCCGGAACACCCCGGTCAACGCCTGGTGGACGCTGTGGATCATCAGCCTCCTCGCGGGCCGGGCCGCGGCCCAGCAGTACGACGCCGCGGACACCGCCGCCGAGGTCGGCGACGCTGCCCGGCTGATGCTGTTCTCCGACGCGCTCGACGCCGTGGCCGCGATCCTCGCCATCGTGGTCGTCGTGCACCTGACCCGGATGCAGCGGCGCAGGCTTCTCGTGCCGCCCGGCGCCGCGCCCGCCTTTGGCTGAAACCCGACGGCTGTGACACTTCCGCACGGGTGCACGCAGTAAGGGGAAGTGCGGGCTCCGTACCGGTCGGCGCCCAGGGTTGGGAGGCTTTCATGAGCCTTGGGGAACGGATCGCGCGGGCCGACGAGCGGGGGATGGCCGCCAGCGGGTTGGCCTGTTTGGATCGGTGCCTGCCCCTGCTCGACGGCGACGAGGAACTGCTGCGCCCACTGTGGGGGAGCCTCGCCGACGGGTCGGACTGGGGCGGCCATCTGGAGAAGGCGCGGGACGCGCTCGGTTCCGGTGGGGGCGGGGGCGAGCACGAGGAGGCGGCGCGTCTCGTCCGGCGCATGCTGGACACGGCCCCGGCCGAGCGCACCGCCGACGCCGTACGACCCTGGGCCGAGGCCTGCTCGGCCGCCTCGCTGCGCGTCCACCACCTGCTCGACCCCGCCGCCGAGGGCGCCCCGGACCCGGCCGGGGCCGAGGACCCCTCGCCGCTCGTCGCCGCCGAGCTGCGCCGCCAGCTCACCGTCCTGGAACTCCTCGAAGGCCACGGCAAGCAGGGCCTGCGCCGCGCCCTCGACGTGTCGGGCGAGGGGCGCCGGGTGCTGCGCGCGGTGGTCTCGCGACGGGCCCGCGGCGGCGCCGACGCCATGGCGTGACGGCGCGTGACGGCGCGTGACGGCTGACCCGCCGGACGCGCGGGCTCTGTGCCGGTCGTGCGGCGGCGGTGGGGCGGTCCTGCGACGGTTGGCGAAACGCTTCCGCGAAGGGTGACGAAAGCGCCGCCCCGCTCGCTCTTCCTATTGTGAACGCCCATGTGAACGCCCCCATGACAGCTCGTGTGCCGGTCGATACGGCCGCGACGACCGCCGACGTGGCCGCCCCGGACGGGACGGCCCCGCAGGAGAGCAGGCCCCACGCCGCCGCGACGCCCGTGCGCTGGGCGGCGGACGCGGTCGCGACCATGCGCGAGGGCGCCCGGGTGCGGCTCGACTACTCGGCGCGGAGCCTGTGGCGCGTGGACCGCGTGATCGAGGAGATACGACGCGAAGGCGCGCCGATCGAGGCGGTCCAGAGCGTGCTGCGCGGCTTCGGCGCCTACGCCGGCGAGGTGCTCGTCCGCCACACCGGCGCCGAGTGGTGGGCGACCGGCGGCGAGTACTGGGTGCGCACGACCGACGGCCGGCTCTGGGACCCCATCGAGGAGGCCCGGCGCTGCTTCACCGGCCACGGCTCCCTGCGCCTGCTGTGCCGGGACGCGTCCGCCGACGTCTGACGGTCCGTTTGCCGCGCCGCTCCTGACGGACCGTCCGCTGTGACACTTCCGTGAGGGCGGACGCTGATGACCGTGGAGGGCGAAAGACACGGCCGGAGCGTGTCGCACCGTGCGGCACGCGCCATGCGGTGGCCATGAACTCGGCACGACGGGGACGGTCTTGGGCCAGGGAGGGGAACCCAGCCGCCGGCAGCCGCGGGACGGGGAACTGGGCGCGGCCGTCGCGCGGGCCCAGGACGGCGACGAGCGCGCCTTCGCGGTGGCCTACCGGATCGTGCAGCCCGGACTCCTCGGCTATCTGCGCGGTCTGGTCGGCGAGGACGCGGAGGACGTGGCTGCCGACGCCTGGCTGGAGATCGCCCGGGACCTCGGCCGGTTCACCGGCGACGGCGCGGGCTTCCGCGGCTGGACCGCGACCATCGCCCGGCATCGCGCCCTGGACCATCTGCGCCGCCGCCGCACCCGGCCCCGTACCACCGCGCTCGACCAGGACGTGCTGGACCGGGCGGGCCCGCACAGCACCCACGACCAGGCCCTGGAGAGCCTGTCCACCGCGCGCGCCCTCGAAATGGTGCGCGCGCTGCCCCCGGACCAGGCGGAGGCCGTGCTGCTGCGGGTGGTCGTCGGCCTCGACGGCCCCGCCGCCGCCCGCGTCCTCGGCAAACGCCCCGGCGCGGTCCGCACCGCCACCTACCGCGGTCTCAGACGCCTCGCCCGCGCCCTGGCGCCCGGCCCGGGTGTGACGGATGAGGGCCCCGGCACGCTGGGGGAGGTGGACGGCACGGGGGACGGGGACGGACATGGGTGAAGGCACCGGCGGCGACGGACCGCCCGGCCACCGGCGCGCACCGAGGGGCGGCGCCCTCGCCCCACCGTGCTCCGGTACGACCGACGTCGAGGCACGCCTCCGCACCGCGCTGCGCGCCTACGGTCCCGACCCCGGGGGCGAGGGCCGCGCCGTGGCCGCCTTCCGGGCCGCCCGCGCGTCCGGGGCGCGCCCGCCGCGCACCCGCACCCGCGACGACTGGCGTCCGGCGGCACCCCGCCGCTCCCTGCGCACCGTGCTGTCCCTGGTGCTCGCCTGCCTCGCGCTGGGCGGTGCCGCCACGGCTGCGATCGGGGTCTCCGGGGCCCACTCCGGCCGGCCCGAGCCACGGCGGACACACCCCGCCCCGGCGGCGACGGCCCCGGCGGTCACCGCTGCCCCCGCCACCATGACGCCTTCGCCCACCGTGCCCGGCTCCCGCGAGGCCACCCACCCGGCCAGGGGGCCGCGGCCTGCCGCGCGGCCCGGGACACGCACAAGTCGGGCGGAAACGGCGCGAGTTCGAGGCGGGGCGACCGCGGGAAACGAGAGGGCGAAGGGAGCGGCAAAGGGCAACGGCCGGGGCCGCCACCCCCCACAGGAGAGGCCCCGACCGTCGCTCTGAGGGCCGCTCGGCGACCCGTACTCTCTACAGCGCCGTCCGTGCGTTTTCTGTCACACCCCGGCCGCACTCCGTTCTCACAAGGTGCTCACGCTGCGCACACCCGCACCCGGTCACGAGTTAGTTGCATCTTCTACGGACATGGACGGCGCAAGGTTTCACGCCGTAACGTGCCATTCGCGCCGACCAGGAGACAGGCGTAAAGGGAGTGCGGTGCTGGGGGACGACGCGGAGCTGACCGCCGCGGTGTGTGCGGCACAGGGCGGAGACGAGAGCGCGTTCCGTACGGTGTACCGCGCGGTGCATCCACGGCTGCTCGGGTACGTGCGCACACTCGTCGGTGACCCTGACGCCGAGGACGTGGCCTCGGAGGCCTGGCTCCAGATCGCCCGCGACCTCGACCGGTTCAGCGGTGACGCCGACCGGTTCCGCGGCTGGGCCGCCCGGATCGCCCGCAACCGCGCCCTGGACCACATCCGCATGCGCGGCCGCCGCCCCGCGATCGGCGGCGACGAGACCGAACTGACCGGCCGGCCCGCCGAGTCCGACACCGCCGGCGAGGCCATCGAGGCGCTCACCACCGGCAGCACCCTCTCCCTCATCGCCCGGCTCCCGCAGGACCAGGCCGAGGCGGTCGTCCTGCGCGTGGTCGTCGGCCTGGACGCCAAGACCGCGGCCGAGACCCTCGGCAAACGCGCCGGCGCCGTCCGCACCGCCGCGCACCGCGGCCTCAAACGGCTCGCCGAACTGCTCGGCGACGACCCGGAGACGGCGGGCGTCCTCGACGCGCTGCCGCTCCAGCGGGATTCCGGGCAGCCGTCGCCGTCCCGGCCGGTGTCCCGGCAGGAAGCCCGGCGGCAACGCGAGCGGACGTCCCAGCAGGACCCCGAGCGAGAACCGCGCCGACGCGCGGTGACGTCCGGCACTGTGACGCATCCGCGCGCGCGGACGCAGAAGGACATGTGATGGCCGACGAGCAGGACAAGTGGCTCAACCGGGAGACAGCGGAACGCCTACTGCGCGGTGAGCCCCTGGACGCCGTCGACCCATCCGCCCGTGACCAGGCGGAACGCCTGTCCCGGGCGCTCGGCGCGCTGTCCGCCGAGGCGGCCCCCGCCCCCTTCGAACTCCCCGGTGAGCAGGCCGCCCTGGCCGCGTTCCGCAAGGTCCGCGAGGCCGGGACGGACGAGCGGACGGCGGCGTTCGCCGCGGGCGGCTCCGGCCGTCGCGCCGGTGCGTGCGGACGCGGCGCGGGCGCCCGGGGGCATGACGGGGGCCTGGTCCGCATCGGCGCCCCGGCCCGGCCGGCGGGCACCGCCCGCCGTCCCCGCTGGGGCCGCCCGGTGCGGCTCGCGCTGGCCGCGATGGTGGCCGCCGGCACGCTCGGCGGGGTCGCCGTGGCCGCCGGCAGCGGGGTGCTGCCCACCCCCTTCGACCTGGAGCGGCCCGGCCCCGCGGCCACCGCCGGCGCGGACGCCTCCGGCCGGCCGCCGGCGCCGGTCGCCCCGCAGCTGCCCCTGGACACCGGCGCGCCCGGCGGCGGCACGGACACCGGCCGCGCCGACGGCTCCGGCCGCGTCGACGGGCCGGACGGCCGTACGGGTCCGAGCGCCCACCCCGGCATCTCCACCGGTCCTGGCGGCCGTTGGAACGATGTCGTCACCGCCTGCCGCGACCTGCGCTCCGGCGCCGGGCTGAACGCCGAGCGCAGACGGGTCCTGGAAAACCTCGCGGGCGGCTCCGCCCGGCTGCCCCAGTACTGCAAGCTCGTCCTGTCCGCCGGCGGCCACGTCACCGGCGACCCCGTCCGGAGCGAGGGCGGCGACAACGGCGGCCAGGACAAGGACACGGGCCAGGGCCGGGGCTCCGGCCAGGACGGCAAGGGCCAGGGCGGTGACGGCCAGGGTGGTGACGGCCAGAGCGGTGACGGCCAGGGTGGTGACGACGAAAGCCACCCCGGCGGCGGCTCGGGGTACGGCCAGGGCGTCGGCGAGGGCAGCGGAACCGGCGGCGGCAAGGTCCGTTTCCCGCACCGCGGCCCCACCGCACCGGCGCCCGACCCGCACGGTCACGGCCACGGCCGGCCGTCGTCCCCGGCCTCCCCGAAGGCGACCACCGTCGCCCCCGCTTCGACCACCCCGGCTCGCACGCCGACTCCGACCGCCACCGCCCCCGCTCCGACCCCCACTCCCGCCGCGCCCGCTCCCACACCTGCTCACTCCTGATCATCCACACCCCCCTGACCTGTCACTTTCGGACGTCGCGAAAGTTTTTCCGCTCAGGGTGTGACACTTTCGGGCCCCGCGACGCAGTACAGAGTGAGCCGACTGGTCATCGGCCGTAGCACTGAGCCGGGGTTCCCCCCGTACCCGCGGCTCGTGCACCTGGCGCGGGCGGGGCATGTTCCCCCGGTCCCGCCCGCGCCCCCACAGCCCGCCGCCGTGCGGGGCTCACCGGTACACCACGACCTTGTCGCCCACCCGCACCTGTGCGAACACCTGGGCGATCGCCGCCTCGTCCCGTACGTTCACGCACCCGTGCGAGCCCCCGGCGTAGCCGCGCGCGGCGAAGTCGTACGAGTAGTGCACCGCCTCGCCGCCGCTGAAGAACATCGCGTACGGCATCGGCGAGTCGTACAGGGTCGACACGTGGTGCCGTGACTTCCAGTAGACGCGGAAGGTGCCCTCGCGGGTCGGGCTGTACTGCGTGCCGAAGCGCACGGCCATGGTGGACACGGTCCGTCCGTCGGTCATCCAGCGCAGCGTCCGGCTGGTCTTGCTGATGCACAGCACCCGCCCGGTCAGACAGCGCGGATCGGGCGCGGCGGCGGGCTGGCCGCCCATCAGGTACAGCTCCCACTTGCCCGGCGGATGGGTCATCCTCACCAGCCGCCGCCAGGTGACGGCGTCCGTGTCGCCGGTGACCGGCAGTCCGCGCTTGCGCTGGAAGCCCCGGACGGCCCGCTCGGTGAGATCGTCGTACGAGCCGGTGGGCCCGTCGAACAGCCAGTCCAGCTCCCGCAGCCGCGCCTGGAGTTCCCGCACCCCCGAGCCGCTGTCGCCGGGCCTCCACAGCACCCCCGAGGCGTGGCTCCCGGGAGCACCGGGGGACACCGGGCCCGGGCCCAGCGGCCGGCCGTCGGCGTCCAGCGGCTGGACGGTGCACCCGCAGAGCGCGGCGAGGGCGGCGAGCACACCGAGCACGGCGACGGTCCTGCCCCTGGTCCTCATCCCCGAATGCTTCCCCGCGTGACCCCGGTCGAACTACGGGGCATGGTGAGGAGGTACGGAACGTACTGCGGAGGCATCCATGGCGCGTGAGTCGGAGTCGGGCCTGCCGATCGAGCCGGTCTACGGGCCGGACGGGCTGACCGGCTGGAACCCGGCCGAGAAGCTCGGGGAGCCGGGTTCGTACCCCTTCACCCGCGGGGTCTACCCGAGCATGTACACCGGCCGCCCCTGGACGATGCGCCAGTACGCCGGTTTCGGCACCGCGGCGGAGTCCAACGCCCGCTACCGGCAGCTCATCGACCATGGCACGACCGGCCTGTCCGTCGCCTTCGACCTGCCCACCCAGATGGGCCACGACTCCGACGCGCCCCTCGCGCACGGCGAGGTGGGCAAGGTGGGTGTGGCGATCGACTCGATCGAGGACATGCGGGTGCTGTTCGACGGCATCCCGCTGGACCGGGTCTCCACGTCCATGACGATCAACGCCCCGGCCGCCCTGCTCCTGCTCCTGTACCAGCTCGTGGCGGAGGAACAGGGCGTCCCGGCGGACAGGCTGACCGGCACGATCCAGAACGACGTGCTCAAGGAGTACATCGCCCGCGGCACCTACATCTTCCCGCCGAAGCCCTCGCTGCGGCTGACGGCCGACATCTTCCGGTACTGCGCCGCCGAGATGCCGCGGTGGAACACGATCTCGATCTCCGGCTACCACATGGCCGAGGCGGGCGCCTCCCCCGTGCAGGAGATCGCCTTCACCCTCGCCGACGGCATCGAGTACGTGCGCACGGCGGTCGCGGCCGGGATGGACGTGGACGACTTCGCGCCGCGCCTGTCCTTCTTCTTCGTGGCCCGTACGACGCTCCTGGAGGAGGTCGCCAAGTTCCGCGCGGCGCGCCGGATCTGGGCGCGGGTGATGCGGGAGGAGTTCGGCGCGCGCAACCCGAAGTCGCTGATGCTGCGCTTCCACACCCAGACCGCCGGGGTCCAGCTCACCGCGCAGCAGCCGCAGGTGAACCTGGTCCGGGTCGCCGTCCAGGCGCTCGGCGCGGTCCTCGGCGGCACCCAGTCCCTGCACACCAACTCCTTCGACGAGGCGATCGCGCTGCCCACCGCCACGTCCGCGCGGCTCGCCCTGCGCACCCAGCAGGTGCTGGCGTACGAGACGGACGTGACCGCGACCGTCGACCCCTTCGCCGGTTCCTACGCGGTGGAGCGGATGACGGACGACGTGGAGGCGGCGGCGGTCGCGCTGATGGACAAGGTCGAGGAGCTGGGCGGGGCGGAGTCCGCCATCGAGCGGGGCTTCCAGAAGGCCGAGATCGAGCGCAATGCCTACCGCATCGCCCAGGAGACCGACTCCGGCGAGCGGGTGGTCGTCGGCGTCAACCGCTTCCGGCTGGACGAGGAGGAGCCGTACGAGCCGCTGCGCGTGGACCCGGCCATCGAGGCCCGCCAGTGCGCACGCCTCGCCGCCCTGCGCGCCGACCGCGACGGGGGCGCGGTCGACTCTGCCCTGACCGCCCTGAAGAAGGCCGCCGAGGGCGAGGACAACGTCCTCCACCCCATGAAGGAGGCCCTGCGGGCACGGGCCACGGTGGGCGAGGTGTGCGGGGCGTTGCGGGACGTCTGGGGAAGGTATGTGCCGACTGATGCCTTTTGAGCGGGGGTCCGGACGGCGTCGGCCGACCCCGGTGGGGGAGCGTTGTCGTACCCCCGTGCGACACTCCTTTCCATGTTCGGTGTCATCCATCTCCCCACGTACCTCGCGGGTGTGGCCCTGATCGTGCTGCTCCCCGGGCCCAACTCGCTCTATGTGCTGTCCGTGGCCGCCCGCCGCGGGGTGCGGGCCGGGTACACCGCGGCCGCCGGGGTGTTCTGCGGGGACACCGTGCTCATGACCCTGTCCGCCGCCGGGGTCGCCTCGCTGCTCCAGGCCAACGCGCTGCTGTTCGGGATCGTGAAGTACGCCGGGGCCGGCTATCTGACCTGGCTGGCCCTCGGCATGATGCGGTCCGCTCGGCGGATATGGCGGACCCGGCGGGAGCAGGTGGCCGAGGAGACGGCGGCGCCGACGGCCGTCGCCGAGGAGCGTCCCTACCGGCGCGCCCTCGTCGTGAGCCTCTTCAACCCGAAGGCGATTCTTTTCTTCGTCGCTTTCTTCGTTCAGTTCGTGGATCCGGGCTATGCCTACCCGGCCCTCTCCTTCGTCGTCCTCGGCGCCATCGCCCAGGTGGCCAGCGTGCTCTATCTCAGCGCCCTCATATTCGGCGGCACCCGTCTCGCCGCCGCCTTCCGCCGCTGCAAGCGCCTGTCCGCGACGGTCACGTCCGCGGCCGGTGCGCTCTTCCTCGGCTTCGCGGTGAAGCTGTCTCTGGCGTCGTAGCGCCGTAAGGCGGCGGCGGGCCGGGGCGTTCTCAGGGCCGGGCGGTGCGCGCGTTGCGGATCGCGCGGGTCAGGATCGGCGGGAGCAGGTCCACGGCGACCCGGCGGACCCGCCGGCCGGTGCCCCGGCGCGGTGCGGCGGCGGCCGGGGCCGGGGTGCGCGCGGGGGCGGGCCGGGCGGCCGCCTCCGGCTTCGTCTCGGGCTCCGGCTCCTTTGCCGCGTGCTTGGACAGCGGGAACTCGGGGGCCCGCATGTTCTTCGACTTCAGCCGGATGATCCGGTGCCCGGCGGCCTCCTGCACGCTGAGATGGCAGTCGGAGCGGTCCCGCGCCATCTCCAGCAGCGCCTCCTGGACCGGCTCCGGGTCGTCCCAGGTGCCGTAGAGCTTCTGGGTGCTCAGACAGACCGGGCGCAGACCGCGGTTGAGCACGGCCTCCCAGGCGGCTATGGAGACCCCGGGCGTGTGCTCGGAGCGGAAGTCGTCCAGGACGACGATTCCCTCCGGGAGGAGCAGCTCGCGCGCCGCGCCGATGTCGCCGTGCACGTGCTCGTACAGGTGCGAGGCGTCGATGTGCACGAACCGGCAGGAGCCCGGTGCGACCTCGTCCGGCACCACGGAGCTGGGGCCCTGGAGGACGCGCGGCAGCTCGTCGTGGAAGGAGAGGTAGTTCTCCTCGAAGCGGGCCCGGGTCAGCGCGCTGTACGACTTGGTCGCCTCCGCGCGGTTGGCGTCGTCCGGGGCGTCGCCCTCGAACAGGTCGCACACGGTGTACTTCTCGCCGGGCCGCTGGTGGCGGCCGGTGAAGATCGCGCTCTTGCCCATGTAGACCCCGACTTCCAGCAGGTCGCCCCGCATCCCGCCGGTCTCCTGCCGGGTCAGGAACCAGTCGAAGAGCATCTGGTCGAGCACCGGGAACCAGCCGGGGACGTCGTCGAGACGGCGGGGCGGGCGCGTTGTTTCGTGGATCGTGGCCATGCGGGGCGAGCACTCCCTCGGGTACGGCGGTGGTAGGCGAAAACCCTGTGGGGCCGGTGGGGCGGGGGCGATTCGCCCTCCACGGTGCCTGCCCGCGGGGCGGTTCCAGAAGCCAATGCGAGGTGAACGGCCGGACAAATGTCCCCCGCCCCGCCCCTCCTCAGCGCCGTACCGTCCTGCGCAGACCGCGCGCCTTCTTCGCCACCCTGCGCACGGTCGCGTTGCGCGGGATGAACGCGAGCTGCGCGGGGAGTCCGCCGGGCAGGGCCAGCGAGGTCAGCCGGCGGCGCTTGAAGTAGCGGGAGGTCCCCGGGCCGAAGTGCGCCGCGAGCCAGGTCTCCGCCTCCGGGCGCAGCCCCGGCAGGATCTTCGGCTGCATCGCGAAGCCCACCGCCCGCACCAGCGCGCCCAGCCGCTCCACGTCCGTGCCCCGGCGCCGCTCGGTGACGGCGGCCGCGTCGGCCAGGTCGGGCAGCAGGGCGTCCACGATGGTGACCGGGATCCGGTTGCTGTTCTCGTACGGCGTCAGCCGTTCCAGCAGCAGCTCCGTGCCCACCCGGGCGACCGGCAGGTCGTAGAACGCGGAGGCCGTGAGCAGGGCCGTGGAGAAGCAGCCGACGACCAGCGCGGGACGGATCCGCTGGTACAGCACCTCGGCGAGGACCGGCGTGGCCACGACGGTCAGCTCGACGCCGAGCCGCTCCGCCGCCCGCTCCAGCGAGCGGGTGTAGCGGGCCGGGGCGGTGGGGTGCGGCTTGAACACCACCTGGGTGTGGCCCAGTTCGGCCGCGCCCTGGAGCATCCGCACATGCAGGTCCTCCTCCTGCTCGGCGGTGAGGATGTCCAGCGCCGACAGGTACTGCCCCAGCAGCAGCGCCGGCTCCGGTATAGCCGGCAACTCCTCGGCTGCCGAGGCCAGTTCGGCGAGCACTTTGGTGAAGGCGGCGGCCGGCACCAGCTCGCCGGGCACCCCGAACTCGGTCAGCAGCAGCGGCGTGAGGCCCGGCACCAGGTCCAGGTGGAGCACCCGGTCGACGCGGGTGCCGACCAGCGGGTCGATCTTGTTGCGCGTCGGGCCGTAGGACATCAGACCGTCGGCGTAGACCGTGACCGGCGCGCCGTTGAAGATCTGCGCGAGCGCGAGCGCCGGGTTGACCTGGATCGACTCGACCGCCAACTCGACGTGCTCGCCGCCCAGTCGCCACTCGTGCCGGAGGAAGCGTTCCCACAGCGGCATGTCGTCCACGCGGGGGGCCCAGCCGCCCGGATGGAACGGGAAGATCGTCTCGTTGTACGAGATCACCTCGTCGAACCGGTCGCGCAGCCGCTCGAACCCGGGCATCTCGTCCGGGCCCGGCGTGGTCTCGGGCGTCGCCGCGTTGTTGCAGACCAGCAGGATCCGCCGGTCGGCGGCGTCGAAGCAGCCGGAGTCCAGGGCGGCGGCGAGGGTGGCGACGCCGTACAGCGTCGACGCCTGGAAGATCTGGGTGGTCACGCGGCGGCCCCCGCGGCGGCGGGACGGCGGCGCAGCCGGCGCAGCTTGGTGGCGCGCTGGAGGTCCATGGAGTCCAGCGCGTCGTCCAGCACGTCCTGCGGCAGGCGCCGCAGCGCGGCGGCACTCATGGATTTCAGTTTCTTCGCCACCGCGGGCTCGAACCTTTCGATGGATCCCAGATGATGGGAAATGATCGCGCAATATGTGCGCACTGCCTTCGGCAGCAATGCGTCCGCATCCCGGTCCTTCGCGGTTTCCGCGATCACCTGGTCGAATGCCCGAATGAAATCGAGCTGGCGCACATCGCCGATCTGGGTGAGCGAGGAGGCGACACCGCGCCGGTAGAACACGCCGAGCAGGCTCACCGCGGCGAAGGATTCCGCCTCCCGGTGCAGCTTCCAGATCCACGGCCGGTCCTCGGCCGTGCGCAGCCCGTCGGTGAAGTGCAGCAGGCCCCTGTCGGCCAGCCGGCGGTGGTAGACGCCCGCCCAGGCGAACGCGTAGTCCACGGAGGTGGAGCGGTCCGCGGGCAGGATCGCCTCCCGCGGGTTCAGCACCCGGCCGCGCCGGCCGACCGGCACCCGGTGCACCTGGCGGGCCCGCGCGGTGCACTGCACATGGTCGGTGCGGATGAAGTCGCAGCCCAACTCCTCCATCGCGGCCACCAGTCGCGGGAAATAGCCCGGGGCGAGCCAGTCGTCGCCGTCCAGGAACGTCAGATACTCGCCGCGCGCCCGGTCGATGCCGGTGTTGCGCGCGGTCGCCAGACCCCCGTTCTGTTCGTGCCGGACGAGGACCGCTCCGGGCAGCTCGCGCTCCGCGCGCGCGAGGATCTCGGGCGTCCCGTCGCGGGAACAGTCGTCGACAAGAATGAATTCGAAGTCCTCACGCGCGTTCGCCTTCAGGCTCCTGAGCGTGTCGGGGGCGTATTGCTGCACGTTGTAGAACGGCACGATGACGGAGAGCTTGACCACGTCAGGGACGTTAGGGGGGATGCCCGTCATTCGTCTTGACGCTTTGCTTGATGCGGGGTGAATGACACGTGGCGAAGCTGTGAACCAGACCTTTTTCCGGGCCCCTCACGAGCCGATTCGCCATTCGGCGACGTGCTGTTAACCGTTTGTTGCGGTCGGGTTGGGCGGAACGGCGGAATGGCTTCCTAGCGTCGTGGACGTGCCAGCAAGTGCAACGAAGTCCCTGCGGGTCGCCGTCCTCGCGGACTCCGACACCCGGTGGAAGTGGGGCGCGCTCACCGCGCGGCGGCTCACTCCGGCGGATGCCGAGGTCCGGCTCGACGGCTACCTCCTGCGCGGCCGAGCCACCCCCACCGCCCGCCAGCTCCAGGAGGTCGGCGTCCGCGCCGACTCCCTCAGCGAGGTCACCGGCGTCGAGTTCCTGCACGCGATGAGCCGGGAGCCGTACGACGTCCTGGTGCTGGCGCTGGTCGGCGGCGGAGTGCAGGCCATGCTGCACGGACTGCGGAGCGCGTGGGGCACCGGCCGGCGGCCCGTCGTCGTCACCGGCTACGTCGGCGTCGTCTACGAGAAGCTCACCGACGGCCTGCTGCTGCGGCACGGCGCGGACCTGGTCCTCGCCAACTCCCGCCATGACGCGGACCGGTTCCGGGCCGTGTACGAGGGGGTCGGCGCCGACGCCGGCGCGGTCACCGAGGTCGCGCTGCCCTTCCTCGGCGGGGCGCCGTACACCGGTGAACACGAGCCCTACACCGTGGTGTTCGCGGCCCAGCCGTCCGTCCCGGACAACCGCCGCGACCGTACCTACCTCCTCGACCGCCTCATCCGGCACGCCCGCACGCACCCCGAACGGGAGGTGCTGCTCAAGCTGCGCTCCAAGCCCGGCGAACACACCACCCACATCGAGGAGTTGCCCTACCAGAAGCTGGCCCAGGGCAAGGACGTGCCCGCCAACTTCCGCCTGGTGTACGGCCACATGGGCGAGGTGCTCGACCGGACCGACCTGCTGGTCACGATCAGCTCCACGGCCGCCCTGGAAGCCCTGCACCGCCGGGTCCCCACCGTCGTCCTGACCGACCTGGGCGTGCGCGAGGCGCTCGGCAACCACCACTTCACCGGCTCCGGCTGCCTCGCCTCCTGGGACCAGCTCGACGCCGGCCACCGGCCCGCCCCCGACGAGGAGTGGGTGGCCCGCCAAGGGGTCGCCGCCGGGGAAGGGTCGTACGACTCCTGCTTCTCCGCGGCCCGCGAGCGCATCGCCGAGCTGCTCGACCGCGCGGACGGGCTGCCGCCCCTGACCCCCTACTACACCGCCGAGACCGCGCCCGGCTATCTGCCCGGCATCCTCGCCCGCCACCACCTCGGCCCCGACGGCGTCCCGCTGCCCGGCGCGCCCACCGCCGACCGGGCGCCCGGACCCGTCCGGCAGATCGTGCGCCGGGCCGCGCGCGGCGCCTACCGGCACGGCGTCCAGCGCGTCGCCCCGGTGATCCGGCGGATGGGGGAGCTGTGACCACTACCCAAGGAGTAGACCCCATGTCCGACCCGGAAGCGGGCCAGGGCGCCTCGGTGCGCCGGGTGCTCGCGGTGATCCCCGCCCGCGGCGGCTCCAAGGGCGTGCCCGCGAAGAACCTCGCCCCGGTCGGCGGCGTCCCGCTGGTCGCCCGCGCGGTGCGCGAGTGCCGCGCCGCCCGCCTGGTGACCGACGTCGTGGTCTCCACCGACGACCAGGCCATCGCGGCCGCCGCCCGCGAGGCCGGCGCCGAGGTGGTGCTCCGCCCGGCCGCCATCGCCGGGGACACCGCCACCTCCGAGGCCGCCGTCCGGCACGCCATGGACGCCCACGAGGCCCTGCACGGCGCGGCCGTCGACGTCGTCCTCCTCGTGCAGTGCACCAGCCCCTTCATCGTCCGCGAGGACGTCGACGGGGTGGCCGGCGCGGTGGTCGAGAACGGCGCGGACACGGCGGTGACCGTGGCCCCCTTCCACGGCTTCGTCTGGCGTGCCGGTGACACCGGGGAAGGTGAGGGGGCCGGGGACGGGGTGGGCGTCAACCACGACAAGTCGTACCGCCCCCGTCGCCAGGACCGCCCCCAGGACTTCCTGGAGACGGGCACGGCCTACGCCATGGACGCGGCGGGCTTCCGCGCGCACGGGCACCGCTTCTTCGGCCGCACCGAACTCGTGCGCACCGACCCCGCCCGGGTGCTGGAGATAGACGACCCGCACGACCTCGCGCGGGCCCGCGCCCTGGCCCCCCTCTTCGACGCGGACCTCCTTGGCGCGCTGCCGACGGCCGGCGACATCGACGCGGTCGTACTCGACTTCGACGGCACCCAGACCGACGACCGGGTGCTGATCGACTCCGAAGGACGGGAACTCGTCTCCGTGCACCGCGGGGACGGACTCGGCATCGCCGCGCTGCGCAGGAGCGGCCTGCGGATGCTGATCCTGTCGACGGAACAGAACCCCGTGGTCGCCGCCCGCGCCCGGAAGCTGAGGCTTCCCGTGCTGCACGGCATCGACCGCAAGGACCTCGCCCTCAAGCAGTGGTGCGAGGAGCAGGGCATCGCGCCGGAGCGCGTGCTCTACGTGGGCAACGACGTCAACGACCTCCCCTGCTTCGCCCTCGTCGGCTGGCCGGTGGCGGTCGCGAGCGCCCACGACGTCGTCCGCGGCGCCGCACGCGCGGTCACCACCCTGCCCGGCGGTGACGGCGCGATCCGGGAGATCGCCAGCTGGATCCTCGGCCCCTCTCTCGATTCCCTCCCCAAGTAAGGAACCCCCTGATGAGCACCAACTCCCGGCTGCGTACGTTCGGTTCGCGCGAGGTCGGCCCCGGCCGTCCCGTCTACATCTGCGGCGAGATCGGCATCAACCACAACGGTGAGCTGGAGAACGCCTTCAAGCTGATCGACGTCGCCGCCGAGGCGGGCTGCGACGCCGTCAAGTTCCAGAAGCGCACCCCCGAGATCTGCACCCCGCGCGACCAGTGGGACATCGAGCGCGACACCCCCTGGGGCCGGATGACCTACATCGACTACCGCCACCGGGTGGAGTTCGGGGAGGACGAGTACCGCCAGATCGACGAGTACTGCAAGGAGAAGGGCATCGACTGGTTCGCGTCCCCGTGGGACACCGAGGCCGTCGCCTTCCTGGAGAAGTTCGACGTCCCCGCCCACAAGGTGGCGAGCGCCTCCCTGACCGACGACGAGCTGCTGCGCACCCTGCGCGCGACGGGCCGCGCGGTCATCCTCTCCACCGGCATGTCCACCCCGAAGCAGATCCGCCACGCGGTGGAGGTCCTCGGCTCGGACAACATCCTGATGTGCCACGCCACGTCGACCTACCCGGCGAAGGCCGAGGAGCTGAACCTCCGCGTGATCAACACGCTGGAGAAGGAGTTCCCGAACGTCCCGATCGGCTACTCCGGCCACGAGACCGGCCTGCAGACCACGCTGGCCGCCGTCGCCCTCGGCGCCGCCTTCGTCGAGCGCCACATCACCCTCGACCGCGCCATGTGGGGCTCCGACCAGGCCGCCTCCGTCGAGCCGCAGGGCCTCACGCGCCTGGTCCGCGACATCCGCACCATCGAGGCCTCCCTCGGCGACGGCGTCAAGAAGGTCTACGACTCCGAGCTGGGCCCGATGAAGAAGCTGCGCCGCGTCGCCGGTGTCGTCGCCGAGGCGGAGATCGCGGCCGCGGCCGGCGAGCCGGTCACGGTGTGAAACCAGGTCACTGACGACGGGACGGTCGACCCCCGATGAGCCCCCGCGCCGGCCGCACCGGCCACCCCTCCCGCACGCTCGCCTTCGTGGAGAGCCCGGTCCAGCTTCTGAACGTACTGGAATGGGCACACGCGCACGCGTACGGGCCACGGCCGCGTCCGCGACCACGCGGCATGGCCCCGGATCCGGCACCGGACGGGGGGTCGGTGCGGGGCGGGGACGTGGGGGCGGAGCCGGGCGGGGGCGCGGGTGCGGTGCCTGATGCGGGGCCCGTGCCCGGTGCGGGGCCCATGTCGGGTGCGGGCCCGATGCCGGGTGCGGGGGCCCTGCCGGGTGCGGGCCCGATGCCGGGTGCGGACCCCGTCCCGATCGCGGGACCGCTGCCGTCCGTGCCCGCGCAGGTGCGGCGGACGGTGGTCGGCGGGACCTCGTCCCCGGCCGGCGCGGACCTCACGGTCGTCGTCCTGTCCCCGACCGACCCCATGACCCGGGGCCAGCTGCGCCGCATGGCCGACCTGGCCCGGGACGAGGGCTACCGGGTGCGCTGGGAGGAGGCCCGCGGCGGCCCGACCGCGCCCTTCGCCACCATCGGCGGCCTCGCGGGCCTGCTCCGCCGCGCCGACCGCGTGGTCATGGGCGACCCCTTCTCCCGCTACGTCCAGCTTCTGCTGACCATCACCCGGGCGCGCGACCTGGTGGTGGTGGACGACGGCACGGCGACGATGGAGTTCGTCGCCCAACTCGCCCGCGGCGAACGCCTGGTGCGCTGGCACCGCAAGGGCGGCCGTCCCGGACCCCGTGACCTGCTCTTCGCGCCGGTCTCCGCCTCGGCCCGCCGCCGGCTGACGCCCAGCGCGCGCCGCCGGGTGGAGATCTTCTCCTCCATGCCGGTGCACGAGACCCCGGACGGCGTCACGGTCACGGCCAACGACTTCTCCTGGACCCGGGCCCGCTTCGGCCCGCCGCGCATCACCAAGGGCACGGACATGGTGGGCACGTCCCTGGTGGAGACGGGAGTGGTCGACGGCGACTCCTACCTGGAGGCCGTCCGTGCCCTGGCCAAGGCCCACGGCACCACCCGTTACTTCGCCCACCGCCGCGAAAGCACGGAGAAGCTGCACCGCCTGGCCGCGGAAACCGGCCTGGAGATCGTCCGCCCCGACCTCCCCCTGGAAGTGATCGCCCGCCGCGGCCCGATCGGCCGTACGATCCTCAGCTTCCCCTCCACCGTGGTCCACACCCTTCCGCTGGCCCTGGCCGGCACCGGCGTACGCGTCGCGGTCTGCGACATCGACCCGGCCTGGCTCACGGCGCACGCGTCCCCCCGGGCCCAGGGGTTCCTGTCGGGGGTGACGGGGACGGCGCGGGACGTCCATCGGCTGGCGTCGGTGAGCCTGGCGTAGCCGCTGTGAGGGTGGCCGACGCGCCATCTGTCCGGCACCACCGGGTGCGCGCTTCAATGGCACTCGACGGCACACCTACGGATGATCGGAGGAACATGAGAAAGAGACTCGGAGTTCTCCTGGCCGCGGGCCTCGCCGCGACGGCCGCGTCCGTCGTACCGGCCGCGGCCGACGCCTCGTCCCCGACGAACCTGACCCTCACCAAAACCGGCACGAGTGGGGCCGGCCCCGTGAACAAACAGGTCACCCTCCAGTGCGAACCCACCGGGGGCACCCACCCCACGGCCCAGGACGCCTGCACCCAACTCATCGCCGTCGACGGACAGTTCGCCCTGATCCCGCGCGCCTCGGGCTACGGCTGCGGGGGCGACTGGGCACCCATTACCGTCACCGTGACCGGCACCTGGCGCCGGCAGCCCGTGTACTTCACCAAGACGTACGGCAACGACTGCGAGGCCTCGGTGGGCAGTAGCTTCGTCTTCCGCTTCTGACGCCGGCCGGGCGGTGGGACATCACCGCGCGTACAACCGGTCCAACGCCGACCGGCTCTCATCGTCCGCGGCGCGGAAGATCAGCAGTCGCTGGTCCGGATCCTCAAGTGGTACGAGCACCTCGAAACGCAGCGCGATCACACCGACGTCGGGATGCCGGAGCACCTTGTCCCCGCGGCCGTTGACCTTGATGTCCCGCTCGGCCCACAACCTCGCGAAGTCCTCGTCGCGAGCCATGAGTTCGGCGATGAGGCCGGTCAGCGCCCGATCCTCCGGATGCGCGGCCCACGCGGCGCGCAGGTGGGCGATCCCCTCCCGCACGGCGCGTTCCCGGTCGACGTAGAACTCGCGTATCTCCGGGTGCGTCAGGCACAGCCGCATCGAATTGCGCCGCGACGGAGGCAAGGTCTCGAAATCCAGTAGCAGCCGCGTCATTTCGCGGTTCCAGGCCAGGCTGTCGTAGCGGTGGTTCATCAGCATGGCCGGCAGCGGCGACAAGTCTGCGACCAGCCGGGTCAGCGGCGGCGCCGCGGTGGTGGCGGGCTTGCCGGCGCTACGGGGGCGCTGCTGGGCCAGGTCGAAGAGGTAGACGCGTTCGGCGGGGGCGAGGCGCAGCGCCCGGGCCAGCGCCTCCACCACCTCCGCCGAGGGCCGCAGCCCGCGACCCTGTTCCAGCCGCACGACGTAGTCGACGCTGACCCCGGCCAGTTCCGCGACCTCCTCGCGGCGCAGCCCCGGGGTCCGCCGGGCCTGCCGACGCGAGGGCAGACCGAGGTCGTGCGGGTCCAGCCGCTCGCGCCGGGTCCGCAGGAACGCGGCCAGCTCCCGTGTCGTCTCCACGGCGCGCGTCGTCATGCCCGGTCCAACAGCCAGGGTAGGACCGCTGTTCCCAGGAAACCTCTTCCCTTATCCCCGGCTCGCGGCGGTCACAGGCTTGTCCTCGACGACGGACCACGGGCACAGGAGGACATGATGTCGCTCACTCTCGACACGTACCGGCTGCTGGGCCGTTCCGGGCTGCGGATCTCACCGCTGGCGCTGGGCGCGGCGACCTTCGGCACCGAGTGGGGCTGGGGCGCCGGGCGGGACGAGGCACGCAAACTGTTCGACCTCTACGTCGAGCGCGGCGGCAACTTCATCGACACCGCCAACACCTACACCAACGGCAGCTCCGAACGGCTGCTGGGTGAATTCACCCGTGACAACCGCGAAAGCCTGGTGCTTGCGACCAAATACACGACGCTGCGCCGGCCCGGCGACCCCAATTCCGGTGGCCCTCACCGCAAGAGCCTGTTCGGGTCGGTGGAAGCCAGTCTGCGGCAGCTGAACACGGACTACATCGACCTGCTCTACCTGCACGTGTGGGATTTCACGACGCCGGTCGAGGAGATCCTGCGCGGTATGGACGATCTGGTCCGCCAGGGCAAGGTCCTGTACGTGGCGATCTCCAACGCCCCGGCCTGGCAGGTGTCGCGGATGCAGACGATCGCCGACCTGCGCGGCTGGTCGCCGCTGGTCGCGCTGCAGATCGAGTACAACCTGACCGAGCGTGCCGGGGAGCGTGACCTGATCCCCATGGCACGTGAGATGGGGCTGGGCGTGATCCCGTATTCACCGCTGGCCGGCGGGATTCTCACCGGCAAGTACAGCCGTGACGACCTGGCCGCGGCGAACATCACAGCCGGCGACGGCACCCGAAAGAGCTTCAACTTCGCCTTGGGCACGCTCACCGAACGCAACCTCGCCCTCGCCGACGTCGTGAAGGACGTCGCCGCGGAGCTGGGCCGCACACCCGCCCAGGTCGGACTGGCCTGGACCCTGCTGAACCCCGATGTGACGGCGCCGATCATCGGCGCCCGCACCCCGGCCCAGCTTGAGGACAACCTGGGCGCCCTGGAGGTCGACTTCACCGCCGCCCAACGGGCCCGCCTGGACGAGGCCGGCGCGATCGGGCTCGGCTTCCCGCACGACGTGCTCGCCAGTGACCATATCCGCAAGGTGACCGCGGGCGACCTGAAGATCGAACCGCGCCGCTGACACCCGGCGAGCGCGGAGAGCGCGCCGTGCGGCGGAGCCGTGTGACAGGACCGATGCACGGACGTGATGTCCTCCTGGCAGGGTGAGCCGGTGGACACGTTCGAGGAAGTCAAGTGGCCTTTCACAAAGGGGAGAAGGAGCGTCGCCGCCCCGATCCGGCTCTTCCGTGCGGCCGTCGGGCCGGTCCTCCTCCTCGCCGCGACGCCGGCGTCACTCGTCGGCTGCGCGTCCTCTTCCGTGCCCGAGCTGGTCGTGCCGTCGGTCCTCTACGTTCCGCACGACCCCCACGGCACCGCCGACCTGCGCGTCCAGGAGAAGCAGGCGGCCGGTGCCACGGTCACCTTCGACGCCGGTGATCTGGCGGGCACCGCGATCATCAGGACGGCACTGGACCGGTGTCCCGTCCGGCTGCCGGTCTTCCGGTGCGAGGGGGACGTCGGGGGACTCTCCGGCGGCGGGAGTCTCCAGGTCTTCCACCTGAGTCCCGCGAAAGGCGCCGCGGCGGGCGACTCGGCGGTGCTGCGCTACCGGGTGACCTCGCCCGGCCGGCCCGCCGTCACGGGAAGCACCCGCATCGTGATCGGCAGGCCGGTGCTGACGGTCGAAGCGCACGCCGACCGGCTCGACGTCGACCCGGGCGGCCGCCTCGCCGTCTCGCTGACCATCCGCAACACCGGCGACGTACCCGCGCGTGGAGTCGCGCTCTTCGTGGACACCCGGGACGGCATCGAGCCGGCCGAGAGGCACGGCAACTGCCGTTACCGGGGCGGCACATCGACGTGGTGTCGCCTGCCGGCCGCCGAGGTCGTCATCCCCCCTGGCGCGTCCTACCGCCTCGGCGCGCCGGAAGTGCTGCGGGCCGGCCGTGACGCCACGTACCCGAGCGTCTCGTTCCGCGCCGACGCCCTCGGCACCGACTACGTGCCCCCGCAGCCGCTGGCGTCGCGGTACCGACGGGGCGACGGAGCCGCGCTCCGCCTGGTGGCGGCCGACGCCCGGGGCGCGGGTACGGCGCACGGAAACTCGTCGGAACTGAAGGTGACGGTGCGCAACCAGAGCGACCTGGTCGCCGTCGCCGGTACCGCCAGGGGGCCGGTCGGCAGCCTCGCCACGGTGCGCGTCGGTGTGCGCAACGACGGGCCCGGCGCGCTGCCCGCCCCGGCGCGGGTCGAGTTCACGGTGCCGCCGGGTACCACCGTCGTCTCCTCCCCCTACGAGTTCGAGAGGGACGAGGAACTGATCGACCAGCAGTGCCGCGCGCTCGCCCCGGACGGCACGCCCCTGACCACGCCCTCCGCGAGACAGCCGAGGGCACGCCGGTACGTGTGCACGGCACGGGCCGGAGCGGTGGGCGCCACGACGACCTTTCCCTTCACCCTCCGCATCGACAAGGCGGCCGCCGGCCGCGGGGGGCGGGTCAGCGTCTCCGGCGGCGAGGCCGGGCGCCCCGGTCATGACGCCGTGGCCGCCAATGACACGGCCGAGGTGGACGTGTCGGTCTGGCCGGGTCCCGCCTGGGCCACTCCCGGTCACTACGTGGCGGCGGTGGTCGTCCTCGCGGTACTGGCCCTCGCCACCGCCCTGGGCGCCTGGCGCCGCAGACGCTCGCACCGGGCCGGCCACACCGGCTGACCGCTCTACGGCTACGGCTTCGCGGCCAGCACGAAGGCCCGGGGTCGGGTCTCCTCGCCCTGGGGCTCCCGGCGCACCGTCGCCACCAGGGCCAGGCCCGCCTCCGTAAGCAGCGTCGTGACCTGTTCGGGCGTACGCCAGTAATAGTCGAGGGCGATCTCGTGGTCGAAGCGCTCGGCGAGGTGCAGGCGGGGATCGGCCTCGGCGGGCTTGCGGGCCTGGAAGGCGAGGAGAGCGGGGGCGCCGGGGCGCAGGGCACGGTGGAATTCGGCGAACGCGCCCGGCAGGTGGGTGTCGGGCACGTGGATCGTGGAGTAGAGGGCGAGGATGCCGCCGAGCGAGGCGTCGGGCACGTCCAGGGACGTCATCGAGCCCGTCTGGAAACGGAGTTGGGGGTGCGCCTCACGGGCCAGCGCCACCATCTCGGGGGACAGGTCGATGCCGAACGCCGGAACCCCCTGCTCGTGGAGCAGCGCGGTGACGCCGCCGGGCCCACTGCCCAGGTCGGCCACGGGGGCCGTGCCCCCCGCCAGCTCCGCGAAGGCCGTGATCATGCTCCGGTCCAGGGGGTGCATGAGGCTGTACGGGTAGTGCGCCGCGTAGTCCCTCGCGATCGCGTCGTAGGA
Source organism: Streptomyces sp. NPDC048106 (assembly GCF_040706415.1). Classification (NCBI taxonomy): domain Bacteria; kingdom Bacillati; phylum Actinomycetota; class Actinomycetes; order Kitasatosporales; family Streptomycetaceae; genus Streptomyces; species Streptomyces sp. NPDC048106. Next base: position 136,389 of record NZ_JBEZND010000013.1, on the reverse strand, counting down.
GCTGCGGGTCCTCTGGAGGAAGTCCTCGGTCGTCGTCTGCGTCACGGGGCGCGACCCTACTGGCTGCGGGCCGACTGGAGGTCCGGTTCGTGGACATGACGAGCGTGATCCGGCCAAGGCGTGGTATGCGTGGAAGGAGAAAAAAGTGGTTTTACCCATCAGAGTCCACAGTCATGCGTCCAGCGGTCGGATTTTCTTCCCCCCACGGGCTGAACTTTTGTAGATCCAGGGGCAGTTGACCAGCCGGGCGTCCTACCCTTCAGAGGGTGAAGCAATTGATGTCCCTAGAGTCCGAGGCCGGCCTTTCGGGGGATGTGCTCCCCGGCGTGCTGAGCGAGTCCCTGCACGCCGAACTCGTCGCCTTCCGCCGCGACTTGCACATGCACCCCGAGCTGGGCAACCAGGAGTTCCGTACGACCGCCGCGATCAAGGAGCGGCTGGAGAAGGCCGGGCTGCGCCCCCGCGTCCTCGCCACCGGAACCGGACTCGTGTGCGACATCGGCATGACGGAGGGGGAGCGGCCCGCCGTACCGCTGCTCGCGCTGCGGGCCGACATCGACGCCCTGCCGATCCCGGACACGAAGAGTGACTGCTCGTACCGCTCCACCGTGCCCGACCGGGCGCACGCGTGCGGACACGACGTGCACACGACCGTGGTGCTGGGCACCGGTCTCGTCCTCGCCGACCTGCACGCGAAGGGGCTGCTCACCCGACCCGTACGGCTGATCTTCCAGCCCGCCGAGGAGGTGCTGCCCGGCGGCGCCCTCGGCGCCATCGAGGACGGCGTGCTCAGCGGGGTCGGGCGGATCCTCGCCGTGCACTGCGACCCCCGCGTCGACGCCGGCCGCGTCGGGCTGCGGCACGGCCCCATCACCAGCGCCTGCGACCGCCTGGAGATCTCCCTCGACGGGCCCGGCGGCCACACCGCGCGCCCGCACCTGACCACCGACCTCGTCACCGCCGCCGCCCGCGTCGCCGTCGACGTGCCCGCGCTGGTCGCCCGCCGCGTCGACACTCGCGTCGGCCTCGCCGTGACCTGGGGCCGTATCGAGTCGGGTCACGCCCCGAACGTGGTGCCGCAGCACGCCGAGCTGTCCGGCACCGTACGCTGCCTGGACCTGGAGGCGTGGCGGCAGGCCCCCGACATCGTGCACGCGGCCATCGACGAGGTCGCCACCATGCACCGGGCCAAGTCCGAGATCAACTACGTGCGCGGGGTGCCGCCCGTCGTCAACGACCGCGGCTCGGCCGACCTGCTGCGCCGCGCCATGGCCGCGCGCCGGGGCCGGGACTCCGTGGAGAGCACCGAGCAGAGCCTCGGCGGCGAGGACTTCTCCTGGTACCTGGAGCAGGTGCCCGGCGCGATGGCCCGGCTGGGCGTGCGCCGCCCCGGCGAGCGCATCGCGCGTGACCTGCACCAAGGCGACTTCGACGCCGACGAGCACGCCATCACGGTCGGCGTGGAGATGTTCACGGCGGCCGCGTTCCTGGACGACGAGGGCAGCACCCCGCAAGGCTGAGGCGACCCGGCGGACGGCTCCCGAGAGGGGCCGTCCACGCTCGGGCGCAACCTATTCGCAAGCCAATCGTGCGCTGGCCGCAACAACGGTATGGGAGGACTCGGAGAGCGAGTTCAGATGCTGTTTGCCTCGAATCGATAACAGCTTCGAGAGAGGGTTTTTTGCGACATCTACGCGCGTTACGATGCCGCGAAGCCGTCGCCGCCGGGGTGTTCGGCTCAAGCGCCGACATGGCGCTCAGGTCAGGTGAAGGAGCCTTCCCGTGCGCCGGGTAGCCAAGCTTTCCGCTGCGTGTTTTGTTACCGCAGCCCTCGCCCTTTCCGCCACTGCCTGTGGCAAGACGTCCTCCGACGACGCCAGCTCTTCGTCCTCCTCCTCGGGCGGCGGCGCCAAGGGCGGCATCAAGATCGGTCTCGCCTACGACGTCGGCGGCCGTGGTGACCGGTCCTTCAACGACTCCGCCGCCCGCGGTGCCGACAAGGCCGAGAAGCAGTTCGGCGGCTCGATCAAGGAGCTGACCGCGAAGACCTCGGACACCGAGGCCGACCGCGAGCAGCGCCTCCAGGACCTGGCGGACGCCGGCTACAACCCGATCGTCGCCGTGGGCTACGCCTACGCCCCGTCGGTGCAGAAGATCGCCGCGAAGTACCCCAAGACCAGCTTCGGCATCGTCGACTCGGTCGTGGACGGCAAGAACGTCGACAGCATCACCTTCACCGAGGAGCAGAGCTCCTACCTGGCCGGCGTCGCCGCCGCGCTGAAGACCAAGAAGACCCACGTCGGCTTCATCGGCGGTGTCGACAACCCGCTGATCAAGAAGTTCGAGGCCGGTTACGTCCAGGGCGTGCACGACACCAACCCCAAGGTGAAGGTCGACGTCCAGTACCTCACCCACGGCCAGGACTTCTCCGGCTTCTCCAGCCCGGACAAGGGCCAGCAGGCCGCGCAGGGCATGCTCGACAACGGCGCCGACGTCGTCTACACGGCGGCCGGCTCCTCCGGCACCGGCGCGATCGAGGCCGTCAACGGCGTCAAGGGCGCCTGGGCGATCGGCGTGGACTCGGACCAGTACAACATCCCGGGCATGGAGAAGTACAAGAGCTCCATCCTGACCTCCGCGGTCAAGAACGTCGACGTCGGCGTCTTCGACTTCATCCAGTCCGTCAAGAACGGCAAGCCGCTCGCGGGCAACAACGTGTACTCCCTCGCCAAGGGCGGTGTCTCCCTGGCCACCAGCGGTGGCTACCTGAAGGACATCCAGCCCAAGCTGGACGCCGCGAAGCAGAAGATCGTCGACGGCAAGATCACGGTCAAGACCACCCCTTGATCCGGTCCGACCGACCGCTGGCCGGTCGGTAAGGGTCCGGCCCGTCCACCGGACTCCGGCTCGGCGCGGGGAGCCGTTCACGGCCCCTTCGCCGAGCCATAACAATGTGTCAACTCTACGCGTGTAGCACGGAGTTGCCGCGCTAGCGTCGCCGACGCCTGCCCTCCCCTACGCAGCCCCTTTCCCCGAGGAGAGTGCGCCATCAACGCGTCCAGCCCTCCCGCTGCCGTCGAACTGCGCGGCATCACCAAGCGTTTCCCCGGCGTCGTCGCCAACCGCGACATCGACATCACCGTGGCCAAGGGCACCGTCCATGCCCTGTGCGGTGAGAACGGCGCCGGCAAATCCACCCTGATGAAGATCCTCTACGGCATGCAACAGCCGGACGAGGGCACCATCACCGTCGACGGCGAGCAGGTCGTCCTGCACAACCCCGCCGACGCCATCGCCCGCGGCATCGGCATGGTGCACCAGCACTTCATGCTCGCCGACAACCTCACCGTCCTCGAGAACGTCGTCCTCGGCGCGGAGAAGCTGTACGGCATCGGCGGCAAGGCCCGCGCGAAGATCAAGGAGATCTCCGACGCGTACGGCCTGAACGTGCGCCCCGACGTCCTCGTCGAGGAACTGGGCGTCGCCGACCGCCAGCGCGTGGAGATCCTCAAGGTCCTCTACCGCGGTGCCAGGACGCTCATCCTTGACGAGCCGACCGCCGTGCTCGTGCCCCAGGAGGTCGACGCCCTGTTCGACAACCTGCGCGAGCTGAAGGCCGAGGGCCTCACCGTCATCTTCATCTCGCACAAGCTGGGCGAGGTGCTGTCCGTCGCCGACGAGATCACCGTCATCCGGCGCGGCACGACGGTCGGCACCGCGGAGCCGGCCTCCACCACCACCCGCCAGCTCGCCGAGATGATGGTCGGCAGCGAACTGCCCACCCCGGAGACCGAGGAGTCCACGGTCACCGACGTCCCGATGCTCACGGTCGAGGGCCTGCACCTGAGCCAGACCGACCTCGACGGCGTCGAGCGCGTCATCCTCGACCAGATCTCGCTGACCATCCACCGGGGCGAGATCCTCGGCATCGCCGGCGTGGAGGGCAACGGCCAGTCCGAGCTGGTCGAGGCCATCATGGGCATGCGCCACCCGGACGCCGGGACCGTGACCCTCGACGGCACCGACATCTCGCAGAGGGCCACCCGCGACCGCCGCGAGGCCGGCATCGGCTACATCCCCGAGGACCGCCACCGCCACGGTCTCCTCCTGGAAGCCCCGCTGTGGGAGAACCGCATCCTCGGCCACGTCACCGAGAAGCCCAACTCCCGCGGTGTCCTGCTCGACATCAAGGGCGCCCGCGCCGACACCGAGCGGATCGTGGCGTCGTACGACGTCCGCACCCCCGGCATCGACGTCACCGCGGCCTCGCTGTCCGGCGGCAACCAGCAGAAGCTGATCGTCGGCCGCGAGATGAGCCACGGCCCCAAGCTGCTCATCGCCGCCCACCCCACCCGGGGCGTGGACGTCGGCGCGCAGGCGGCCATCTGGGACCACATCCGCGAGGCCCGCCGCGAGGGCCTCGCCGTGCTGCTGATCTCCGCCGACCTGGACGAGCTGATCGGCCTGTCCGACACCCTGCGGGTGATGTACCGCGGCCGTCTGGTCGCCGACGCCGACCCCGCCACCATCACCCCCGAGGAGCTGGGCTCCGCCATGACGGGTGCGGCCACCGGCCACCTGGAGCACGCAGAGGACGACGCCCGATGAAAAAGATGACCTCACGGTTCGACAAGGAGCGGCTGCTCCTCGGGATCGCGGCACCGCTGCTCGCGGTCGTCGCCGCGCTCGTCATCACCGCCCTGGTGATCCTCGCGACCGGCAAGAACCCCGGCCCCGCCTTCAACGACATGCTGACCTACGGCTTCGCCAGCGACAGCCAGGTCTACATCCTCAACAAGGCGACGACGTACTACCTCGCGGGCGTCTCGGTGGCCGTCGGCTTCCGGATGAACCTGTTCAACATCGGTGTCGACGGCCAGTACCGGCTCGCCGCGTTCTTCGCCGCCGTCCTCGGCGGGGCGCTGACCCTGCCGGGCTGGCTGTCCATCGTGCTGATCCTGGTCTGCGCCATGGCGACCGGCGCGGTGTGGGCGGCCATCGCCGGCGTCCTCAAGGTGACCCGGGGCGTCAGCGAGGTCATCTCGACGATCATGCTGAACTCGATCGCCACCGCGATCATCGGTTACCTGCTCCAGCCCGGGAAGCTGGCCCACCTCTACCAGGGCGGCACCGTCGTCGCCACCAAGCCGCTCCCGTCGGCCTCGCACTTCTTCCTCTTCGACACCGGCCCGGCCGGCGAGCTGGACGGCTTCATCGTGATCGCCGCGATCGTCGGCATCGCCTACTGGTTCGTCCTCGGGCGCACCCGGTTCGGCTACGACCTGCGCACCGTCGGACAGTCCGAGAGCGCGGCCACCGCGAGCGGTGTGTCGGTGAAGAAGATGGTCGTCACCAGCATGATCATCTCGGGTGCGGCGGCCGGTCTGATCGGCATGCCGACCCTGCTCAACGAGAGCTACCAGTACAGCAGCGACTTCCCGACCGGCATCGCCTTCACCGGCATCGCCATCGCGCTGCTCGGCCGCAACAACCCGATCGGCATCGCGCTCGGCGCCCTGCTGTGGGGCTTCCTGGAGCGCACCACCAACCACCTGGAGTTCCAGGGCTACGACAAGGAGATCCTCGGCGTCATCCAGGGCGTCATCGTCCTGTGCGTCGTGATCGCCTACGAGGTCGTACGCCGCTACGGCCTCAAGCGCCAGCAGCAGAAGGTCGGCGCCGAACTCGCCGCCCAGGCCGCCGCCGCCCCGATGAAGAAGCAGGAGGTGGCGTGATGACTGCCACGATGACCGACGCGCCGCCGCCCGCGGCGCCCAAGGCCGCCGGCGTCGCGCCGCAGCGTTCGGGCCGCTCGCTCGGCCAGATCCTGGTGCTCGTGGCGGGCGCGCTGCTGCTCCTGGCCGCGGTCCGGATGATCACCGGCTCGCAGGACCTCGACTCCGCCGGGCAGGTCGCCGCCGCCCTCGGGCTCGCCGTGCCGATCGGCCTCGCCGGTCTCGCCGGCCTGTGGTCCGAGCGGGCCGGCGTGGTCAACATCGGCCTCGAAGGCATGATGATGCTCGGCACCTTCGGCGCCGGCTGGGCCGGCTGGCAGTCCAGCCCCTGGCTGGGCCTGCTGTGCGGCATCGGCTTCGGCGTCCTCGGCGGCCTGGTGCACGCCGTCGCCACCATCACCTTCGGCGTCGACCACATCGTCTCCGGTGTCGCGCTCAACCTGCTCGCGCTCGGCGCCACCCAGTACCTCGCCAAGCTGTGCTTCACCAGCGGCGCGGCTTCCGACGCGGGCGGCAACCCCAAGCAGTCCCCGCCCGTGGACGCCCTGCCGGACGTCACCGTCCCCGGCCTGTCCGACGGCCTGCACTCGATCGAGAAGCACCACTGGTTCGTGGTCTCCGACCTGGCCGGCGTCATCGGCGGCGTGGTCACCCACCTGTCCGTGGTGACCATCCTGGCCGCGGTGCTGTTCGTGGCGAGCTGGTGGCTGCTGTGGCGCACCCCCTTCGGGCTGCGGCTGCGCTCCTGCGGCGAGAACCCGGTCGCGGCGGAGTCCCTCGGTGTCAACGTCTACACGTACAAGTACGCGGCCGTGGCCGTCTCCGGCGGCCTCGCCGGCCTCGGCGGCGCCTTCCTCGCGCTGGTCACCTCGCACACCTACCTGGAGAACCAGACCGGCGGCCGCGGCTACATCGGCCTCGCCGCGATGATCTTCGGCAACTGGCGGCCGGGCGGCCTCGCCATGGGCGCCGGCCTGTTCGGCTACTCCGACGCGCTCCAGCTGCGCAACGGCGGCACGACCGTGCACGCGCTGCTGCTCCTCCTGGTCGTCCTCCTCGTCGCCCTGGCGGCCTGGAAGCTGTACCGCAAGGCCGTGTGGCAGGGCGCGACCAGCCTGATCGTGGCGGTGGGCGTCCTGGTCTGGTACCTGTTCACCGACGAGGTGCCGAACGACTTCGTGGGCGCCACGCCGTACGTCGTCACGCTGCTGGTGCTGTCGCTGTCCGCGCAGCGCCTGCGGATGCCGAAGGCGGACGGCATGCGGTACCGGAAGGGTCAGGGCAAGTGACCGAGAACGCGGCCGGGTTCGACTGGGAGGCGCTGCGCGCCGAGGCCCGGGAGGCGATGGCGCACGCCTACGCCCCCTACTCCGGCTACCCCGTCGGCGTGGCGGCCCGGGTCGACGACGGCCGCACCGTCACCGGCTGCAATGTCGAGAACGCCTCGTACGGGCTCGGCCTGTGCGCCGAGTGCGGCCTGGTGTCGCACCTCCAGCGCACGGGCGGCGGTCGCCTGACGCACTTCACCTGCGTGGACGGCGAGGGCTCGCTGCTCGTGCCGTGCGGGCGCTGCCGCCAGCTGCTGTACGAGTTCGGCGGCCCGGCCCTGCTCCTGGACACCCCGGCGGGCGTCCTGCCGCTGTCCGAGATGCTGCCCCAGGCCTTCGGCCCGGACCATCTCACCAAGTAACTCCCCGTACGGCCCCCCTGGCGCCTCGGCACAGGGGGGCCGTACCCCTTTGCACCTCCCGGAAGGAAGCCACCAGCCATGGCCATGGACGCCATCTCCGTGATCCGCACCAAGCGGGACCGCGGCGAGCTGACCGACGAGCAGATCGACTGGGTCATCGACGCGTACACCCGCGGCGAGGTCGCCGACGAGCAGATGTCCGCGCTCGCCATGGCGATCCTGCTCAACGGCATGAACCGGCGCGAGATCGCCCGCTGGACGGCGGCCATGATCGCCTCCGGCGAGCGCATGGACTTCTCCGCGCTGTCCCGCCCGACCGCCGACAAGCACTCCACGGGCGGCGTCGGCGACAAGATCACCCTGCCGCTGGCCCCGCTGGTGGCGGCCTGCGGCGCGGCCGTCCCGCAGCTGTCCGGCCGGGGCCTCGGCCACACCGGCGGCACCCTGGACAAGCTGGAGTCCATCCCCGGCTGGCGCGCCCTCCTCTCCAACGAGGAGATGCTGAACGTGCTCGACGGCGTCGGCGCGGTGATCTGCGCGGCGGGCGACGGCCTCGCCCCCGCGGACAAGAAGCTGTACGCGCTGCGCGACGTGACCGCCACGGTCGAGGCGATCCCGCTGATCGCGTCCTCCATCATGTCCAAGAAGATCGCCGAGGGCACGGGCTCGCTGGTGCTGGACGTGAAGGTGGGCACGGGCGCCTTCATGAAGACGCTGGACGACGCGCGCGAGCTGGCCTCCACGATGGTGGGCCTGGGCACGGACCACGGCGTGCGCACCGTCGCGCTCCTGACCGACATGTCCACCCCGCTCGGCCTGACGGCGGGCAACGCGCTGGAGGTCCGTGAGTCGCTGGAGGTCCTCGCGGGCGGCGGTCCGGCCGACGTGGTCGAGCTGACGCTCGCGCTGGCGCGGGAGATGCTGGACGCGGCGGGCCTGAAGGGCGCCGACCCCGCGAAGGCGCTGGCCGACGGCTCGGCGATGGACGTCTGGCGCCGCATGATCGCGGCCCAGGGCGGCGACCCGGACGCCCCGCTCCCCACGTCCCGCGAACAGCACGTGATCACCGCGCCCTCCTCCGGCGTCCTGACCCGCCTCGACGCCTACGACATCGGCCTCGCCGCCTGGCGCCTCGGCGCCGGCCGTGCGCGCAAGGAGGACCCGGTGCAGGCCGCGGCGGGCGTGGAACTCCACGCCAAGCCGGGCGACACCGTCACCGCGGGCCAGCCCCTGCTGACCCTCCACACGGACACCCCGGAACGCTTCGACTACGCCCTCCAGGCCGTCGACGGCTCCTACGACATCGCCGCCCCGGGCACCGCGTTCGAAGCCACGCCGGTCGTGCTGGAACGTATCGCCTGACCTGCGGTTTCCCCATACGGGTGAACGGGATCGGTGGACCTTCGCCGGTCCCGTTCGGCATGCTGGGATCGGTGACGCACCGACAAGGAGACCCGCGATGCGCGCACTCACCGTGAGCCAGGACCCCGACCAGTACTGGGACGACCTCGTCCGGTACTGGGAGGAGATGGAATGGCCCGAGGGTAGCAAGGTGGAGATCATCGAGGGGATCATCACCGTGTCACCTTCTCCCACGCTCCGCCACAATGTGATCGCGGAACGCATCCAGCGTCGCCTCTACTCCGTCATCCCCGAGGACTGGGCCATCTTCCAGACCCAGTCGATCGCCGTACCGGCACGGCTGGGCATGCTCATTCCGGACCTGCTGGTGATGCCCGTGCAGGAGCACCTGGAGGAGGACTCCTACGTCCCCGCCGCCCTCGCCGAACTCGTCGTCGAGGTGACCTCCAAGTCCAATGCCCGCCACGACCGCGTCAGCAAGGCGGCCGCCTACGCCACCGCGGGGATCCCGCTCTACCTCCTCATCGACCGCTGGGCGCCCGGCGGCCCCACCGTGACCCTCTACGGAGAACCGAAAGGCGATGTCCACCGGGTCCTCAGCGCGGTGAAGTTCGGGGATCCCCTCAAGCTCCCGGCACCTTTCGACGTCACGATCGACACCGGCGAGTTCCCTGTCGACTGACCCTCACCCCAGCACCGCCGCCACCCCCACCAGCACCGGTACCGACACCACCGTCGACAGCAGGATCGACTCGCGGGCCAGGGACTGGGCCACGTGGTAGCGGCTGGCGTAGGTGAAGAGGTTCTGGGCGGCGGGCAGGGCGGAGGTGACGACCACGTCCAGCAGGGGGGCGCCGTGGAGGTGGAAGAGGGACGTGGCGAGGGCCCAGGCGGCGAGGGGCTGGCCCAGGGATTTCAGGGCCACGGAGAGCAGGACGAGCCGGCGGTCCCGGCCGCGCCAGGGGGCCGTGCCGCCGTGCAGGGACATGCCGAAGGCCAGCAGGGCCGCCGGGACGGACATGTTGCCGATCAGGGTGAGCGGATCCATCACCGGGCCCGGCAGCTTCCACCCCGCCGCGGAGACCACCACGCCGGACAGCGAGCCCACCGCGATCGGATTGCGCAGCGGGGTCAGCAGCCGTTGCCCGAACGTGCCCTTCTCGCCCGTCCCCGACAGGTCGAGCACCGTGAGCGCGACCGGCGTGACGAGGACGACCTGGAAGAGCAGGACCGGGGCCACGAGGGACGCGTCGCCCAGGACGTACGCGGCGATGGGGATGCCCAGGTTGCCCGAGTTGACGTAACCGGAGCACAGCGCGCCGATCGTCGTACGACCCACGCCCCACCCTCGTGCCACCCCCGCCACCACGAAGACGGCCGAGACGGCCGCCGTGCTCAGCGCCGTCACCAGCAGGCGGGCGGAGAAGAGCACCGACAGGTCGGCCCTGGCCAGGGTGGTGAACAGCAGCGCCGGGCCTGCCACCATGAACGCCAGCCGGGTCAGCACCTCCATGCCCTGCGCCCCGAGCGTCGCACGGCGGGCGAGCACGTAGCCCGCCCCGATCACGATCGCGATCACCGCGAACCCGCTGAGTACCCCCGTCACGGCCTCAACCCTCCAGCGTGGGAGGGAAGTCGGTCAATGTGACGCGTGTGACGCCGGTGACCCGCCTCGGGTCGCACGGCGGCGCGATGAGTTACGCGCGGCCCGGCTGTCTACCCTCGCGTGGACGCCGAGGAACCCCCTGTGCTGGTGCTGCCCGGACCCGTCGGCCGTGACGGGATACCGGTGCTCTGCGACGCCGTACGGTCGGCCCTGGAGCGCACCGGCGCCCGCGTGGTCGTCTGCGACGCGGGCGCGCTCGGGCCGCTGGGCCTCGCGCAGGTGGATCTGCTGGCCCGGCTGGAACTGGCCGCCCGCCGGGCCGGCGGCCGGATCCGGCTGCGCGCCCCCGCCCCCGCGCTACTCGCCCTCCTCGCGCTCGCCGGGCTCCGCTTCCAGACGGAGGGGCAGCCCGAAGAGGGGGAACCAGCGCTGGGTGTCGAGGAAGCAGTGGAAACCGGTGATGCGGCCGGCTGACAGCTCCAGCACCTGCACCGCCCACGGGCCGAACCCGCCGCTGTCCGGGTCCGGCTTGTAGTGCGCGAACCCGGGCAGCCCGTTGGCCCGCACCGGGACCAGCCGGGAACCGGCGCAGGAGGCGCCGAGCGTGCTCATGAAGCCGGTGATGTCGGCCGGGCCGCGCAGCCACAGGTCGAACGGCGGCATCGTCATCACCGCGTCCTCGTGCAGCAGCGCCGTCAGCGCCGTCATGTCGTATCCCTCGAACGCCCGCACATAGCGCTCCAGCAGCTTCTGCTGCTCCTCGTCCAGCGGATCGGACACCGCGCCCTCGGGACCCGCGTCCGCCCGCTCGGCGAGCGTGGCCCGCGCCCGCTGCAAGGCGCTGTTGACCGAGGCGACCGAGGTGTCCAGCAGCTCGGCGACCTCGCTCGCCTTCCACGCCAGCACCTCGCGCAGGATCAGCACCGCCCGCTGCCGGGGCGGCAGTTGCTGGAGTGCCGCCATGAACGCCAGCCGGATCGACTCCTTGGCCACCGCCGCCTCCGCCGGGTCGCCCACCGAGGGCAGCACCCGCGCGTCCGGCACCGGCTCCAGCCAGGTGTGATCCGGGCGCGGCGCCAGCGCCGCCTGCGCGAGCGGGGTCGCGTCGGTCAGATCCATCGGCCGCGCCCGCTTGTTGGCCGCCGTCAGCATGTCCAGGCACACGTTCGTCGCGATCCGGTACAGCCACGAGCGCAGCGAGGAGCGGCCCTCGAATCTCTCATGGCTCCGCCAGGCCCGCACCAGGGTGTCCTGCACCGCGTCCTCCGCCTCGAAGGAGGAGCCGAGCATCCGGTAGCAGTACCCGGTCAGCTCGGTCCGGTGCTTCTCCAGCGCGACGTCGATCCCCGCCGTCGCCGTGCTCTCGCCCATCGTCCACCCGCCCCTGTGGCCGCTCCGCGCCTTCGCGCCCCAGCATTTCGCAAGCTACCGCAGCCCACTGACAATGACCGCCGGAGCAAGAAAAAGACCAGATCAGACCAGTTGCTTCACGGACATGAGCAGATGGCGATGACCGGCCGCCGCCCCGGTGCCGCTCAGCAGCGTCCGCTGCCCCGCCCCGAGCAGCTCGAACCGCAGCCCGGGGCTCTCGAAGGAGTTCAGCGCGTCCAGCAGATACGCCGGGTTGAACGCCACCGTCAGCTCCTCGGCGCCCCGCAGCACGGCCGGCAGCCGCTGCGCCGCCACGTCGTCCCCGTACCCGGCCCGCACCAGCAGCGTCCCCTCGGCCGCGGCGAAGTCCAGCCGCACCGGGCTGTTCGCCTCGGCGACCACCGCGACCCGCCGCGCCGCCTCCGCCAGCGCCGCGGTGTCCACCTCGGCGACCGAGGCGCCCGTCAGCTCGAACAGCGAGCCGTACCCCGGCAGCCGGCCCTCCAGCCGGCGCAGCAGCGTCCGCGCGCCCCCGCCCTCGAACCCCACGACCCCGGTGCCCCCCGCCCCCGGATCCAGCAGGACCCGCGCCGATCCGCAGCGCGCGAGCCCCCGCGCCGTCTCCAGCAGCCGCCGCGCGGGCACCAGCGTCTCCACCGGATCCCCGGCCGCCCCCGCCCCCGGCTTCCACTCCAGCCGCCGTACGGCATACCGGTACCGGTCGGACGCCGACAGCGTCATCTCCTCGCCGTCCAGCCGGAGCTGGATCCCGGTGAGCACCGGCAGCGTGTCATCGCGCCCCGCCGCCACCGCCACCTGTCCCACGGCCGCCGCGAACGCCTCCGCGTCCACCGCGCCGTACTCCGGCGGCGCCTCGGGGAGCGCCGGATACTCCTCGTACGGCAGCGTCGACAGCCCGAACCGGGTGCCGCCCGCCGTCAGGGTGAACCGCGTCCCCTCCAGCGCGCAGTCCACCGGTCCCTCCGGCACCACCCGGCAGATGTCCAGCAGCCGCCGCCCGAGCACCAGCACCCGGCCCGCCGCGCCCACCTCCGCCTCGGTCTCCGCGCGGGCCGCGGTCTCGAAGTCGTACCCCGACACCGCCAGCCGCCCGGCCGCCGCGGTCAGCAGCAGCCCGCCCAGCACCGGTACCGGCGTCCGCGCGGGCAGCGCCCGCGCCGCCCGGCCCACCGCCTCCGCCAGCTCCCCGCGCGTGATCCGGAACTCCATACGGCAAACCCCCTGCTCGACGGTCCAGTAGCCACGGACGCTATCCGCGCCCACTGACAACCGGCCCCGACCAGGGGGGAGAGACGATGCCCCGCGCCGAGGCGGGGGGCTCAGCGGGTCATGCTGCGAGCGGCTCGCGCGCCGCCACCCGCGCCGCCCGGGAGCCGAGCACCGTGATGGCCACGACGCCGAGGACCGCGAGGAGCCCGACGCCCACCGTGCCGGGCCAGCCGCCCGCGTGGAAGGCGAGCGCGCCGACCGTGCTGCCGACGCTGGAGCCGATGTAGTAGGCGGACTGGTAGAGCGCGGAGGCCTGGGCGCGGCCGTGGGTGGCGGTCTTGCTGACGGCCGAGGAGGCGGCCGCGTGGCCGGCGAAGAAGCCCGCGGTGATCAGCACCAGGCCGAGCAGGACCAGGGGGAGGGACGCGGCCAGGGAGAGGAGCAGGCCCGCCGCCGTCGTGCCGCCCGCCAGGTACAGCGCGCCGCGCCGGCCCAGCCGGCCCACCAGCCGGCCCGCCGTGGACGCCGAGACCGTGCCCACCAGGTAGACCAGGAAGATCGAGCCCACGATGCCCTGCGGCAGCCCGAACGGCGCGCCCGTCAGCCGGTAGCCGATCACCGTGTACACGCCGCCGAACACCGTCATGAACAGCGCGCCGATCACGTACAGACGGCGCAGCAGCGGGTCCGAGAGGTGGGCGCGGACCGTGCCGAGCAGCACCCGGGGACGCAGCGAGCCCGCCGTGAAGTGCCGCGGAGCTGGCAGCAGCAGCCGGAACGCCACCGCGCAGCCGACCGCGATCAGCCCGATCACGCCGACCGACACCCGCCAGCCCCACATCTGCGCCACCCAGCCGGTGATCACCCGGCCGCTCATGCCGCCGACGCTGTTGCCCGCGACGAACAGGCCGATCGCCGTGACCAGCGCCCGCGGGCGCACCTCCTCGGCCAGATACGCCTGCGCCGAGGCGGGCAGTCCGGCCAGGGCCGCGCCCTGCACCGCGCGCAGCGCCACCAGCGCGCCGATCGACGGCGCGAAGGGCACCAGCAGGCCGACGGCCACCGCGACCACCAGCGAGGCGGTCATCACCGTGCGACGCCCGAAGCGCTCCGACAGGGCGCTCATCGGCAGCACGAACAGCGCGAGCCCGCCGGTCGCGGCCGCCACGGTCCAGCTCGCCTCGCTCGCCGCGACCCCGAAGTCGTCGGAGATCAGCGGCAGCAGGGCCTGGGTGGAGTACAGCAGGGCGAAGGTCGCGACTCCGGCGAGGAAGAGGGCGAGGCTCATCCGGCGGTAGCCGGGGCCGCCCGGGGTCAGCCGGGAGTCGGAGACGCCGGTGTCGGAGGAGGAGGCGGTGACGACGGGGGACGCGGCGTCCACGGTGGCGGACGCCCCGGTACTGGCGGGAGACATGCTTCGACCGTAGGGACGGACCTCTGATCCGTCCAATGCATGGAATCGCCATAATCGTTCCCATGGAGCATCAGCAGAGGTCAGAGCAGAGACTGTCACCATCCGGTGACACAGAAGACATGGCGCTGTTGCTCGCGCCCCGCCTCGCCTACTTCGCCGGCGTGGCCCGGAACGAGCACGTCACCCGCGCCGCCCAGGAGCTGAACGTCCCCCAGTCCACCCTCTCCCGCGCGATGGCCCGCCTGGAACAGGACCTGGGCGTCGAACTCTTCGCCCGCCGCGGCCGCACCCTCGTCCTCACCACGGCCGGCCGCACCTTCCTCGCCTCCGTCGAACGCGCCCTCGGCGAGGTGGAACGGGCCGCCGAAGAGGTCCGCGCCGACGCCGACCCGGCCACCGGCAAGGTCGCCTTCGGGTTCCTGCACACCATGGGCGCCGAGACGGTGCCCGGACTGCTGGGCGCCTTCCGCGCCGAGCACCCGCGCATCCGCTTCAGCCTGGTCCAGAACTACGGCGAGGCCATGCTGGAGGGCATGCGCGCCGGCCGCCTCGACCTGTGCCTGACCTCTCCCGTCCCGGACGCCCCCGACCTCGTCGTGCGCCGCCTGGACGAGCAGAAGCTCCGCCTGGTCGTCCCCGCCGACCATCCGCTGGCCGGCCGCCGCCGGATCCGGCTGGCCGAGGCGGCCGAGGAGAACTTCGTCACCCTGGAGCCCGGCTACGGCCTGCGGCGCATCACCGACGCCCTGTGCCGCGAGGCCGGGTTCGCGCCCCGGATCGCCTTCGAGGGGGAGGAGGCGGAGACGCTGCGGGGGCTGGTCGCGGCCGGACTCGGGGTCGCGCTGCTGCCGCCGCCGACGGTGCCGAGGCCGGGGGTGGTGGAACTGACCGTCACCGCGCCGCGTGCCGTCCGCGAGATCGGCGTCGCCTGGCCGGCCGACCGCGCGGACACCCCGCCGGTCGCCGCCTTCAAGAAGTTCCTGCTGTCGAGGCGGGGGAACCTGCTCGCCTGAAGGGGGCCCGCCACCGCGGGTTCACCGCCGCAGCGACCTGCCGAACCCGGCCGCCAGCGGCATCCGCAGCCCGATCGGCGGCGGCGCCGCCAGCGCGTCCTCGACCGGCCGGGAGACCGGGTGCCCGAACAGCGCGCCCCGCATGAAGTCGGCGGCCAGGGACTCCACTTCGTCCCGGTGGCCGCCCAGCCGGTGCCCGTCGGAGTGCACCTCGAACCGGCACACCTCCCGGTTCACCTTCTTCGCCCGCGCCGCGAGCCGGAACGACAACTCCGGGTCACTGCGCTCGTCGTTCGTGCCGTGCACGATCAGCACCCGCCGCCCCACCAGCTGCTTCACCGGCTCGGCGGGCGCGGCCACGTCCTCCTCGGGCAGCCAGGGGGCCAGCGCCACCACCGAGTTGACGGCCTCGTGCCCGCCCGCCCGCAGCGCCGCCCGGCCGCCCATGTCGACGCCGACCAGGCAGACGGGAACATCCCCGTACCGCCGTACGACCTCGTCGGCGGCCCATTCCGCGTCGGCGGCCAGATGCGCCTCGCTGCCGTTCCACCCCCGGTAGCGGTAGCGGACGGTGTGCACGGCCAGCCCCTCCCCCCGGCCCGTGCGGACGAACCGCCGGCCCAGCGAGCGGACCAACGCCGGTGCCCCCATCAGGGAGGACGGCCTGCGCGCGGAGATCTCCTCCCCGCCGGGCAGCAGCAGCACCGCCCCGCACACCGAATCCGGCACCGGCCCGACCGCCCTGCCCAGCCCGGCCGTTCGGACCGGCGTCGCTTGCTGTCCCATGGCAGAACAGTGTCAGAAGGCGCGGCGTACGAAACCCGTACGGCCGGTCACCGTTGGGTATCGGCGTAAAGGCGACGGAAAACGTCCGGCCAAGTCCGGGTGCGGAGCCGGAGATTTCTACGCGCGTAGGCGTTACAGTGCGGAAATGACGAGCCAGACTGCACCGAAGGGGACCGTCCCGGCGAATGTCCCGGGGCGTGTACCGACGCCGGACCAGATCCGCCGGGCGCCCAAGGTACTGCTGCACGATCATCTCGACGGCGGGCTCCGGCCGGGCACCGTCGTCGCACTCGCCCAGGACGCCGGGTACCGGGAACTCCCCGAGACCGACCCCGGCAAGCTGGGCATCTGGTTCCAGGAGGCCGCCGACTCCGGCTCGCTGGAACGCTATCTGGAGACCTTCCGGCACACCGTCGGCGTGATGCAGACACGGGAGGCCCTGGTGAGGGTCGCCCGGGAGTGCGCCGAGGACCTCGCCGAGGACGGCGTGGTCTACGCCGAGGTGCGGTACGCGCCCGAGCAGCACCTGGCCCGGGGGCTGGCCCTGGAAGAGGTCGTCGAGGCCGTCAACGAGGGGTTCCGGCAGGGCGAACGGCTCGCCCGCGAGAACGGCCGGCGGATCCGGGTCGGCGCCCTGCTCACCGCCATGCGGCACGCGGCCCGCTCCCTGGAGATCGCCGAACTCGCCAACCGCTACCGGGACTCCGGCGTCGTCGGCTTCGACATCGCCGGCGCCGAGGCCGGACACCCGCCCACCCGGCACCTGGACGCCTTCGAGTACCTCAAGCGCGAGAACAACCACTTCACCATCCATGCCGGCGAGGCCTTCGGACTGCCCTCCATCTGGCAGGCGCTCCAGTGGTGCGGCGCCGACCGGCTCGGGCACGGGGTGCGGATCATCGACGACATCGAGGTCCGGCCGGACGGGTCGGTGCGGCTCGGACGGCTCGCGTCGTACGTCCGGGACAAGCGGATCCCGCTGGAACTGTGCCCCACCTCCAACCTCCAGACGGGGGCCGCGACCTCGTACGCCGAGCATCCGATCGGGCTGCTGCGCAAGCTCTTGTTCCGGGCCACGGTCAACACCGACAACCGGCTCATGTCGCACACCAGCATGAGCCAGGAGTTCGAGCATCTTGTCGACGCGTTCGGTTACACGCTCGACGACCTCCAGTGGTTCTCTGTCAATGGGATGAAATCAGCGTTCATTCCTTTCGATGAACGGCTTGCGATGATCAATGACGTCATCAAGCCCGGCTATGCCGAGCTGAAATCCGAATGGCTGTTTCAGCAGACGTCTCCCACCAGCGGCTCCGCGGGATCGGAAGGGTAAGCCACCGCTTCTTTCGGCGTGAGATGCGGACGTGTTTTCACAGGGCGTCCGCATTTCGGTGTTTGCGGGACGGAGCGCGGCGTGTTTACGGTCGGAGTCCGCTCGGATCGTTTGCGATCCCCGGATCTTCTGTGATCCGCAGTCCCCGTCTCCGCATTCAAGGACGCATTCACCATGAAGCAGTCTGCCGCCAAGACCCTCGGTGTCGCCGCCCTCGGTGCCGCCTTCGCCGCCCTCGGCGCGGGCGCCGCCCACGCGGCACCCGCCGCCGACGCCACGCAGACCCTGAACGGCGTCACCAGGAACCTGCCGGCCGAGTCCGTCGTGCCCGGGACCGTCGGCACCCTCGCGCAGGGCCAGGGCGCCGTGGCCTCCGGGGTGGCCGCCGCGCAGCCGGCCGTGCGGCGGATGCACGCCCAGGGGTCGCCCGGGATGCTCGGCGGACTGCCGCTGAACAACACGGGCCTGCCCACGCAGGGCATGGGGGTGAACGGGGTCCCGCTCGGCTGACGCCGCCGCCCGCCCGCCGCCGGTGTGTCCCGGAACCGACCGGGGCGCCCCGGCGGCGTGGCGCGTCACCAGCTGGTGGCGCGGGCCTTGTCCTCGGCCGGCAGCAGGATCCACAGGGCTATGTACAACAGGAACTGGGGGCCCGGCAGCAGACAGGACAGCACGAAGATCACCCGCATCGTGGTGGCGGAGGTGCCGAAGCGGCGGGCCAGGCCCGCGCACACTCCGCCGATCATGCGGCCGTGGGTGGGTCGGGCAAGGGCGGTCATGACACATCCTCCGTGGTCGTCGGTCGGCTCGATCAGCTGTCTACGACGATACGGACACGAAGGGGACGAAGCGTCACTCTAAGGAGCGATTCCGACCCTGGGAATCGTCGGGGTACGCCCCTGAGAAAGCCCCTCGTGGAAGACGGCCGGCTCGGCCTCAGGCCGCTGGTGCAACCGCTCCGACCTGCGCAGACGCGCGCGGGCCGCGGGGACGACGAGCAGGTGGGCCAGGATCACCCCGGCGGTGTTCAACAGCACCGAGTCGACGTCCACGACCCGCCCCGGGACGCCGGTCTGCAACAGGGCGATGCCGAGCGAGACCAGACTGGCCGCGGCGGCGGTGCGCAGCAGCGAGGCGAGCGGCGACACGGTGAGCCTGCCGTGCGCCATCGGCAGCAGCACGCCGAGCGGCGCGAGCAGCCCGAGCCCTTCGCCCAGCGGCTTCACCGCGGCCGGCCACCCCCGCGCCAGATCCGCGCGGATACCGGCCAGCGGGTGCAGGTTGGGCGGCGTCACCCACGGCACGTCCAGCGGCCGCAGCATCAGCCAGGCGACGAAGACGAGGTGGGCGAGGAGGAGGATGCCTCCTGCCGCCCGGACGCGGATGACGGCGCCGCCGTCGAAGTCCCCTTGACGCTGCACGCCCCCCAAGACGCGCGGGTCCGCACGATCGGTTCCGCATCGGGCGGCGGCCTGTGCCGGGCCGGTGCCCGGGCCCGGCCGGGGGCGGGGCCGTTCGCCCACGCCGGCGGGGTCGCGGCCGTACCCGGCCCCCGGAACCGGCATCCGCGATCCGCGCGGTCGATCTCCTGCCAAGTGGCCCCGCGGGAAGGCGTAACCGGCGTGTCCGACGGAGCCGTCGCCGTGGCGCGTGACACCAGGGTCGGATGTCCCCGGTAGCCCGCTACCCCACTCCCTGCTGCACCTCACTCGCCGGCGGCGCCGTCGTGCCCGGGTGCTCGCGGACGTCGTCCGTGCACGCGTAGCGGCGCAGCGGCGCCGGGGCCGGGCCGCCCAGGGTCACCGAGCCGTCGCCCTCCGCCGCGGCGGAGTCGGAGAGGGTGCAGACGAGCTGGGCCAGGGCCGGGGCGGGGAGGCCGGAGGGGGCGGTGCCGAGCCGGAGGGTGTCCTCGGGGTCGCGCGGAGCGGGGCCGGAGACGGACAGGCCGCCCGGGACGCGGGTGGTGTAGCCCGCCGAGCGTTCCGCCGACGAGGGGGCCGCGGCCAGCTGGTCCAGCAGGCCCTGGGCCACCATCACCCGGCGGCGGGCGTCGGGGGTGCCCTCGGGGACCCGGACCGTGCGGTCCACCGTCACCAGGGAGTCCCCGCACAGCAGGAAGACCTGGACGGGCACGCCCTGCTGCGTCGCCGGGTCCGGGCCCGCCAGTGAGCACGGGACCCGCGAAGGGGCCGGGCCGAAGTCGGTCGGGACCTGGGTGGCGCGTATGCCGCAGCCGGTGAGCAGCACGCCCAGGAGGGGGAGGGCCAGGAGCCGGCGCCGTCGCGTTCGTCGTCGTACCGTCGTCATCACTCCTCCTCCCCCTTCGCCGCGTTCCCGTCCTTCTTTCCGTCCTTCTTCCCGTCCTTCTCCTCGGCCGGTTCCTCCGTCGGTTCCTCCGTCGTTTCCGACGTGTCCCGTGGCAGCCGGAGTGTGAACACCGCGCCGCCCTCGGGTGAGTTGGCCGCCGTGATCTCGCCGCCGTGGATGTGCGCGTTCTCCATCGCGATGGAGAGGCCGAGGCCACTGCCCTCCGAGCGGGGGCGGGAGGCGCTGGCCTTGTAGAAGCGGTCGAAGACGTGGGGGAGTACCTCTTCGGGGATGCCCGGGCCGTGGTCGCGGACCTGGATGACCACCGAGTCGGGCGCCTCGCGCACCGAGACGCGCACCGGCGAGCCCCCGTGCTTGAGGGCGTTGCCGATCAGGTTGGCCAGGATCACGTCGAGGCGGCGCGGGTCGAGGCGGACGTGGATGCCGCGCTCGGCGTCCAGCTCCACCGCGTCCAGCCAGGCGCGGGCGTCGATGCACGCGGTGATCAGGTCGGCGACGTCGACGTCGTCCAGGACCAGCCGGGCGGTGCCCGCGTCGAAGCGGGTGACCTCCATCAGGTTCTCGACCAGGTTGTTCAGGCGGCGCGTCTCGCTGACGACCAGGCGGACCGCCGGCTCGATCATCGGGTCGATGCCGCCCGCCTCCGACTCCAGCTCCTCCTCCAGCACCTCCGTCACGGCGGTGATGGCGGTCAACGGCGTACGCAGCTCATGGCTCATGTCGGCGACGAAGCGCCGGGACGCCTCGTCCCGTCCGGCCATCTCCGCGACCCGCTTCTCCAGCGCCTCCGCCGCGTTGTTGAACGTCCGGGACAGATCGGCGAGTTCATCGGTCCCCGAGACCCGCAGCCGGGTGTCCAGCCTGCCCTCGCCGAGCCGCCGGGCGGCGACGCCGAGGCGGTGCACCGGTTTCAGCACGGTCGTGGCGGCGGCCTGCGCGAGCAGCGCGGCGCCGATCAGCGCGAGACCGGTGGCGATGCCCAACGACCAGGCCAGCGAGTTGAGATCCTTCGCCTCCGGCTCCAGGGACTTCGCCATGTAGCCGGTCGGACCGCCGCCGATCACCCGCGTGCCCGCCACGAGGTACGGCGTGCCGTGTTCCACGACCCGCTGCCAGTACAGGTGGTACGGCTGTCTGTTGGTGTCGCCGGTCTCCTGCCGCCGGTTCACCGCCGTACGCAGCGACTTGGGCACGTCCTCCAGCGAGAACCCGTTGATCCCGCCCGAGTTGCCGTACACCGTCTTGCCGTGCGCGTCCTGGCCGACCAGCAGCACGCTGAAGCTCTGGCTGCTGGCCGCCATCTGCCCGGCGGTGCGCTGGAGTTCGTCCTGGGTGGGGCGGGCCGGAAGCGCGCCCGCGCGGTTCTGCATCTCCTGGCGGAAGTCGCGCAGCACCGCGTCCTGGGCGCGGGTGAGCACCGCCTCGCGGTTGAGCCAGTAGGCGATGCCCGACGCCGACACCGCGGCGGTGAGGGCGACCAGCCCGAAGACCACGACGAGCCGCAGCCGCAGACTGGTGAACCTGAGCCGGGACAGACTTCCCCTGCGGCCCGCGGCCCAGCCGCGCAGCCCCCCTCGCGTATCGCTCACTGAGGAGCGTCCAGGCGGTAGCCGACACCACGGACCGTACGGATCAGGGTCGGGGACGAGGGCACGTCCTCCACCTTGGCGCGCAGCCGCTGCACACACGCGTCCACCAGGCGGGAGTCGCCCAGGTAGTCGTGCTCCCACACCAGCCGCAGCAACTGCTGGCGGGACAGCGCCTGGCCGGGCCGCCGGCTCAGTTCCAGGAGCAGCCGCAGCTCGGTCGGGGTGAGCTGGAGGTCCTCGCCGTTCTTCGTCACGGTCATCGCCGAGCGGTCGATGACCAGGTTGCCGAAGGTCGCCGAGTCGCTGGACTCGCGCTCCCCGCGCCGCAGCACGGCCCGGATCCGGGCGTCCAGCACCCGGCCCTGGACCGGCTTGACCACGTAGTCGTCGGCGCCGGACTCCAGTCCGACGACCACGTCGATGTCGTCGCTGCGCGCGGTCAGCAGGATGATCGGCAGCTGGTCGGTGCGCCGGATGCGCCGGCACACCTCGAAACCGTCGATGCCGGGCAGCATCACGTCCAGCACGATCAGGTCCGGCCGCTGCTCGCGCAGCAGCTTCAGACCGTCCTCGCCGCTGGCAGCGGTGGCCACCCGGTGTCCCTGGCGCGTCAGTGAGAGCTCCAGGGCCGTACGGATGGCGTCGTCGTCCTCGATCAGCAACAGGGAAGGCACCCACTCATTCTGGCCCATGGACGGGGTGTCGTACGACCTGTCGGCATGAGCCCCGCGCTATCGCCACGGCCTGTGCACTTCCTGTGACGCCGCCGAGGGCGGGAGGCCCTGTGACAGGTCTGTGACAGTCGGCGGACACGGCGATGATGTGACCCCGGCAGTCTTTTGGTCACGGGCACGGCGAACAACCGGATCCGGCCCAACCGGCCGGAAACAGCCCGGAGCACGACCGGGCGAGTCCCGGAGCAGGACCGAAGCACCGGAACTCCACGACGGGGAGCGCGAGATGAACACGCTGCACAGCATCAGCACCAGCGCAGTGGTCACGCGTCTGCACGACGTGCACCGGGGTTCGGAGAAGACCGGTGCCGACGGGGGGTCCTCCCGCACGAGCGCGTTCGAGCGTGGGGGAGCACGGGGGTGCGCCCGCGGCACCGGGCGTCAGCACGCCGCCTACGGGCAGCAGCAGCCGTACATGTCGATGGTCGACGCGCGTCCGGGGGAGACGCACGGGGGGAGCGCGTACAGGGAGGAGCAGGGGGAGCGTCGTTCGCTGACGGAGGCGGAGTTCACCGCCTACGTCCAGGAGCGCCGTGCCTCCCTGTACGCCACCGCCTACCACCTGACCGGCGACCGCTTCGAGGCCGAGGACCTGTTGCAGAGCGCGCTGTTCTCGACCTACCGGGCGTGGGACCGGATCAGCGACAAGGCGGCCGTCGGCGGATACCTCCGTCGCACGATGACGAACCTGCACATCAGCGCCTGGCGGCGGCGCAAGCTCAACGAGTACCCGACCGAGGAACTGCCCGAGACGCCCGGCGAGACGGACGCGATGCGCGGCACCGAACTGCGCGCGGTCCTGTGGCAGGCACTGGCCCGGCTGCCCGAACTGCAGCGCACCATGCTGGTCCTGCGCTACTACGAGGGCCGTACGGACCCGGAGATCGCGGACATACTCAACATCAGTGTCGGCACGGTGAAGTCCAGCATCTGGCGCTCGCTGCGCCGGCTGCGCGAGGACGAGGTCCTCAGCTTCGGCCGTGACGAGGAGAACGCCTTCGGCGAACTGGTCGCCTGAGGTAGGGGGGAACGGGGGCCGGGCCGCTGGGGGGCGGCCCGGACAGCACGGGGGAACACGGGGGAACGCGGGGAACCACTGTGGGGGTGGTGAACCGTGGGGGAGGAACAGAAGAGGGGCTGGTCGGGCCGGGGGCCCGACCAGCCCCTCTTTGCCGTCCGCGGTCCACCGGGGGTACGACGGTCACGCCGCCGACTGCTGCCGTGCCTGCCGCCCCGCCGCCGCGGCCGCGAGCCGGCCGAGGGCCTCGTCCCGGTCGCACGGGTGGGCGCCCAGGGACACCTGGCGGGAGATGATCGTGCGTTCCGCGCGCATCAGCCGCCAGCCGCGGCGCAGCAGGAACGGCACCGACTTGCGGCCCTCCTTCAGGTCGCGCACGAAGCGCCGCCGGAAGGTGGTGACCGATCCGCGGCTCAGGCACAGCGCGTCGGCGAGGACCCCGAGTTCCCGGCAGCGCTCGACGATCTCCGCGGCGAAGATGCCCTCGGCGATGAACAGCGGGGTACGGCCCAGCCGCAGCGTCTCCTCGCCGGTACGGGCGCTGAGCGAGATGTCGTACACCGGCACCGGCGTCGAACCCGTGGCGCACAGCCGGGTGATGGCGTCGAGGGCGACCTGCGCGTCCCACGAGCCGGGGTGGTCCCAGTCGATGTCCGAACTTCCCTCCACCAGGGGCAGAGTCGGGTCGTCGGCCTCCTTGTAGAAGTCGTCCAGGCGCAGCACGGGCAGCCCGGAACGGGCGGCGACCAGGGACTTGCCCGAACCCGAGGGGCCGCACAGCAGCACGACACGGGCGGGGGACGGGGGATGAATGCTCACGGAACACCAGTTTGACGCATGGCGTGCCGCCTGCCGACCCCGCGGTTCGCTTTTGAAGCGCGGGTCACGCCTCAACTACCCTGTGTCGCGACATCATTACCCTGCGCACCAGAAGGTGGCACCAGCGATGGCCCGACACAGCAAGCCGCAGTACCCCACCGCCCGCCGTGCCCTGTTCGCGCTCGTGACCGCCGGCGCGGCGCTGGGCGCGGGCGCGGCGACGGCCCACGCGGACGCGGCCGCCCCGCACGGGAAGGCGCCGGGCCACTCGGCCCCCTTGGGCGACATCGACCCCCAGGCCGGGCTCACGGCCCTGGCCGGTTCGGCCGGCTACGCCACGGAACCGGTCGCCGGCCTCAAGCCCAACCCCCTGGCGGGCACCGGCGTCGACCCCCTCGACAACGGAGTGGGCACCCGGGTCGCCGACTTCAAGCCGGTGGACTCCCGCATGCTGACGGCCCCGGTCGCGGAGGCGAAATCGGTGGGGGAGGTGCCGGTGGCGGGCCGGCTGGTGTCGGCGCCGGGCAACTGAGGGCGTCCGGGAAGGGCCGCGGGGAACCGCGCGGTCGGCCGGACGCGACCCGCGCCCGGCCGACGGCGGTTCCCCGCCCGGACCCCGTCAGTAGGACGAACCCGCCGCGCCCAGCGCGCCCGTGGTGTGCCAGACGGTCTTCGTCTCCAGGAAGGCCGTCATCCGCTCGGTTCCCGGCGTCTCGGCCCAGTCCACAGCCTGTGGACGCAGCACCCGCTTCAGATTGTCGGCCGCCGCGATCTCCAGCTCCTTCGCCAGCTCCTCGTCCGCGCCCGCGAGGTCGATCGCGTTGACGTCCTGGTGCGCGGCCAGGGGCGCCGCGATCTCCGCCGTCCGGCCGGAGAGGATGTTCACCACGCCGCCCGGCACGTCGGAGGTGGCCAGGACCTCGGCCAGGGACAGGGCGGGCAGCGGGGCCTTCTCGGCGGCGACGACGATCGCCGTGTTGCCGGTGGCGATCACCGGGGCGAGGACCGAGACCAGACCGAGGAACGACGAGTCCTGGGGGGCCAGTACGGCCACCACGCCCGTCGGCTCCGGCGAGGAGAGGTTGAAGAACGGCCCGGCGACCGGGTTCGCGCCGCCGATCACCTGGGCGATCTTGTCGGTCCAGCCCGCGTACCAGACCCAGCGGTCGATCGCGGCGTCCACGACGGCCGCCGCCTTGGACTTCGACAGGCCCTCCGCCTCGGCCACCTCGCGCACGAACTGCTCGCGGCGGCCCTCCAGCATCTCGGCCACGCGGTACAGGACCTGACCGCGGTTGTACGCCGTCGCGCCCGACCAGCCGCCGAACGCCTTGCGTGCCGCGACCACCGCGTCCCGCGCGTCCTTGCGGGAGGACAGGGGAGCGTTGGCCAGCCAGTTGCCCTTCGCGTCGGTCACCTCGTACACCCGGCCGCTCTCGGAACGCGGGAACTTCCCGCCGACGTACAGCTTGTAGGTCTTGAAGACAGAAAGTCGGTCAGACATCGAGGTACGCCTCCAGGCCGTGGCGGCCGCCCTCGCGGCCGAAGCCCGACTCCTTGTAGCCGCCGAACGGCGAGGTCGGATCGAACTTGTTGAACGTGTTGGACCAGACGACCCCGGCGCGCAGCTTGCTCGCGACGGCCAGGATGCGGGAGCCCTTCTCGGACCAGATGCCCGCCGACAGGCCGTACTGCGTGTTGTTCGCCTTGGCGACCGCCTCGTCCGGGGTGCGGAAGGTGAGGACCGACAGCACCGGGCCGAAGATCTCCTCGCGGGCGATGGTGTGGGCCTGGGTGACGTTCGTGAAGAGCGTCGGCGCGAACCAGTAGCCGGAGGACGGCAGTTCGCAGGACGGGGACCAGCGCTCGGCGCCCTCCGCCTCGCCCGTCTCGGCCAGCGAGGTGATCCGGGCAAGCTGCTCGGCGGAGTTGATCGCGCCGATGTCGGTGTTCTTGTCCAGCGGGTCGCCCAGGCGCAGCGTGGACAGGCGGCGCTTGAGCGAGTCCAGCAGTTCGTCCTGGATCGACTCCTGGACGAGCAGGCGGGAGCCGGCGCAGCAGACCTGGCCCTGGTTGAAGAAGATGCCGTTCACGATGCCCTCGACGGCCTGGTCGACGGGGGCGTCGTCGAAGACGATGTTCGCGCCCTTGCCGCCCAGTTCGAGGGTGAGCTTCTTGCGCGTGCCGGCCACGGTCCGCGCGATCTCCTTGCCGACCGCCGTCGAGCCGGTGAACGCGACCTTGTTCACGTCCGGGTGCCCGACCAGGGCCGCGCCGGTACGGCCGTCACCGGTCACGATGTTGACGACGCCCTTGGGCAGGCCCGCCTGGCGGCAGATGTCCGCGAAGAACAGGGCGGACAGCGGGGTCGTCTCGGCGGGCTTGAGGACCACCGTGTTGCCGGTCGCGAGCGCCGGGGCGATCTTCCAGGCCAGCATCAGCAGCGGGAAGTTCCAGGGGATGACCTGGCCGGCCACGCCGAGCGGGCGCGGGGCTGCGCCGCCCTGTCCGTCCGCCGTCCTGCGGCCGAACCCGGCGTACTCGAGCTTGTCGGCCCAGCCCGCGTAGTAGAAGAAGTGGGCCGCCACCAGGGGGAGGTCGGCGTCCCGCGTCTCCTTGATCGGCTTGCCGTTGTCCAGCGTCTCCAGGACGGCCAGTTCGCGGCTGCGCTCCTGGATGATCCGGGCGATGCGGAACAGGTACTTGGCGCGCTCGGAGCCGGGCAGCGCCGACCACTTCTCGAAGGCCTTGCGGGCGGCCCTGACCGCGCGGTCGACGTCCTCCTCGGAGGCCTCGGCGACCTCCGACAGCACCTCTTCGGTGGACGGCGAGACGGTCTTGAAGACCTTGCCGCCGGCGGCCTCGGTGAACTCGCCGTCGATGAACAGGCCGTAGGACGGCGCGATGTCGACGATCGAGCGGGACTCGGGCGCCGGTGCGTACTCGAATGCGGATGACAGCATTTCCATGTCCATGGGTCTCAGTCCACCGTCACGTAGTCAGGGCCGGAGTAACGTCCGGTGGCCAGCTTCTGCCGCTGCATCAGCAGGTCGTTCAGCAGCGAGGAGGCGCCGAAGCGGAACCAGTGGTTGTCCAGCCAGTCCGCGCCCGCCGTCTCGTTGACCAGGACGAGGAACTTGACGGCGTCCTTGCTGGTGCGGATGCCGCCGGCCGGCTTCACGCCGACCTGGACGCCGGTCTGGGCGCGGAAGTCGCGCACCGCCTCCAGCATCAGCAGGGTGTTGGCGGGCGTCGCGTTGACGGCGACCTTGCCCGTCGAGGTCTTGATGAAGTCGGCGCCCGCGAGCATGCCGAGCCAGGAGGCGCGGCGGATGTTGTCGTACGTCGACAGCTCGCCGGTCTCGAAGATGACCTTCAGCCGGGCGCTCGTCCCGCAGGCCTCCTTGACGGCGACGATCTCGTCGTACACCTTCAGGTACCTGCCCGCGAGGAACGCGCCGCGGTCGATGACCATGTCGATCTCGTCGGCGCCCGCGGCGACGGCCTCCCGCACGTCCGCGAGCTTCACCTCAAGGGCGGCGCGGCCGGCCGGGAAGGCGGTGGCGACCGAGGCGACCTTGACGCCGGAACCGGCGACGGCCTCCTTGGCGACGGCCACCATGTCCGGGTAGACGCAGACCGCGGCCGTGGCCGGGCTCGTGCGGTCCGTCGGGTCGGGGTGGACGGCCTTGGCGCCGAGCGCCCGGACCTTGCCCGGGGTGTCCGCGCCTTCCAGCGTCGTCAGGTCGACCATCGAGATGGCGAGGTCGATGGCGTACGCCTTCGCGGTGGTCTTGATGGAACGGGTGCCGAGCGACGCGGCGCGCGCCTCCAGGCCGACCGCGTCGACGCCGGGCAGCCCGTGCAGGAAGCGGCGCAGCGTGCTGTCGGACGCGGTGACGTCGGCGAGCGCATGTGCGGGGGGTGCAGTGGTGGGCATGGTCACCAGACGAGCATATCTACGCGCGTAGCGGCTGTACACCCCCGGGTCGGTTTCCGGGACCTCCACCACGGGGAGAGCACGGAGGATCACGGAACATCACGGAACATCACGGATGTGTACGGGTACCGGGGCACATGGCGGCGGTCGCGCGGGCGTCATGCACAATCAGGCCATGACGACCCCGGACCACAAGCCACCCGCGTCGCAGCCTCCGGTGCCCACCGTGAAGGACCGGATCTACCGCTCGCCCATGGGGCTCGCGGGCGGCGTGCTGCTGCTCGCGGTCGTGGCCTGGCTGGGCTTCGACGCGCTGTTCAAGGGCCACGGCCGCACCCCGTGGCTGGCGCTCGCCACGATGATCCTGGTCATTCCGCCGGTGATCGCCTTCACGCTGCGCCCGGCCGTGTTCGCCAACGAGGACCGGCTGCGGATCCGCAACCCGTACCGGGTGATCACCGTGCCGTGGGGCGAGGTCGAGGGCCTGCGCTCCAGTTTCACCAACGAGGTGCGCACCAAGTCGGGCACCACCTACCAGCTGTGGGCCGTCCCGGTGTCGCTGCGTGCCCGCAAGAAGGCCGAGCGGCGGGCGGCGGGCGCGGCCCGGCGGTCGGCGGGGGAGGCCGGGTTCGGCGGCAGGGGCCTCGGCTTCGGCGGGCTCACCGCCCGCGGCGCCGAGTCCATCGGGCCGACCCGGGCGGAGGGCGACAAGGTCATGGACGACCTGCGCGAACTCCTGGACCAGCGCGGGAACGCGGAGTCCGCCCAGGGCCGGACGACGATCCGCTGGGCCTACGAGGTGGCGGCGCCGACGCTGGCGGGGGCCGTACTGCTGGTGATCCTGCTCGTGACCGGCGGCTGAGAGGGCCGGCCGGGAAGGCGGCTGAGAAGGTTCGGCTGGCGAGGGGCACCCCTGGGATCGGGGATCCGGGGGTGCCCCTGGCTTTTCCGGTGGCCGCGCCGGTTTCAGATGCCGGCGGCCGCGGAGAGGTCGCGCTTGATGGCCTCCAGGAGGCCCTTCGCGCGGGTGTGCGCGGCCGGGAGGCCTTCGTGCGCGGGAACCGGCACGACGACCTCCAGGTAGCACTTCAGCTTCGGCTCGGTGCCGCTGGGACGGACGATGACGCGGGCGCCGTCGAGGGTGTAGCGCAGGCCGTCCGTCGGCGGCAGCGTCTCCGTGCCCTTGGTCAGGTCCTCCGCCCGGGTGATGGCCAGGCCCGCGAGCCGGGTCGGGGGCTGCTCGCGCAGGCGGCGCATCGCGTCGGCGATCAGGGAGAGGTCCTGGACGCGCACGGACAGCTGGTCGGTGGCGTGCAGGCCGTGTTCGACGGCGAGGTCGTCCAGGAGGTCGAGGAGGGTGCGGCCCTCCTCCTTCAGCCGCGACGCCAGCTCGGTGATCAGGAGGGCCGCGGTGATGCCGTCCTTGTCGCGCACGCCCTCCGGGTCCACGCAGTAGCCGAGGGCCTCCTCGTAGCCGTAGCGCAGGCCGTCGACGCGGGCGATCCACTTGAAGCCGGTGAGCGTCTCCTCGTACGGCAGCCCCGCCTTCCGGGCGATCCGGCCGAGCAGGGAGGAGGAGACGATCGACTCCGCGAAGGTGCCCTGCGCGCCGCGCTCCACCAGGTGGGCGGCGAGCAGCGCGCCGACCTCGTCGCCGCGCAGCATGCGCCAGCCGGCGCCGTCCTTGACGGCCACGGCGCAGCGGTCGGCGTCCGGGTCGTTGGCGATGACCAGGTCGGGGTCGGTCGCGCGGGCCCGGTCGAACGCCAGGTCCATCGCGCCCGGCTCCTCCGGGTTGGGGAAGGCGACCGTCGGGAAGTCCGGGTCCGGCTCGGCCTGTTCGGCGACGAGCACGGGCTCGGGGAACCCGGCGCGGGCGAAGGCGGCGAGGAGGACGTCCTTGCCGACGCCGTGCATGGCGGTGTAGACGGTGCGGGCGGTGCGCGGGGAGCCCGCGGACAGTACGGCGTCGGTACGGGCGAGATAGGCGTCCAGGACCGCGTCGTCCAGGGTCTGCCAGCCGGACTCCGGGCGGGGCACGTCGGCCAGGGAGGCGATCGCCTCGATCTCGGCGGCGATGCCCGCGTCGGCCGGGGGCACGATCTGGGAACCGTCGCCCAGGTACACCTTGTAGCCGTTGTCCCGGGGCGGGTTGTGGCTGGCGGTGACCTCCACGCCCGCGACCGCGCCCAGGTGCCGGATCGCGAAGGCGAGCACGGGCGTGGGGAGCGGGCGGGGGAGCACGGCGGCGCGCAGGCCGGCGCCGGTCATCACGGCGGCGGTGTCGCGGGCGAAGTCGGCGGACTTGTGGCGGGCGTCGTAGCCGATCACGACGAGGCCGGCGTCGTCGCCCCCGTGGGGGGTGCCGTTCTTCTTCAGGTACGCGGCGAGGCCGGCGGCGGCGCGGATGACGACGCCGCGGTTCATGCGCATCGGGCCGGCGCCGAGTTCGCCGCGCAGCCCCGCGGTGCCGAACTGGAGGGTGCCGGCGAAGCGCGCCGACAGTTCCTTCTCGTCGCCGGAGTCGATCAGTGCGGCGAGTTCGGCGCGGGTGTCCGGGTCGGGGTCCTCGGCGAGCCATGCGTTGGCCCGCGCGATGAGATCGTGCACCTTGGGATCAACCTCTCCTGTGTTTGCCGTTCCTTCGCCCGGGCGGGCGGGTGGGGGCGCGCTGGTTACGGTGCCGCCACGGCCTCGACCGTGTGTCCATGCCTACGTCACGTCCCCGCGCCGCCGGGGGCGCCACGCTCACGCCGGCGCGGGGAGTGCGGCCACGTCGGCCCGGGGGCGCGCCCGCTCCGGGGCGGGACGGCACGCCCGGCACGGCTCGTAGGGCCGCGGACGCCGACGGCCGACCGGACCGCCCGCCCCCGGCACCCGGCCGGGCGACCGCACGGCGTCCGGAGGCCCCCCGCGCCCCCGGTCGCCTGGTCGGGGCGCCCGTCGGCCGTGGCGCCGCGGGACTACAGCTTGCCCAGCACCTGGGCCAGCAGCGTGCCCATGCGGGCGGCGGAGTCGCGGCCGGCCTGGAGGACTTCCTCGTGGTTGAGGGGTTCGCCGGTCATGCCCGCGGCGAGGTTGGTGACCAGGGAGATGCCCAGGACCTCGGCGCCGGCCTCGCGCGCGGCGATGGCCTCCAGC
Organism: Streptomyces sp. NPDC048106; assembly: GCF_040706415.1. Lineage (NCBI taxonomy): Bacteria > Bacillati > Actinomycetota > Actinomycetes > Kitasatosporales > Streptomycetaceae > Streptomyces > Streptomyces sp. NPDC048106. The sequence goes on along the minus strand of NZ_JBEZND010000013.1, from coordinate 105,280 downwards.
ACCGTGGACATGCCGACGAGGTCGGCGCCGATGACGCGGGCCATGCGGATCTCGGCCGGGGTCTCGTAGTGCGGGCCGGGGAACTGCGCGTAGACGCCCTCCTCCAGGGTGGCGTCGACCTCCTTGCACAGGGCGCGCAGCCGCGGCGAGTACAGGTCGGTCAGGTCGACGAAGTTCGCGCCCACGATCGGCGAGGTGGCCGTGAGGTTGATGTGGTCGCTGATGAGCACCGGCTGGCCGGGGCGCATGCCCTCGCGCAGGCCGCCGCAGCCGTTGGTGAGCACCACGGTCTTGCAGCCGGCGGCGACGGCCGTGCGGACGCCGTGCGCGACGGCGGCGACACCACGGCCCTCGTAGTAGTGGGTGCGGCCCAGGAAGACCAGGGCGCGCTTGCCCCCGAAGGAGTACGAGCGGATCTTGCCGCCGTGGCCCTCCACGACCGGCGGCGGGAAGCCCGGCAGCTCGGTGACGTCGAACTCCGCGTCGGGGGCGCCCAGGGCGTCGACGGCCGGAGCCCAGCCGGAGCCCATCACGAGGGCGACGTCGTGGGTCTCGGCGCCGGTCAGTTCGCGCAGGCGCGCGGCGGCGGCGTCGGCGGCGGCGTAGGGATCGCCCTGGATGTCGTCCGGAAGAAGAGATGCGTTCACGTGGACGAGGGTAGCCGCTTCTCGCCTACGCGCGTAGATGACGGACCTCACCGGATTGAGATCGTTGTCTTGTCGTTTCCGACGATGGATTACCGCGGGTAATACGGAGATGGCGTGAGTGGGCGCCGGGTCAGCAGGGGCGCTTGCGCAGGTCCATCACGTAGTCGTGGGGTGCGCCGGCGGACTCCACGGCGTCGGCGATCTCACCCAGGTAGCGGGCCGAGGGAAGGCCGCCCTCGTAGTCGTCGAGGACGTACGTCCAGGCCGCCTTCTCGCCGTCCAGGGTGTGCACGCGGACCCGGACGCGGCGGTACGTGCCGAGGTCCATGCCCTCCCAGCGGTCGAGGGAGTCCTCGTCCATGGGCGCGATGTCGTACAGACCGACGAACACCTGGGCCAGCGGTTCCTCGACGATCGTCGCCAGCGCGCCCTCCCAGCCCAGCCGCTCCCCGCCGAAGGTCAGCCGCCAGTCGTTCAGCCAGCCCGTGGCGCGCAGCGGGGAGTGCGGGGCGCGGCGGGCCATCAGCCGGGCGTCGAGGTTGCCGGCGTAGGCGGCATAGAGCGACATGGGGGAGAGAGTACGGCAGCGCCCCCGGCCCCCTCGCGCGCCCCGGAAGCGAGCCCCGGGGCGCCCCGGAGGCGCCGGGGCCGCCTCGGAGCGGCGGCCGGGGCGGATCACGGGGGCCGGGACGGCGCGTCCGCGCACGTCCGGAGGCCCGCGCTCCCCCCGGGCAGTGGCATCTTGAAGCGTGCGGGACAATGGGGTACGTGACTCGGATCGTGATCATCGGTGGCGGACCTGGCGGATATGAAGCGGCGCTGGTGGCCGCTCAGCTCGGCGCGGAGGTGACCGTCGTCGACTGCGACGGCCTGGGCGGCGCTTCGGTGCTGACCGACTGCGTGCCGTCGAAGACCCTTATCGCGACGGCCGAGGTCATGACGACCTTCGACTCGTCGTACGAGGAGCTGGGGATCATCGTCGCCGACGACACCCCGCCCCTGGAGCAGGCCGCCCGCGTCGTCGGCGTGGACCTCGGCAAGGTCAACCGACGGGTGAAGCGCCTCGCGCTGGCGCAGTCGCACGACATCACCGCCTCCGTGACGCGCGCCGGCGCGCGGGTCATGCGCGGTCGCGGCCGCCTGGAGGGCATGCAGGCCCTCGACGGGTCGAGGAAGGTCGTCGTCACCGTCGCCGACGGCACCGAGGAGACCCTGACCGCCGACGCCGTCCTGATCGCGACCGGCGGTCACCCGCGCGAGGTGCCGGACGCCCAGCCCGACGGCGAGCGCATCCTCAACTGGACCCAGGTCTACGACCTCAACGAGCTGCCGGAAGAGCTGATCGTGGTCGGCTCCGGCGTGACCGGCGCCGAGTTCGCCGGCGCCTACCAGGCCCTCGGTTCCAAGGTCACCCTCGTGTCCTCCCGCGACCGCGTGCTGCCCGGCGAGGACCCGGACGCCGCCGCCGTCCTGGAGGACGTCTTCCGGCGCCGCGGCATGAACGTCATGGCCCGCTCCCGCGCGCAGTCCGCCAAGCGTGTCGGCGACCGGGTCGAGGTCACGCTGGCCGACGGCCGGGTCATCACCGGCACCCACTGCCTCATGGCCGTCGGCGCCATCCCGAACAGCGCGGGCCTCGGGCTGGAGGAGGCCGGCGTCAAGCTGCGCGACTCCGGGCACATCTGGACCGACAAGGTCTCCCGCACGACCGCGCCCGGCGTCTACGCGGCCGGTGACGTGACCGGTGTCTTCGCGCTCGCGTCCGTCGCCGCCATGCAGGGCCGTATCGCGATGTACCACTTCCTGGGCGACGCGGTGGCCCCGCTGAACCTGAAGACGGTCTCCTCCAACGTCTTCACCGACCCCGAGATCGCCACCGTCGGCTACACGCAGGCGGACGTGGACGCCGGCAAGATCGACGCCAAGGTCGTCAAGCTGCCCCTGCTGCGCAACCCGCGCGCCAAGATGCAGGGCATCCGGGACGGCTTCGTGAAGATCTTCTGCCGGCCGGGCACGGGCATCGTCGTCGGCGGTGTGGTCGTCGCGCCGCGCGCCTCGGAACTCATCCACCCCATCTCGATCGCCGTCGACAACAATCTGACGGTCGAACAGATCGCGAACGCGTTCACGGTGTACCCCTCCCTTTCGGGGTCGATCGCGGAGGTCGCGCGCCAGCTCCACACCCGCAAGGCGAGCGCCGAGGGCTGATGACCTGCGGTAACTTCCCGCTGGTCGCGGGGGGTTGCCGTACATGCGGCCGGCATAGTCGGGGCGGCCCGGTCCTATATCACTCCACATACCACTCTGCGAACAACTTCTGTTATTCGGCGCAAACTGCTGAAAGCAGACGGTCGCTGGGGTTACTGTCAGTTTCGTGTTCGCTGCTGAACGTCGCCAACTGATCCTCGAAATGGTGCGAGCGAACGGTGCCGTGTCGCTCCGTGAGCTCGCCCGCGTCGTCCAGACCTCCGAAGTGACCGTACGGCGGGACGTGCGGGCACTGGAGGCGGAAGGACTCCTCGACCGCCGGCACGGCGGTGCGGTACTGCCGGGTGGTTTCACCCGGGAGTCCGGCTTCCCGCAGAAGTCGCACCTCGCGACCGCCGAGAAGACGGCGATCGCCGATCTCGCCGCCGGCCTCGTCGACGAGGGCGAGGCGATCGTGGTGGGTGCCGGTACCACCACGCAGGAGCTGGCCCGCCGGCTCGCCCGCGTGCCCGGACTCACGGTGGTCACCAACTCCCTCCTGGTCGCACAGGCGTTGGCCCACGCGAACCGGGTGGAGGTCGTGATGACCGGCGGCACCCTGCGCGGCTCCAACTACGCGCTCGTCGGCTCCGGCGCCGAACAGTCCCTCCAGGGGCTGCGGGTGTCGAAGGCGTTCCTGTCCGGGAGCGGTCTGACCGCCGAACGGGGCCTGTCCACCTCCAACATGCTCTCCGCCTCCGTGGACCGCGCCCTCGTGCAGGCCGCCGCGGAGGTCGTGGTCCTCGCCGACCACACCAAGCTGGGCACGGACACGATGTTCCAGACCGTGCCGACGGACCTCATCACCCGCCTGGTCACCGACGAACCGCCCGCCCACGACGACCGCGCCGCGGCCGAGTTGCAGGCGCTCGCCGACCAGGGGGTGCAGATCGCCGTGGCCGGGGCGAACGGAAGCCCGGGGGGTGACCAGGTCCCGCCAGCACGCCGCCCCCAACTGCCGGGACCACGCCGGGGCCAGCTCCCCGCCAACACGCTGCGCTCGGCTTCGGTCCTGTCCGACCAGCCGGCCACGGCCGACCGGGCGCGGGTCGCCGACCTGCGCCGCAGGTGAGCCGCGCCCGCTCGGCCACGGGTCCGGCGGGGCGGGGCTCGACGGGGGCTGACCGGCTGACCAGGGCCGACCGGCCGGGTCGGCCGGAGGGGCGCAAGGGCAAGGGCGGGTTGAGTGGTCCCTCGCCCGGCCCACGGCAGTAACGCGGCGGCGATGCGCGTCCCGCCCTCGAACGCGAGCCGGCCCCCGGTGCACACGCATCGGGGGCCGGCTCGGTGTCGTACGGGCGGACCTCAGTCCTTGATCTCGCAGATCGCCGCGCCCGAGGTGATGGACGCGCCCACCTCGGCGCTCAGGCCCTTGATGGTGCCCGCCTTGTGGGCGTTCAGCGGCTGCTCCATCTTCATGGCCTCCAGGACGACGACCAGGTCGCCCTCCTGGACCTCCTGGCCCTCCTCGACGGCGATCTTGACGATCGTGCCCTGCATCGGGGAGGCGAGGGTGTCACCGGAGGCGACGGGGCCGGACTTCTTGGCGGCGCGGCGCTTCGGCTTGGCGCCGGCGGCGAGGCCGGTACGGGCCAGGGACATGCCCAGCGAGGACGGGAGGGAGACCTCCAGCCGCTTGCCGCCGACCTCGACCACGACGGTCTCGCGGCCCGCGTCCTCCTCCGCCTCGATGTCGGCCGGCGCGGCGAAGGGCTTGATCTCGTTGACGAACTCGGTCTCGATCCAGCGGGTGTGGACCTTGAACGGCTCGGTGGAACCCGTCAGTTCGGGGGCGAACGCCGCGTCCCGGACCACCACGCGGTGGAAGGGGATCGCGGTGGCCATGCCCTCGACCTGGAACTCGTCCAGGGCGCGCGCGGCCCGCTCCAGGGCCTCCTTGCGGGTGCGGCCGGTGACGACGAGCTTGGCGAGGAGCGAGTCCCAGGCCGGGCCGATCACACTGCCGGACTCCACACCGGCGTCCAGGCGGACACCGGGACCGGACGGCGGGTCGAACGTGGTGACGGTGCCGGGGGCGGGCAGGAAGTTGCGGCCCGGGTCCTCGCCGTTGATGCGGAACTCGAAGGAGTGGCCGCGAAGCTGCGGGTCGTCGTAGCCGAGTTCCTCGCCGTCGGCGATGCGGAACATCTCGCGGACCAGGTCGATGCCGGCGACCTCCTCGGTCACCGGGTGCTCGACCTGGAGGCGGGTGTTGACCTCCAGGAAGGAGATCGTGCCGTCCTGGCCGACCAGGAACTCGCAGGTGCCCGCGCCCTCGTAGTGGGCCTCCTTGAGGATGGCCTTGGAGGCGCGGTACAGCTCGGCGACCTGCTCGTCGGACAGGAACGGCGCCGGGGCCTCCTCCACGAGCTTCTGGTGGCGGCGCTGGAGCGAGCAGTCACGGGTGGACACGACGACCACGTTGCCGTGCTTGTCCGCCAGGCACTGGGTCTCCACGTGCCGCGGACGGTCCAGGTAGCGCTCCACGAAGCACTCGCCGCGGCCGAAGGCGGCAACTGCCTCGCGCACCGCCGAGTCGTACAGCTCCGGCACCTCTTCGAGGGTGCGGGCGACCTTCAGACCGCGGCCGCCACCGCCGAAGGCGGCCTTGATGGCGATCGGCAGACCATGCTGCTCCGCGAACGCGACGACCTCGTCGGCGCCCGAGACCGGGTCCGGGGTGCCGGCCACCAGGGGCGCGCCGGCGCGCTGGGCGATGTGGCGGGCCGCCACCTTGTCACCCAGGTCGCGGATGGCCTGCGGCGGCGGGCCGATCCAGTTCAGACCGGCGTCGAGGACGGCCTGCGCGAAGTCGGCGTTCTCCGAAAGGAAGCCGTACCCCGGGTGGACGGCGTCCGCGCCGGACTCCCGGGCCGCGTTCAGGACCTTCTCGAAGTCCAGGTAACTGGTGGCCGGTGTGTCACCGCCCAGGGCGAACGCCTCATCCGCGGCGCGGACATGCAGGGCGTCCCGGTCCGGGTCCGCGTAGACGGCAACGCTCGCGATCCCCGCGTCCCGGCAGGCCCGAGCCACCCGGACAGCGATTTCGCCACGGTTGGCGATGAGCACCTTGCGCACGATTGAGGCTCCCTCCTTGAAACAAGCCGAGTTTAGGGACTGCCGACACGGCTCTTCGACCCGTCCCCAATGGTGAGCTTGCCCACACGGAGCGTGATGCGAGGCTCGCCCGACCCGTGAAAGCCCTAGTGGCACCTTGCTACGCAGGACTCCTCCGGCAAACCCTAGCCCCGCCATGTGGTCAAGGTCTCTGTAAGAGCGTGCTGCGGCCCACTCGGTTTCTTTGTCGAGTCCCTACGAATGGCCCAACGATTCTTTGCTGCGGCGCGAACCCTTGTCCCAAGGTTTACCCGTTAGTAGCGTTCGCCCTGTCCGGAACTACTGCGGGTAACAGAGGGTGGGCGGGGTCAGTGGTGCGCAGGACCGTGGCGTGGGTGGTGACCCTCGTCCTCCTCGTGGAGGCGCTCGGCGTCGGGGCGCTGAACTGGTTCCTCGGCGTGGTCGTGGAGCGGCAGAAGATGTCCATGGCCGGCCTGGACCCGCATCTGATGTCGACGTCCTCGAAGATCGGCGGCGTCGTCTTCGGCCTCTACTTCGCGCTGTGCGCCCTGGTCGCCCTGCTGGTGGCGGTCCGCGACCGCGCCCCCGCCGGCTTCGGCCGCGTCGTGCTGGTCAGCGCGGCGGTCGTGCACGGCCTGCTGGGCGCCTTCTGCTGGGGCCTGGTCGGCCTGACGGCCTTCCTGGTCATGGTCGTGGTGCTCGCCCTCCTGGTGCTGCTCCTGGTCTCGTACGACCGCGACGCCGGCCCCGCCCCGGCCGAGCCCGGCGGGAACGGCGGGACGGACGGCGACCCGAGGGCCGCGGACGAGCCGGTGGACGCCCTCGCCGCTCCCACGGGTGAACCGGGCGTCGGCCGTACGGCGGAGCCGCAGGACGGGGACGACGAGCCGCGGGACGCCGTCCCCGAGCGGCTCACTCGGCCGGTGCCCACAACTCCGTGATGCCGACGCCCAGTTCGGCGAGGAGCTTGCGCACCAGGGGCAGGCTGATGCCGATCACGTTGCCGTGGTCGCCGTCGATGCCCTCGATGAACGGCGCCGAGCGGCCGTCCAGGGTGAACGCCCCGGCGACGTACAGGGGCTCGCCGGAGGCCACGTACGCGGCGATCTCCTCGTCGCTGGGCTCGCCGAAGCGCACGACGGTGGAGGCGGTCGCCGAGACGTAGCGCTTGGCCGCCGTGTCCCAGACGCAGTGCCCGGTCTGCAGGACGCCGGCCCGGCCGCGCATCGACTTCCAGCGGGCGGTGGCCTCCTCGGCGTCCGCGGGCTTGCCGAGCGCGCGCCCGTCCAGCTCCAGCACCGAGTCGCAGCCGATCACCAGGGCGCCCTGCACCTCGGGCAGCGCCGCCACGACCGACGCCTTCGCCTCGGCCAGGGCGAGCGCCAGTTCCGCCGGGGTGGGGGCGGTGACGGCGTCCTCGTCGACCCCGCTCACGATGACCTCGGGCGCGAGACCTGCCTGCCGGAGCAGGCCGAGGCGGGCGGGGGACTGGGAGGCGAGCACGAGTCGCCTGCGGTGCGTTGCAGTCATGCGGTCAGGTTAGTCACCCGCTCGCGCGCGGGCGCCGGCTCGCCTGCCGGCGGCCTCAGCGCAGACCGGTCAGGGCGGCGACGACCATGGCCGCGGTCACGGCCACGGCCATGAGGAGGCCGAGCCGCCGCAGCATGTCCTGCGCGTCGCGCAGCTCTTTCGGAGGCTCGTCTTCCGGGTCTGACCACAGCATCGGTCCAGCGTGCGGGAAGCGGCGGGCCGGGCGCCTGAGTAGCCGTACTCAGATGGGCGCCGGGACCGCCGCGCCGCTGTCAGCTGGGCCAGTACGTGCGGGTCCAGGATGCCGGGCCCGGCTTGCGGCCCCGGCCGGACGCGATCCGCGAGGGATCGGACCACGCGTCCTTCGGACCCTCCGCGCCCGGCGGCGTGGCCGCCGCCGCCGCGGCGCGGGCGCGGACCACCGCCAGAGCGGCGGCCAGCTCCTCGGGGGTCGGGTTGCCTCGTACGACCTTGATCGTCATGTCGGCTCCTGTCGTTCTGCCGCGGGGCCTCTAGAGGGGGATGTTGCCGTGCTTCTTCGGGGGCAGTGATTCCCGCTTGGTGCGCAGTTGACGCAGGCCGCGGACGATGTGCGCGCGGGTGTCGGACGGCATGATCACCGCGTCGACGTAGCCGCGTTCGGCCGCCACGTAGGGGTTGAGGAGGGTGTCCTCGTACTCCTGGATCAGCCGGGCGCGCACGGCTTCCACGTCCTCGCCGCTCTCCGCCGCCTCGGCGAGGGTGCGCCGGTGCAGGATGTTGACGGCGCCCTGGGCGCCCATGACGGCGATCTGGGCGGTGGGCCAGGCGAGGTTGAGGTCGGCGCCCAGGTGCTTGGAGCCCATGACGTCGTAGGCGCCGCCGAAGGCCTTGCGGGTGATCACGGTGATCAGCGGGACGGTGGCCTCGGCGTAGGCGAAGATCAGCTTGGCGCCGCGCCGGATGATGCCCTCGTGTTCCTGGCCGACGCCCGGGAGGAAGCCGGGCACGTCCACGAAGGTGAGCACCGGCAGGTTGAAGGCGTCGCAGGTGCGCACGAAGCGGGCGGCCTTCTCGGAGGCGTCGATGTCGAGGCAGCCCGCGAACTGCATCGGCTGGTTGGCGACGACGGCGACCGGCTGGCCCTCGACCCGGCCGAACCCGGTGACGATGTTCGGCGCGAACAGGGCCTGGGTCTCGAAGAACTCGCCGTCGTCCACGACGTGTTCGACCACCGTGCGGATGTCGTACGGCTGGTTGGCGCTGTCCGGGACCAGGGTGTCCAGCTCGCGGTCCTCGTCGCTGACCGCGAGGTCCGCCTCCTCCGGGAAGACCGGGGGCTCGGAGAGGTTGTTGGACGGCAGGTACGACAGCAGCTGCTTGATGTACTCGATGGCGTCCTTCTCGTCCCCGGCCATGTGGTGGGCCACGCCGGAGACGGCGTTGTGGGTACGGGCGCCGCCCAGCTCCTCGAAGCCCACGTCCTCGCCGGTGACGGTCTTGATGACGTCGGGCCCGGTGATGAACATGTGCGAGGTCTGGTCGACCATGACCGTGAAGTCGGTGATGGCCGGGGAGTACACCGCGCCGCCCGCGCACGGGCCGACGACCAGGGAGATCTGCGGGATGACACCGGAGGCGTGGGTGTTGCGGCGGAAGATCTCGCCGTAGGCGCCGAGCGAGGCGACGCCCTCCTGGATCCGGGCGCCGCCGGAGTCGTTGATCCCGATGACCGGGCAGCCGGTCTTCAGGGCGAAGTCCATCACCTTGACGATCTTCTGGCCGTACACCTCGCCCAGGGCGCCGCCGAAGACGGTGAAGTCCTGCGAGAACACGGCGACCGGGCGGCCGTCGACGGTGCCGTAGCCGGTGACGACACCGTCGCCGTACGGCCGGTTCCGCTCCAGGCCGAAGTTGGTGGAGCGGTGCTGGGCGAACTCGTCGAGCTCGACGAACGACCCCTCGTCCAGGAGCAGTTCGATCCGCTCACGGGCGGTCAGCTTGCCCTTCGCGTGCTGCTTCTCGACGGCGCGCTCCGAGCCGGCGTGCGTCGCCTCGTGAATGCGCCGCTGGAGATCCGCGAGCTTGCCCGCGGTCGTGTGAATGTCGATCCCTTGGATCTCGTGACGCTCTTCCGGCTCGGACATCGGGATGCGGCTCCCTGCCTGCTCAAAAGGGGGGACGGTTACTCGTTCGTAGAGTAGTGCTGGGCCTACCGATCAGCACTGCGTCGTTTGCCACACCTAGGGTGGCTTGCATGACGCCCCGAGATGCAGCAGACGACAAGCCCAGCCGGTGGTCCGACCTGGACCGCCCGCCGCTGAACGCGGCCGCCCTGCGCCGCGCGCTGGTGCGCGAGGGCGGCCTGTGGTCCGAGCTGGAGGTGGTGCAGCGCACCGGATCCACCAACAACGACCTCGTGGCGCGCGCCGCGGCCGGTCCGGTGGCCGAGGGCACGGTGCTGGTCGCGGAGGAGCAGACGGCCGCGAAGGGCCGCCTGGACCGCCGCTGGACGGCGCCGCCGCGCTCCGGCCTCTTCGTCTCCGTGCTGCTGCGGCCCGCGGAGGTGCCGGTGGCCCGGTGGGGGTGGCTGCCGCTGCTCACCGGGGTCGCGGTGGCGACCGGCCTGGCGCGGGCGGCGGGCGTGGACACGGCCCTGAAGTGGCCGAACGACCTGCTGGTGACGGTCGGCGGCGAGGAACGCAAGGCGGGCGGCATCCTGCTGGAGCGGGCCGGCGAGGACGGCGTCGTCATCGGCTTCGGCCTCAACATCTCCCTGCGGGCGGACGAACTGCCGGTGCCGCAGGCCGGCTCGCTGCTGCTGGCCGGCGCGGTGAGCACCGACCGCGACCCCCTGCTCCGGGCGGTGCTGCGCTCCCTGGAGGACTGGTACGGCCGCTGGCGCGCGGCGTCCGGCGACCCCGCCGAGAGCGGCCTCCAGGAGGCGTACGCGGCGGGCTGCGCCACCCTGGGCCGCACGGTGCGGGCCCAGTTGCCCGGCGACCGGGACCTGGTCGGCGAGGCGGTGGCCGTGGACGGCGACGGCCGCCTGGTCATCGCCACGGCGGAGGGCGTGCAGGAGCCGGTGGGAGCGGGCGACATCGTGCATCTGCGCCTGGCGTGAGGCGGGTCCGGGAAGGGCGCCCGCAGGTGCGCCCGGCGGTCCAGGCGCCCATGCTGATGGCGGAGGGGCGGCGGCCGCGGGCCGCCGGACGGCGTCGGCCCGGACCGGGCGCACGGACCGGTACCGGGCAAGTGGACCTCGGCCGAACCCGACGGAGTGAGCTGGCGCACACCTGCCGTAGAGTTGAGGCCGGTCGTACCTGACCTCGGCAGATCGGAAGGGCAGCAGGCGTGACCGTCGACGACACGGGCCCCGGAGAGCAGGACCGGACGGACCCCAGCGCCGCCGACTCCGGCGAGGACCCGCTCGCGCTCCGTCTCGAACAGCTCATCCTGGGCGCCGAGCGCCGCTACACCCCTTTCCAGGCCGCCCGCAGCGCCGGCGTCTCCATGGAGCTGGCGTCCCGCTTCTGGCGGGCGATGGGCTTCGCGGACATAGGCCAGGCCAAGGCCCTCACCGAGGCCGACGTACTCGCCCTGCGCCGCCTCGCCGGACTCGTGGAGGCGGGCCTGCTCAGCGAGGCCATGGCCGTGCAGGTGGCCCGCTCCACCGGGCAGACCACCGCCCGGCTGGCCGAGTGGCAGATCGATTCCTTCCTGGAGGGCCTGACCGAGCCCCCCGAGCCCGGCATGACCCGCACCGAGGTGACGTACCCGCTGGTCGAGCTGCTGCTGCCGGAGCTGGAGGAGTTCCTGGTCTACGTCTGGCGCCGGCAGCTCGCCGCCGCGACCGGGCGCGTCGTCCAGGCCGCGGACGACGAGGAGATGGTCGACCGCCGCCTCGCCGTCGGCTTCGCCGACCTCGTCGGGTTCACCCGGCTGACCCGCCGCATGGAGGAGGAGGAACTCGGCGAACTCGTCGAGGCCTTCGAGACCACCGCCGCCGACCTGGTGGCCGCGCGCGGCGGCCGGCTCATCAAGACCCTCGGCGACGAGGTCCTGTTCGCCGCGGACGACGCGGGCACGGCCGCGGACATCGCGCTGCGCCTGGTGGAGACGCTGGCGCACGACGAGACGATGCCCGAACTGCGCGTCGGCATGGCGTTCGGCACCGTGACCACCCGGATGGGCGATGTGTTCGGCACGACGGTGAACCTCGCCTCCCGTCTGACCTCCATAGCCCCGCGCGACGCCGTCCTGATGGACAGCGCGTTCGCCCAGGAGCTGATCCGTACCGGCGAGGCGCCCGCCTCGGAGGCGGAGGCGGCCGAGGCCGCGGCGGCCGCCGAGAAGGAGGGCGAGGAGGTACCGGTGTACCGCTTCGCGCTCCAGCCGATGTGGCAGCGCCCGGTGCGCGGCCTCGGCGTGGTCGAGCCGTGGCTGCTCACCCGCAGGGACGGGCAGCAGTAGTCGACACCCCCTAGGACCGGTGGCCGCCGAGCAGGTCCACCTCCACACAGAGGGCGATGACCGGCAGGCACAGCCCGACCGGGCCGGGCGCGGGGGCGCTGCGGGTCGGCGTGGGCGTCGGTGTCGCGGGTGGCGTGGGACGCGCGGTGGGCGGGGGAGGCGCCGGCGCGGTGGTCGTGGGCCGGGGCGGTCCGCTCGGCGCGGTGCTCGTCACGGGCGGCGGTGGCACCGCGCGCCCCGCGCCGCCGGGCGCGGCCGCGCCCCCTGTCGGCGTCGGTGCGGGACCGCGCCCGCCCGGTACGGTGGCCGCCGAGGGAAGCGCCTGGGGGCCCACGGACCCGTCGGTGGTGGTGGCCGTCGTAGCCGTATGCCCGCCGCCCTTGGATCCGCCGCCCCCGTGCCCGCCGTCGCTTGCCCCGCCGTCCGCGAGGCCGCCGTCCGCGAGGCCGCCGCCCGGGTCGAGCCGGGGTTCGGCCGCCGCGGTGCCCGGGGCGCCGACGCCCGACTCCGGGGACATGCGGACCAGGCCGAGCAGCCCGGTCGCGAGGACCAGCCCGCCGGCGGCGAGCAATGCCCGGCGGCGCCGGGGTTTACGGTGCCGTCCGCGCCGAAGGCCGGGAAACCGGCCGCCCGGCTCCGCCGGTGCGGCCGTGCGTATCGGACCGCGCGTCACTGTCATGTCGTTCTCCCCCACGCTCCCCGCCCGCGCTCCCCACCGGTGCTTCACCCACACGAGCGCAGCGCACGCTATGCGCTCGTGTGGGTGATGTGGGGCGAGACGGTCGTGATGTCACTCGAACGGGCGTAGCGGCACGGGCTTTCCTGTGGTCGGGTGCGGCTGCGATGATCGGGCCGACAGGGGTTAACCCGCGTTAACACGTGTACCGGAGGATGCGATGAGCGAGGCACGGTTCGGGGAGTTCGTGCTGGTACGGCGGCATGGGTACGTCGCGGAGCTGGTCCTGGACCGGCCCAAGGCGATGAACGCCGTCTCCACGGAGATGGCCCGCTCGATCGCGGCCGCCTGTACGGCGCTGGGGGCGGACCGGGACGCGCGGGTGGTCGTCGTGTCGTCGTCGCACGAGCGGGCCTTCTGCGTCGGCGCGGACCTGAAGGAGCGGAACTCCTTCAGCGACGCGGACCTGATGCGGCAGCGTCCGGTGGCGCGGGGGGCGTACACCGGCGTGCTGGAGCTGCCGATGCCGACGATCGCGGCGGTGCACGGGTTCGCGCTGGGCGGCGGCTTCGAGCTGGCGCTCTCCTGCGACCTGATCGTGGCCGACCGGACGGCCGTGGTGGGGCTGCCGGAGGTGTCCGTGGGCGTGATCCCGGGCGGCGGCGGCACGCAGTTGCTGCCGCGGCGGGTCGGCGCGGCGCGGGCGGCCGAGCTGGTCTTCTCGGCGCGGCGGCTGGAGGCGGCGGAGGCCGGCGAGATGGGGCTCGTGGACCACGTGGTCGAGGAGGGCCGGGACCGGGAGGAGGCGCTGGAGCTGGCGGCGCGCATCGCGGCGAACTCCCCGGTGGGGCTGCGGGCGGCGAAGCGGGCGCTGCGGCTGGGGCAGGGTCTCGATCTGCGCGCGGGCCTTGAGGTCGAGGACGCCGCGTGGCGCACCGTCGCTTTCTCCGGTGACCGCGCGGAGGGCGTCGCCGCCTTCAACGAGAAGCGCAAGCCGCAGTGGCCGGGGGAGTAGGCCGGCCGGGGCGGGATCGGCCGCCCTGGACGAACGTGTCCGCCCTGCCAATATCTCGAACCGGAAAAATCCTCCCTAACCTGGAGTAATGGGCGACGACAAGCGGCTTGCCGCCGTGGTGGCGCTGGCGCAGGGGATGGCCGCGGCGCACACCCCCGAGGAGTCGTGGCAGGCCGCCGCGCTCGGCGCCTGCCGCGCCCTGGACGGCAGCTTCGGCGCGCTGTCGGTGTGGGAGCGGGAGCTGGGCCGGCTGCGCGTCCTGGTGAACGTCGGGGACCGGCGCCCGGACGAGGAGGAGTTCCCCGAGGCCGAGTCGTACCCGGTGCACCAGTTCCCGGAGATCACCGAGTTCCTGCACGAACGCTGGGCCGGCGGCGGCGGTCCCAACGCCTGGGTGGAGACCGCCGAGGGCACCGCCGCCGGCATCCCCGGCTACTTCCACCAGCGCGTCGCCGCCCTGCGCCGCCGGGGCCGCGGCTGCTGTGTCGTCGCCCCCGTGGTGCTGCACGGCAGGGCCTGGGGCGAGGTGTACGTCGCCCGTGCCGTCGGCGTCCCCGTCTTCGGCCGCGGCGACGCCGACTTCGCGACCGTGCTGGCCGCCGTCGTCGCCGCGGGGCTCGCGCAGACCGAGCGCCTGGAGGAGGCCCGCCGGCTCGCCTACACCGATGCCCTGACCGGGCTCGCCAACCGCCGCGCCGTCGACGTGCATCTGGACGAGGCGCTCGAACGGCACCGCGCCGACGGCGCCGTCGTCAGCCTGGTGGTCTGCGACCTCAACGGGCTCAAGCGGGTCAACGACACCCAGGGCCACGCCGTCGGCGACCGCCTCCTCGAACGCTTCGGCTCGGTGCTGTCGCTGTGCGGCGCGATGGTGCCGGGAGCGCTGGCCGCGCGGCTCGGCGGGGACGAGTTCTGTCTCCTCGCGGTCGGCCCGCCCGCCGACGACGTGGTCAAGGCGGCGGACGAGCTGTGCCGCCGCGCGGGCGGCCTGGAGCTGGGGGAGGGGGTCGCCTGCGGGGTCGCCTCGACCGAGGACCCGATCGGCCCGGTGGACGACGCCCGGCGGCTGTTCCGCCTCGCGGACGCCGCCCAGTACCGCGCCAAGGCCATGCACGCCGACCGCCCCGTGGTCGCCGGCCGCGAGGGCCCCGACGATCCCGTGGTCCGCCTCGCCGACGAACCCTCCCCCACCCGCGCCGAACGCCGCCGCTTCCGCGGTCGCCGCCCCGCGGGGTGAGGCGAAGCCCACAGCGCCGGGTAAGGGGCGCAGCCCGCGCCCACTAGTGACAGCGCTGCATTCAATGCGTACGCTCCTGAATATGGATATGCATACTGTGGTGGTGGGGACGTCCGGTGTCTCGGCGTCCGACGTTCTCGCCGTGGCGCGCGGCGCTGCCCGGATCGAGCTGTCGCCGGAGGCGGTGGCGGCGCTGGCCGCGGCCCGCGAGATCGTGGACGCCCTGGCGGCCAAGCCGGACCCGGTCTACGGCGTCTCCACCGGCTTCGGCGCCCTGGCGACCCGGCACATCAGCCCGGAACTCCGCGCCCAGTTGCAGCGCAACATCGTCCGCTCGCACGCCGCCGGCATGGGCCCGCGGGTGGAGCGGGAAGTCGTACGGGCCCTGATGTTCCTGCGGCTGAAGACCGTCTGCTCCGGACACACCGGCGTACGCCCCGAGGTCGCGCAGACCATGGCCGACGTGCTCAACGCCGGGATCACCCCGGTCGTGCACGAGTACGGCTCCCTCGGCTGCTCCGGCGACCTCGCCCCGCTGTCGCACTGCGCCCTGACCCTGATGGGCGAGGGCGAGGCCGAGGGACCCGACGGCGTCGTACGGCCCGCCGGCGAACTGCTCGCCGAGCACGGGATCCAGCCCGTCGAGCTGCGCGAGAAGGAGGGCCTGGCGCTGCTCAACGGCACCGACGGCATGCTCGGCATGCTGGTCATGGCCCTCGCCGACCTCGACACCCTCTACAAGTCCGCCGACATCACCGCCGCGCTGAGCCTGGAGGCGCTGCTCGGCACCGACAAGGTGCTCGCGCCCGAGCTGCACGCCATCCGCCCGCACCCGGGCCAGGGCGACGCGGCCGCCAACATGCTCGCCGTGCTGAAGGGTTCCCAGCTCACCGGGCACCACCAGGACGACGCGCCGCGCGTCCAGGACGCCTACTCGGTGCGCTGCGCCCCGCAGGTCGCGGGCGCCGGCCGCGACACCATGGCGCACGCCCGCCTGGTCGCCGAGCGCGAGCTGGCCTCCGCCATCGACAACCCCGTGGTGCTGCCCGGGGGCACCTCCCAGGCTTTCGGCTCCGGGGGAGGGCGCGTGGAGTCCAACGGCAACTTCCACGGCGCGCCGGTCGCCTACGTCCTGGACTTCCTCGCCATCGCCGCCGCCGACCTCGGCTCCATCGCCGAGCGCCGCACCGACCGGCTGCTGGACAAGAACCGCAGCCACGGCCTGCCGCCCTTCCTGGCCGACGACGCGGGCGTGGACTCCGGTCTGATGATCGCCCAGTACACGCAGGCCGCCCTGGTCAGCGAGATGAAGCGGCTCGCCGTACCGGCCTCCGCGGACTCCATCCCGTCCTCCGCCATGCAGGAGGACCACGTCTCCATGGGCTGGTCGGCCGCGCGCAAGCTGCGCACCGCGATCGACAACCTCACCCGGATCATCGCCGTCGAGCTGTACGCGGCCACCCGCGCCCTCCAGCTCCGCGAGGGGCTGAGCCCGGCGCCCGCCTCCCAGGCCGTGATCGAGGCCGCCCGCGCCGCCGGTGTCCAGGGTCCCGGCCCGGACCGCTTCCTGGCCCCCGACCTGGCCGCGGCCGACGCCTTCGTGCGCGGCGGCCACCTGGTCGCCGCCGTGGAGACGGTCACCGGCCCGCTCCGGTAGCCGGCAGCCGGGACGAAGAAGGACGAAAAGAGGGGCCCTGTCGCCGGACGGGGCCCCTTCCTCACCTCACTTGAGCCTGGTCTCCTGCGCCTTCACGACCGCCGGCGTCACCGTGTACGCCTTCTTGGCCATCATCGCGCCCAGGTTCGTCGTGACGTAGACGGACAGGGTGGAGCCGTGCCGGTCGACCTCGGCGTGCACGGGCGCCGCGTCCTGGCCGTCGCTCTCGTCGCCCTGGACCTCCGCGGCGAACGCCACCGACGCGTCCCCGCCGCCCGTCGGCTTCTCCTCGGTGACCTTGCTGAACTTCGCCTCGCTGCCCGCCTGCCGGCCGGTGAATCCGCCCGCGCACGCCTTCAGGGCGGCGGACAGCGACTTCAGGGCCTGTTCGGCGCCGTCCCCGTCGTACGAGGCCAGCGTCACCAGGGTGACGTCCCGGTCCAGGGACTTCTGCATCGATTCCTCGAACTTGTCCTCGTCGAGGTCTTCCAGGTTCGTCGGCTTGGCCGAGGGCTGCTTCTTCGCGTTCTCGGTGGCCATGCGGTCGGTGCTGGCCGGCGCGTCGGTGGGCGCGAGCCCGCTCATCACCCGGGCCAGGGGGTTGCAGGTCGCGTTCTCGGTGGTGATCCGCCGGGCCTTGGCCTGCGTCACCGGACCGACCTCGTAACCGGGCAGTTCATCCTTGGTGACGATCAGCTTCTTCAACTCGGCGGCGTTCAGCGCCTTCTTCCCCGAGGAGCTGTCCGACGCTCCGTCAGAACAGCCTGTGACAAGGGCGAATGACAGCGCGCTCACAGCGACAGCGGCGCACAGTCGCACGCCCGTTGATCTCTTCATGATCAAACTATGTAAGCTCTGTGAAAGATCAGTCAAGAGATATTAAAAACCCAGGCGTTCGCGACGCACCGAATAGACCACGAACCCGGCGCCCAGCGCGAGGAACAGGCCGCCACCGATGACGTACGGCGTGGTGTCCGGGCTTCCGGTGTCGGCGAGTTGGGCGCCGGCCGCCGTCCCCGTACCGGTTCTGGTGGCCGCCGCCGTCACCACGTCGGCCTGTTCGGTGACGGGCGCGGAGAAGGTCGAGACGGAGCCGACCGCAGTGTCCCGCGCCGGTCCCTCCTGGGACGCGTTCGCGGACGGGACGAACCACAGGGCACACAGCAGGGTGCCCGCGGCGGTGGCGGTCAGCAGCGGGCGGCGAGCGGATGACACGGAATATCGATCCCCTTGTGACGCTGGCGAATTGGCCGTGTGAGGCGATGTTAGTGAAAGGCGCGGGTCACGGGAAAGTCACGGGAGGTTTCGGCCGTACGCTCCCGCCATGAGCGAAGAAGAGACATCACGTTATGTGCGGCTTCGGGTGGAGCTGGTCGTCGAGGTGCTGGACGACGACGAGGTGGCCAAGGCCGCGCTGAACCGGCTCGCCGCCGACACCGAGCTGCCGGAGGCCGAGCGAGGCCAGGCAGAGGGCGCTGTGACGGAAGACACCGCGGAGGCCCTCGCCTATCTCGTGGACCCGTTCGACCTGGTCAGCGAGGTGCCCGGGGTGGAGCTGCAGCAGGCCTCCTGGTCGAGTGAGCGGATCGATTACGACCCGGACTCGCCCGAGTGGGACATCGACGGGGATGATGGGGCGGACGACGACGAAGAGGACGGCATCGGCTGAGCGGCCCGGGGCACTTCACACCCCGGACGACGGCAACCGTCGTCCGGGGTTTCGTCGTCTCGGTCAGACGCACGGCCGATCACACACCACCGCCCGACGGCGAAGTGGTGTGCCCCACAGAACCGGTGGATCCGGAACGGGACGAACCGGCCGTAGCGTTGGAGGTTCTTACGGGGACTCTCGGGGTTATCTGCGACTCGGCAACGATGGAGAAGCTTGTGATGACGGACGGTAAGCGGCGCAAGGGCCTGATGGCCGCGTCCGCTCTGCTCGGCGGTGTGCTGATGCTCTCGGCCTGTTCCGGAGGGGACAAGGCCTCGGCCCACGGCAACGGCGAGTCGTCGCAGGCCCAGGCGGACGCGGCGGCGGCCAAGAAGTCGTCCGAGGCGCAGATCGCGGTCACGCCGAAGGACGGCTCGGACAACGCGTCGATCAACAACTCCGGCATCGTCACCGTCAGCAAGGGCACGCTCACCGGCGTCACCATGGCCACCGAGGACGGCAGGGCCGTCGCCGGCCAGCTGTCCGCGGACAAGCTGAGCTGGAAGCCGTCCGTCCAGCTGGCGCGCTCCACCACCTACAAGATCGCCGCGACGGCCAAGGACTCCCAGGGCCGCATAGCCCACGAGAACGCGTCCTTCACCACCGTCTCCCCGGCGAACAGCTTCATCGGCACCTTCACCCCCGACAACGGCGCGACCGTCGGCGTGGGCATGCCGGTCTCGATCAACTTCGACAAGGCGATCACGAACAAGGCGGCCGTGCAGAAGGGCATCGCGGTCACCTCCAGCAGCGGCCAGGAGGTCGCCTGCCACTGGTTCAACGCCAACCGCATGGACTGCCGCCCCCAGGACTACTGGACGGAAGGCTCCACCGTCACCCTGAAGCTCGCCCTCGACGGCGTCCAGGGCGGCAACGGCATCACCGGCGTCCAGCAGAAGACGGTCACCTTCCACATCGGCCGCAACCAGGTCTCCTACGTGGACGCGAAGACCCACCAGATGAAGATCACCCAGGACGGCAAGGTCGTCAAGACCATCCCGATCTCCGCCGGCGCCCCCGACCACACCACGTACGAGGGCCAGATGGTGATCTCCGAGAAGTTCAAGCAGACCCGCATGAACGGCGCGACCGTCGGCTTCACCGACGACGACGGCAAGGGCGAGTACGACATCAAGGACGTCCCGCACGCCATGCGCCTGACCACCTCGGGCACCTTCATCCACGGCAACTACTGGGGCGCCCCCTCGGTGTTCGGCAGCGTCAACACCAGTCACGGCTGCGTCGGCCTCCAGGACGCCAAGGGCGCGAACGACCCGAACACCCCGGCCGCCTGGTTCTACGAGCACTCCCTGATCGGTGACGTCGTGGTCGTCCAGAACACCGGCGACAAGACCGTCTCCCCGGACAACGGCCTCAACGGCTGGAACATGGACTGGGCCCAGTGGAAGGCCGGTTCGGCCGCCTGAGCCGCGCCCCCCGACAGCTCGTCGAGTGCCGCCCCCGCGGGGGCGGCACCGCTGTTTGCGGGGGGATTTTTTTATCCCTTTTTTAGGGTGGGCTCAGTGTGCCGTCACGGGGCGTTCCTAGCGTGCGGCGCATGTTCTTCACCTACCTGAGGCGCGAACTGCGCCGCCGCCGGAAGGCGGCGCTCGTCGTCGCCTCCGGCCTCGCGCTGGGCATCGCGCTGGTCATCGTGGTCAACTCCGTGGCCAGCGGCATGGGCAAGGCCCAGGACAAGGTCCTTCAGTCGCTCTACGGCCTCGGTACCGACATGACGGTCACCAAGGCGGCCACGCCCACCGCCGCCGGCTCCCAGCAGCCCCGCTTCCAGTTCGGCGCGCGGGGCGACGGCGACAAGTCGACGCAGAGCAGCGACCGGGTCCGGGTGCAGGGCTTCACCACCCTCGCCTCCTCCACCGTCTCCAAGGTCTCGGGCCAGCAGGGCGTGTCGGCGGCCGCGGGCGGACTGAACCTCTCCGTGGTCAAGGTCAGCGGCACCTTCACCCGCGGCCAGTTCCAGCAGAACGGCAACGGCGGCGGTGGCGGCTTCGAGCGCGGCGGCTCCGGCCGGCCGCAGGGCGAGGTCAAGGGCGGCGGCGCGGACTTCGGCATCAACCAGTACACGGTCTACGGCACCGACGTCACCCGGACCGGGCTCGGCCCGCTGACCTCGTCCAAGATCACCAGCGGCCGCGGTTTCCGGACCACCGAGACGAACGCCAAGGTGGCCGTGGCCGACTCGGCCTACGCCAAGGAGAAGAAGTACAAGGTCGGCTCCACCGTCACCATCAAGGACACCAAGTACACGGTGATCGGCATCGCCACCGCGGACAGCGGCGACCCGGCGGCCAACCTGTACATCCCGCTGAAGCAGGCGCAGACCCTCGCGGGCGAGAAGGACAAGGTCACCACGATCTACGTGCGGGCGACCGACTCCCAGCGGATCGACTCCGTCAAGAGCACCATCCAGAAGAACGTCTCCGGTACGACGGTCACCACCTCCTCCGACCTCGCCAAGACGGTCTCGGGCTCCCTGTCCACCGCCTCCTCGCTCGCCACCAACGTCGGCAAGTGGCTGTCGATCGCGGTCCTCGTGGCCGCGTTCCTGGTCGCGGGCCTGCTCACCTCCTCCGCTGTCTCCCGCCGCGTGCGTGAGTTCGGCACCCTGAAGGCGCTGGGCTGGAAGTCGGGCCGGGTCACCCGGCAGGTGGTCGGCGAGGCGATCGTCAACGGCCTGGTGGGCGGCGTCCTCGGCATCGCCCTCGGCCTCGCGGGCGCCTACGTCGTCAGCGCGATCAGCCCGACCCTGCAAGCCCAGCTCGGCGCGAGCGGCAGCGGGTTCGGCGGCGACCGGCCCGGCGGCGCGGGCTTCGGCGGCGGTGCAGGCTTCGGCGGCGGTGTCGGCCCCGGCCGGCAGGCGGCGAAGTCCCTGCAGGTGGCCCTGACTGCCCCGGTGAGCCTGACGACGATCCTGCTGGCGGTGGGCCTCGCGGTGGCGGGCGGCCTCATCGCGGGCGCCTTCGGCGGCTGGCGCGCGTCCCGGCTCCGCCCGGCGGACGCGCTGCGGCGGGTCGAGTAGCGCCGCGCGACCGCCCTCCCCGAAAACCCTCCCAGGAGCCACCATGTATGAACTCAAGAACGTCACCAAGCGCTACACCCGGGGCAAGGAGACCGTCCACGCCCTCGACGGCGTCGACCTGACCATCGGCGACGGCGACCGCCTCGTCATCCAGGGCCCCACCGGCGGCGGCAAGTCCACCCTGCTCCAGATGCTCGGCGGCCTGGACCGCCCCACCTCGGGCGAGATCGTCCTGGACGGCACCGACCTGGCCAAGCTCGCCGAGGCCCGGCTGACCCGGGTCCGCAGCGAGAACATCGGCTTCGTCTTCCAGTCCTTCAACCTCATCCCCACGCTCACCGCCCAGGAGAACGTGGAGACCGCCCTGGTCCCCCTCGGCGTCAAGACGAAGGAGCGGCGCGAACTCGCCGCCGACGCGCTCCGGTCCGTCGGCCTCGGCGAACGCCTGGGGCACCTGCCCGGCGAGATGTCCGGCGGACAGCAGCAGCGCGTCGCCATCGCCCGCGCCCTGGTGAAGAAGCCCAAGGTGCTGCTCGCCGACGAGCCGACCGGCAACCTCGACGAGAGCACCCGCGACGAGATCATGGACGTACTCGAACAGCTGTGGCGGGAGCACGGGCTGACCTTCGTCATGGTCACCCACGACTCCACACTCGCGAAGAAGGCCCCCCGGGTGGCCACCATCCGCAAGGGGAAGATCACGGTCAAGGAGAACGCGGGCGCCTGAGATCCGGCCGGCCGGGGCTACGCGGACGTCCCCGCGCGGGTGGCGTCCGTGCCCCAGCTGGCCAGCAGCCGCAGGGACTCGGCGGAGCCGGAGCCGGGTTCCGCGTGATAGGTGACCAGGCACTGGTCGGTGCCGTCCGACATGCGGAAGGACTCGAAGTTCAGGGCGAGGTCGCCCACCAGCGGGTGGTGCAGCCGCTTGACGCCGTGGCTCTTCTCCTTGACGTCGTGCGTGGCCCACAGCCGGCGGAACTCCTCGCTCTTGACGGAGAGTTCACCCACCAGGGCGGACAGCCGCGGATCGTCCGGATAGCAGCCCGCGTCCATCCGCAGCGCGCAGACGATGTCGATCGCCTTCTGCTCCCAGTCGATGAACAGGTCCCGGTACCCGGGATTGAGGAACACCAGCCGCGCCCAGTTGCGTTCGGCCACCGGCAGCCCGGCCCAGTCGCCGAAGACCGCCGCCGCCATCCGGTTCCAGGCGAGGATCTCCGAGCGCCGGCCCACGATGTACGCCGGCACGCCGTCCATCGTGTCCAGGAGCTGCCACAGCGCCGGCCGCACCTGCTGCTGCCGGGCCGCGGGCCTCTTCTTGTGCGACTTCGGCTTGGCCAGATGGGTCAGGTGCGCGTGCTCGGCGTCCGTGAGCCGCAGGGCGCGGGCGATCGAGTCCAGGACCTCCGCCGAGACGTTACGGCCGTTGCCCTGCTCCAGGCGTGTGTAGTACGCCACCGACACCCCGGCCAGCTGCGCCAGTTCCTCCCGGCGCAGCCCCGGTACCCGGCGGTGCCGGCCGAAGTCGGGCAGTCCCACGTCCTCCGGCTTGAGCCGGGCCCGCCGGCTGCGCAGAAACTCGCTGAGCTCGGCCCGCCGGTCCAGGGGCGGGCCGGTCACGGCGGCCTCCCGCTGTTCGTCCATACCGCAAGTATCCGTCGCCCCCGCTGGTCGTAGACCTGCCAGCCTGATCCCGCCAGTGGTAGGCACGGCGGACGTACGCAAAGGCGTGGACTGGGTGCTTCGCGGGAGACAAGGCACTCTTGGGGATGTGCTCGGTGGAAAAGCAGCCGGGCACGTGCCACACCTTGTGAGGGAGACCCCGTCATGACCACTGTTGCCGCGTACGCCGCGCCCGCCGCGAAGGCCCCCCTGGAGCGCACCGCCATCGAGCGACGGGCGGTAGGCGAGTTCGACGTCCTGATCGACATCAAGTTCGCCGGTATCTGCCACTCCGACATCCACCAGGTCCGCGAGGGCTGGGGCAAGGCGACCTTCCCGATGGTGCCGGGCCACGAGATAGCGGGCGTCGTCGCGGAGGTCGGCTCCGGCGTGACGAAGTACGCCGTCGGCGACCGCGTGGGCGTCGGCTGCATGGTCGACTCCTGCCGGGAGTGCGACAACTGCAAGGCCGGCCTCCAGCAGTACTGCGAGAAGGGCTGCACCTGGACGTACAACGACACGGACCGGGACGGCACGCCCACCTACGGCGGTTACTCCCAGAAGGTCGTCGTGGACGAGAACTACGTCGTCCGCATCCCGGAGGGCCTCTCCCTCGACGTGGCCGCGCCGCTGCTGTGCGCCGGCATCACCACGTACTCCCCGCTGAAGCACTGGAACGCCGGCCCCGGCAAGAAGGTCGCGGTCGTCGGCCTCGGCGGCCTCGGCCACATGGGCGTCAAGATCGCGCACGCGCTGGGCGCGGAGGTCACCGTCCTCTCCCAGTCCCTGCGCAAGAAGGACGACGGCCTGAAGCTGGGCGCCGACCACTACTACGCCACCAGCGACCCGAAGACCTTCGAGGACCTCAAGGGCACCTTCGACCTCATCCTCAACACGGTCTCGGCCCCCCTCGACTTCGCCGCCTTCCTCTCGCTGCTGCGCACCGACGGCGCGATGGTCAACGTCGGCCTCCCCGAGGAGCCGGTCCAGATCGTCCTCCAGTCCCTCTTCGGCAACCGCCGCAGCCTCAGCAGCTCCGGCATCGGCGGCATCCCGGAGACCCAGGAGATGCTGGACTTCTGCGCGGAGCACGGTCTGGGCGCGGAGATCGAGCTGATCGCCGCTTCCGAGATCAACGACGCGTACGAGCGGGTGCTGGCCAGCGATGTGCGGTACCGCTTCGTGATCGACACCGCGACGATCTGAGTCCTGGCGCCCGGTCACCCGCCGCAGCCGAGCGGCGGGTGACCGGGCGCGGGTCCGCGGCCCCGGTCAGGCGGCGTCCGGCACCGCCCCCACCGTCTCGTTCCGCACCCGGCAGTAGTACGACGCCGCCCCGTCGCCCCGGTAGCTCCACGGCAGGGCGTCCACATGGCCGTCGACCAGCCGGAACTGCTCCAGCGCCGCCTCGTGCCGGTCCTGGAGGTGCAGGTAGTAGGCGAGCAGGTGGCGCAGCTGGGCGAGGCCGGGGCGGTCGGGGTCGCCCGCCGCGCAGGCCGCCGCGTCGGCGAGGCCCGCGTCGACCAGGGCGAGCATCTCGGGGGTGCTGTCGGCGGCGACGTCGGTGGTCTCGTCGTGCTCGAAGTGCGCGATCAGCGGCAGCACCGTCAGCAGGCTGCCCGGCGGCGCGGCCGCGACCGCGCGCTCCGCGAACTCGAAGGCCAGTTGCTTGGAGCCGCGCCACTTCGCGCACCAGTACTGGAGCGCCGCGTAGTGCGCGCCGTAGTGGTGCGGGGCGCGGCTCGTGATCCGCTCCCACAACTCGTCCATCTCGGCGTGCGGGTAGCCGAGACCCAGCCCCACCCAGATCTCCACGATGTACGGCGTCGGGTCCCCGGGGTTCAGCTCCGCCGCCCGCGCGATCTCCTTCCGGGCGGCGGACAGCATGCGATGGAACCCCTCGAACTGCTCCCGGCTCGTGTGCTGGGCCCGCTGCGCGCCCCGCAGCTCCCACGCCAGGTACACCGTGCTCTGCGCCCTGACCACGGCCGCGTCCGGGTCGTCCGGGCGCGCCGCCTCCCAGGCCAGCAGCCAGCCGTCCTCCTCGGCCGCGAGCGTGCCCAGCTCGGCGGTGATCGCCGAACGGCGTTCCCAGTCACGCCCGTTGGCCCGCAGCAGCGCGGCCGCCGGCGCCCAGTCGCCGCCGCGCGCCGCCGTCAGCGCGGCCGTCCACGCGGCGGGCGGGGGCGCGGCGTGCTGGGTGTCCTGGCGTTCCGCGGGCAGCAGGCCCAGCCGCTCGGCGGCGAGCGCCGTCGCGTCCGGGTCGGGCGGGCTCGGGGAGAACAGCTCCTTCACGAACACACCGGTGAACCAGACGGCGGCGATCACCACGGGCAGGGCCAGGACGGCCAGGATCCAGAGCAGGACGGTCATCTGTGAGTGCGGTCCGTTCCTCGGTTCGGGGCAGGGCAGTGCAGTGCAGGGCAGGCGAATGGTGCCGGGAGGTTCTCGGGGCGGCGGTTCAGACGGGCTGGGGCGCCGGGGGCAGCAGGGCGCGCAGGGCGGTGGTGTCGGGGTGGTCCGCGAGGGCCGCGGTCAGTGCCGACTCCAGGGCCTGCGCCGGAGACTCCCCGGCACCGCCGGCCGCCGGGTCCTCGCCGGGCAGCCGCACGACGGCCGGGCCGGACCAGGAGAAGTCCCAGGTCAGCAGCGAGCGCGCGCTGAACTCGGCCAGCACCATGTTCCGCAGCGACCGGTGCAGCACCGGCCGGGCGAACTCGCGGAACGCCCGCCCCCGTGCCGCCTTCGCCTCCGCCGACAGGGGCAGCCGCTCCGCGAGCCGCCACAGCCCGCCCGCGTCCACGAGATCCAGCAGCGCCGCCAGCGTCGCCGGCTGCCCGGTGTGGGCGGCCAGCGCCTGGTGCAACGGGGTGCGCGCCGACGACAGGCCCGAGGCCATCGAGGCGTTCAGCAGCTCCGGCCAGCCGGTGGCGCGCCCGTAGCCCAGCACCTCGTCGGTCAGGACGGCGTCCTCCAGCACGGCCAGGGTGCGCGCCGGGTCGGTGAGCACGGCGAGCGCCGGGCCCGTCGCCTCGCGGGCGCGGCCGTCGGCGGGCAGCGCCTCGATCCGCCGCACCCGCTCCGCGATCGGCGGGTGGGAGTCGTACGGCGACGCCGGCTCCTCTGGCAGCTCCCGGCGCAGTCCCTCCAACTCCTCGGTACGCGCCGCCAGCAGTGCGCCGAAACCGCCGAAGAACTCACCGCGCGGCGGCAGCAGCCGGGCCCCGAGCCCCAGCGTGGCGTAGGAGTCCAGGTAGAAGCCGTGCGAGGCGGCCAGCACCGGGATCTCCCGCAGCGTGGCGGCCATGGCGTCGCGCCCCGCGATCCGGGCGGCGACCTGGTCGGCGGCGAACTCCTGCGCCCGCGCCGTGGACAGCGAGGCGCGCAGGTAGAGCTTGGCGTACTGGTTGTAGATCGACGCCATCATCCGGTACGTCGCCCCGGAGCCCGACGTGTCGACCTTCTTCGCCTTCTTGCCCTTCGTGACCCGCCTGGCCGCGGCCTGTTCCTGCCTGGCCCGCTCGGCGGCCACCTTGCCGTCCGCTCGCTCGTTGAACTGCGCGATGACCCGCCCGAGCTGCACCCGGCCGCGCACCACCAGCGCGGACAGCCGGGTGTCGCCCCCGGTGAAGTGCCCGTACTCATGGGCGAGTACGGCCCTCAACTGTGCCTCGGTCAGCCCGGTCAGCAGCGGCACGCCCAGGTAGAGGCGGCGCGGCCCGGGGAGCAGACCGAGCAGCCGCGGGTCCTCGCTGACCGCCGCGTTGACCTCGCCGGTGAGCCGGATCCGGTCGGGGGCGCGGGTGCCGGCCGCCGCCGCGACCTCGCGCACCAGCGCCCACAGCCGGGGCTCGTCGGCCTCGGTGACGTCGATCCCGGGGCTGTCCTCGCCCTTCGGGGTGCGCAGCATGAACATGCCGCGCACGACGGGGATGGCCAGCAGCACCGTGACGAAACCGAGCTTCGCCACCGCCGGGCCGTGCCCCCACCGGAAGGCGGCGACGTCGGCACCGGCCAGCGCGGCCAGCAGGACCAGGCTCAGCAGATAGAAGCCGAGCAGCAGCACAAGAGCACGCAGCGCGCGCAGAGTTGCGCCCATCGGGCGGATCCCCCCACAGGACCTCGGAAACGGAAAACGGGACGGGTGCAGCACGGGAGCGCGACGGTCGCCGGCGCGCGCGTGGTGCGGTGTGGGGGGATGCCGGAGTATGCCCTACCGCAGGTCAGGAGGGCAATGGGGTTTCTGTGGGTGCCCTGTGACCGACGCGGCGGCGGGGGCCTGTGACGGCGGGAGTGACGGCGGGGCGGGTCAGCCGGGCAGGCTCGCCGGGCTGCCCCCGTTGGCCTCGTACCCCGCCACCGCCAGCGCGCGGAAGACGGCGAACTCGGCCGCCGGATCGGCCGCCAGCGTCCAGGGCAGGGCGCCGACATGGCCGTCGACGCGTATCAGCTCGTGCATGGCCTCAGCCCAGCGCTCGGCGCGGACCAGGAAGAAGACCAGCAGGTGGCGGACGTGCGGCAGCGCCGGGTCGGTGGCCGAGGCCTCGTGCGCCGCGTGCAGCGCGCCCTGGATCGCCTTGGTGATGACCTCGCTCTGGTAGAGGCTCAGCACCAGGTTCACCTCGGGGAGGTGCTCGAACACCGCGAACAGCGGCAGCGCGGACAGCAGCGAGCCCCGCGGGGCGCGGGCCGCGGCCGCCTCGGCGAAGGCGTACGCCTGCTCGCGCGAGCCGTGCCACTTCTCGCACCAGTAGGCGAGCGCGGCCAGGTGCGCGCCCATGTGGTGCGGGGCGCGGTCGAGGACCTTCAGCCACAGCCGCTCGAACTCGTCACGGGGGACGCCGAGTCCACGGGCTACGGCCAGTTCGATGATGTGCGGCACCGGGTCGGCGGGCGCCAGCCCGGCCGCCTGCCCGCACACCTCCCGGGCCTCCTCCAGGAGGAGCCGGAAGTCCTCCGAGCCGGCCGTGGACGCCCGCCAGGCCCGCTGCACCAGGAACTCCGCGTGCACGGCGGCACCGCCCGCGTCCTCGGGCCGCTCGGCCCGCCACACCCGCAGCCACTGGCCGCCCGGCGTCTCGTGCACCCCGCCAGGACGCTGTTCGAGCTCCAGCGCGGCCGCGCCGGCCAGGGCCTGCACCCGCTGCCAGCGCAGCTCGCCCGCCGTCTCGGTGCCGGCCAGCAACTGGGCCGCCGCCGTGTAGTCGCGGGTGCGCTGCACCAGTTCCAGCGCGTCCAGCAGGTCCTTGTCCGGGCCGGGCAGGCGCACGTCCAGCTCCTCCTCGCGCAGGAAGCCGTAGTGCGCGGGGTCGGCGGCGTCCGGGTGGTCCGGGTGCACCTGCTCGATCATCCCGCGCCTGCGCCGCACGAGAGGGAGCAGCACGAAGCCCAGCATGAGCAGTGCCAGGGGCAGCCAGAGAATCGCCATGCCCCAAGCGTTCCAGACACCACCGGCAATTGACCAACGCCGCCGTCGGCCTGTGGACAACCTCGCCGCCCGGCCTGTGGACAACTCCGATCCGGAGCATGACACCCGACACAGGGATATCCCTCCGACCGGCACCCGCCGCCACGACCGGGCGCCAGGATCGCGCCGGGCGCACTACGCTCGGTGCACATGAGCGACAGGCACATCAGTCAGCACTTCGAGACCCTCGCGATCCACGCGGGCAACACCGCGGATCCCCTCACCGGCGCGGTCGTCCCGCCCATCTACCAGGTCTCGACCTACAAGCAGGACGGCGTCGGCGGACTGCGCGGCGGCTACGAGTACAGCCGCAGCGCCAACCCGACCCGTACCGCCCTCGAGGAGAACCTCGCCGCCCTGGAGGGCGGCAACCGCGGCCTCGCGTTCGCCTCCGGTCTCGCGGCCGAGGACACCCTGCTGCGCACGCTGCTCACCCCCGGTGACCACGTGGTGATCCCGAACGACGCCTACGGCGGCACCTTCCGCCTCTTCTCCAAGGTCGCCACCCGGTGGGGCGTGGAGTGGTCCGTCGCCGACACCAGCGACCCGGCCGCCGTGCGGGCCGCGATCACCCCGCGGACCAAGGCCGTCTGGGTGGAGACGCCCTCCAACCCGCTGCTCGGCATCACCGACATCGCCGCCGTCGCCCAGGTCGCCCACGACGCGGGCGCCCGGCTCGTGGTGGACAACACCTTCGCCACGCCCTACCTCCAGCAGCCGCTGTCGCTCGGCGCGGACGTCGTCGTGCACTCCCTGACCAAGTACATGGGCGGCCACTCGGACGTCGTCGGCGGCGCCCTGATCGTCTCCGACCAGACGCTCGGCGAGGAGCTGGCCTACCACCAGAACGCGATGGGCGCCGTCGCCGGCCCCTTCGACTCCTGGCTGGTGCTGCGCGGCACCAAGACCCTCGCGGTGCGCATGGACCGGCACAGCGAGAACGCCACCAAGGTCGCCGACATGCTCGGCCGGCACGCCCGCGTGACCAGCGTGCTCTACCCGGGCCTGCCCGAGCACCCCGGGCACGAGGTCGCCGCCAAGCAGATGCGCGCCTTCGGCGGCATGATCTCCTTCCGCGTCGAGGGCGGCGAGGAGGCGGCCGTCGAGGTGTGCAACCGCGCCAAGGTGTTCACCCTCGGCGAGTCGCTCGGCGGCGTCGAGTCCCTGATCGAGCACCCCGGCCGGATGACCCACGCCTCCGCGGCCGGCTCGGCCCTGGAGGTCCCCGCCGACCTCGTCCGCCTCTCCGTCGGCATCGAGAACGTCGACGACCTGCTGGAGGACCTGCGCCAGGCCCTCGGGTAGGACCTGCGCCAGGCCCTCGGCCGGGACCCGCGCCAGGCCCTCGGCCGGGACCCGCGCCAGGTCCTGGCCCGGACGGCACCGGCCGGGTCGTCCGGCCCGGTCACCAGTCGTCCACCGGTGGAGTCGTCTGCGAGGGCGGCTCCACCCACGGGTGGGCGTACGCCGCCCACACCGCGAACGCCACCGCCGCCAGGCCCACCAGCAGCCACATCGTCCGGCGCGCCAGCCGTCCGCGCCGCAGCAGCCGCTCGCCGCGCCGCACCGCGTCCGGGTACAGCTCCGGTGGCACCCGTACCGGCCGTTCGCCCATGACCCGCCGTACGGCGGCCTCCCGCTCGGCCCGGTTCACGCCGGCCTCCCCGTGTTCCGCTGTCTCGGCGTGCTCATGACGGTGCCACCTTCGCGTTCGCCGCCCGCGGACCGGCCGGCCGGACCGGGTGCAGCACCAGGGACGTGGCCCGGTCGCAGACCGTGTGCACGCGTTCCGCGGTCAGTCCGAGCAGCGCCGCCGTCTGCTCCTCGGCGACCCCCTCGTACATCCGCAGCACCAGGACCAGCCGCTCCTGCGGGCTCAGCGCGCCGAGCGGGCCGCACGGGGCCGGCCTGTCGCGGCCGAAGAGGCGGTGCCGGTGCCAGGTCGTGCGCGCGAAGCGGACGGCGAGGAACTGGCGGGCGCAGTCGTACGGGTCCTCGCCGCGCAGCCGGTGCCAGCGGGCGTAGGTGTGGCCGAGCGCCAGCGTCAGCAGGCGCCGCGCGCGCGGGTTGGCGTCCCGCGCCTCCGCGGTGAGCAGTGTGGCGGCATGCAGCAGCCGCCCGGCCGCGCCCGCCACGAATGCCTCGAACTCCTGGGCCCGGCCGTCTTGTCTGGACACCTGCCGATCCCGCAAAACGCCTCCCCGTCACGGGGCCCTGTCCGGTACGGGACAGGTGAATCGCGTACGACGCAGGACCACGGGTCTCATATGAGGCCAGCGCGGGCCGTGGGTCAAGACTCGGGATGCCTCCCCTGGGCCCGCTCCGACAGGGCGTGGTTGAAGCGGGTCAGCAGCGTCCGGAACTGCTCGCGTTCCTCCGGCGCCCAGTCCTCGGTCAACTCGGCCATCAGCCGGCGCCGCGAGGAGCGCACCTCCGCCAGCCGGGCGGCGCCGCGCGGGGACAGCTGGAGCACCACCGCGCGGCCGTCCTCCGGGTGCGAGGTGCGCTTGACGAGGCCGGTGTCGACCAGCGGGGCCACCTGCCGGGTGACCGTGGAGGAGTCGATGCCCATGCCCGAGGCGAGCGCCTTGACGCCCATCGGGCCCTCCTTGTCGAGGCGGTTGAGCAGCAGGTACGCGGCGCGGTCCATGGAGTTGCGCACCTGCCCGACACCGCCGAGCCGCGTCTGTTCGGCTCGGCGGGCGAACACCGCCACCTCGTGCTGGAGGGAGTCGAGAAGACCGGGATCACCGACGGTCGTCATGTCCATCGACATTTCAGGTGTTGTGGGCATGGCCGGAGGCTCGCTTCATGAAGGGCTGCAAGGTTGGGGGACAGGGTACGCGGCCCGGCGCCGGGCCGTACCGGCGCTGCGCAAACCCGTCTTGGCCCTTGGTCGCGTCCGTCGTACGACACGACGAACTGCGATGCTGGAGAGATGAACCACCGCACCACCCACCCCTTGCGTTCCGTCACCCTGGACGACGTACGCGGGGCCCGGAAGATGCTCTCGGGCGTGGCGCGGGCGACCGCGATGGAGGGCAGCCGGCACCTGTCCCAGCTGGTCGGCGCCCCGGTGCAGCTCAAGTGCGAGAACCTCCAGCGCACGGGCTCGTTCAAGCTGCGCGGCGCCTATGTGCGCATCGCCGGGCTGCTGCCGGAGGAACGGGCGGCCGGGGTGGTGGCCGCGAGTGCCGGCAACCACGCGCAGGGCGTCGCCCTGGCCTCCTCGCTGCTGGGCGTGCACGCCACCGTGTTCATGCCCCACGGCGCCCCGCTGCCCAAGGTCAGCGCGACCAGGGAGTACGGCGCCGAGGTGCGCCTCACCGGCCAGGTGGTGGACGAGACGCTGGCCGCAGCCCAGGACTACGCGGCCCGCACCGGCGCGGTGTTCATCCACCCCTTCGACCACCCGGACATCATCGCGGGCCAGGGCACGGTCGGCCTGGAGATCCTGGAGCAGTGCCCGCAGGTGCGCACGATCGTCGTCGGGGTCGGCGGCGGGGGACTGGCGGCCGGGATCGCGGTCGCGGTGAAGGCCGTCCGGCCTGACGTGCGGATCATCGGCGTCCAGGCGGAGGGCGCCGCGGCCTATCCGCCCTCGCTGGCCCTCGGGCACCCGGTCGCGGTGGCGAACCCGGCCACGATGGCCGACGGCATCAAGGTGGGCAAGCCGGGGGCGGTGCCGTTCGGCATCATCCGCGAGCTGGTGGACGAGGTGCGCACGGTCACCGAGGACCAGCTTTCCGCCGCGCTGCTGCTGTGTCTGGAGCGGGCCAAGCTGGTCGTGGAACCGGCCGGCGCGAGCCCGGTCGCGGCGCTGCTCGCGGCCCCGGACGCCTTCGAGGGCCCGGTCGTCGCCGTCCTGTCGGGCGGCAACGTCGATCCGGTGCTGCTCCAGCGGGTCCTGCGGCACGGCATGGCCGCGCAGGGCCGCTACCTGGCCGTACGGCTGCGGCTCCCCGACCGTCCGGGCGCTCTCGCCACCCTCCTCGGGGTGCTGTCGGAGGTGGACGCCAACGTCCTCGACGTCAGCCACGTCCGCACCGACCCCCGGCTCGGGCTCAGCGAGGTGGAGGTCGAACTCCACCTGGAGACGAAGGGCCCGGCGCACTGCGCCGAGCTGGGCCGGTGCCTGCGGGACGCGGGCTACACGGTCATCTCCTGAGCCGCCGTACGACGTACGGGGTACGGCCGCGAAAAGACCCCCGGCGTCCGCTGACGGCCGGGGGTCTCGGTGGTTCGCGGGGGCTCAGCCGTTGTAGGGCTCGGCCTTCAGGATGCGGACCGAGGCCTTCTTGCCGTTCGGCAGTTCGTACTCCGCGTCCTCGCCGACCTTGTGGCCGATGACACCGGCCCCCAGCGGCGACTGCGGCGAGTACGTCTCGACGTCCGAGCTCGCGTACTCGCGGGAGGCGAGCAGGAACGTCATGGTGTCGTCCTCGTCACCGTCGAAGGCGATCGTGACGACCATGCCCGGCGCGACGGCGCCGTCGGCGGAGGCCGGGGCCTCGCCCACCTTGGCGCTCTCGAGAAGCTGGGTCAGCTGCCGCACACGCAGCTCCTGCTTGCCCTGCTCCTCCTTGGCAGCGTGGTACCCGCCGTTCTCGCGCAGGTCGCCCTCCTCGCGCGCGGCCGCGATCTTGGCGGCGATCTCGGTGCGCGCAGGACCAGTAAGGTACGCAAGCTCGTCCCTGAGCTTGTTGTACGCCTCCTGGGTCAGCCAGGTGACGTTCTCGCTGGTCTGGGTCACAGGGTGCTCCTCGTCGGTACTGGGAATACAAAGCATCGCCCTACCCAGAAGAATGTTCCCTCATGGATGGGCGAAACCACGAGCCTAACAATTCATCGGCGGAAGGGGGAGGACATAAGCCATCAGATTCACATCAACGCAGGCCGGGCCGTCCGCATTCCGGGTGAAGGGGCGGCGGGGCGGGGCGGTCCGGCGTGTCGGCCGACGAGGGGGCCGACGAGATGGCCGGCGTGTCAGCCGCTGTGGCAGCCCAGCAGCTCGGCGGTGGTGCCGCGGGCCGTCGTACGCAGCGTGACGACCTTGTCGATACGCGTGGCCGGACCGGTGAAGTGGAAGTCGGCGCGGCCGACCTCGGCACCGTCGGCCGACTGGGAACGCAGGGTGCAGTAACCGTCGCTCCCGGCGTCCTTGTGGACCTCCAGGTGCGCCTTGACCGTGTTGTCCGTGGCGTCGAAGGTGATCACCTGGGCGCTGATCTTCGTCTGCACGATGTAGTGGTACGCGAAGTAACCGACACCGGCCAGCAGGACGACGCCGAGCACCATGGCGGCGATCTTGAGTTTGCGGTCGGCACGCTCGTCAGAGGAGCGGCCGTAGCGGCCCGTGGGCAGCCCCGTGCTCGCCGTACTCATGATCGTCCTCTCCGCGGAATTAATCGCCCCCCGATTCGGTCACTATAGAAGCCTTCGATTGCGCCCTGAGCCTTGGGGGCGCCGACCTACCGAGGATTGAGTCTTGACTGACCAGCTGCGACTGATGGCCGTTCACGCGCACCCCGACGACGAGTCGAGCAAGGGCGCGGCCACCATGGCGAAGTACGTGTCCGAGGGGGTGGACGTGCTGGTGGTGACCTGCACCGGCGGTGAACGCGGCTCCATCCTCAACCCGAAGCTCCAGGGCGACCCCTACATCGAGGCGAACATCCACGAGGTGCGCCGCAAGGAGATGGACGAGGCCCGCGAGATCCTGGGCGTCGAGCAGGAGTGGCTCGGGTTCGTGGACTCCGGGCTGCCCGAGGGCGACCCGCTGCCGCCGCTGCCCGAGGGCTGCTTCGCCCTGGAGGACGTCGACAAGGCGGCCGGCGAGCTGGTGCGCCAGATCCGCTCCTTCCGCCCGCAGGTGATCACCACCTACGACGAGAACGGCGGCTACCCGCACCCCGACCACATCATGACCCACAAGATCTCCATGGTGGCGTTCGAAGGCGCGGCGGACACCGAGAAGTACCCCGAGGAGGAGTTCGGCCCCGCCCACCGGCCGCTGAAGCTCTACTACAACCAGGGCTTCAACCGCCCCCGCACCGAGGCCCTGCACCAGGCGATGCTCGACCGCGGCCTGGAGTCGCCGTACGGGGAGTGGCTCAAGCGCTGGAACGAGATGGAGCGCACCGAGCGCACCCTGACCACGCACGTTCCCTGCGCGGACTTCTTCGAGATCCGCGACAAGGCGCTGATCGCGCACGCCACGCAGATCGATCCGGACGGCGGCTGGTTCCGGGTGCCGATGGAGCTCCAGAAGGAGGTCTGGCCCACGGAGGAGTACGAACTGGCGAAGTCGCTCGTGGACACCTCCCTCCCCGAGGACGACCTCTTCGCGGGCATCCGGGACAATGCCTGACATGAGTGCAAGCGTGAGCCTGGCAGCGACGGACCTCGTCTCCCTCGCCGATCTCGACCAGAACAAGGTCACCCCCGGTGTCCTCGGCTTCATCGTGTTCGCGGTGATGGCGGTGGCGGTGTGGGGCCTCATGAAGTCGATGAGCAAGCACATGCGGAAGGTCGACTTCAAGGAGCCCGCCGAGACCGGCACGGACGGCCGCCCGGCCGACTCCCCGGCCCCGCGAAGCTGATCCCGGGCTGACCTGGCCCTGGGCCATGAGCCCCGGCCCATGAGCCCCGGGCCACGCGCCCCGGGCCCGGACCCTGGAGCCGCGGACCCCGAGCCTCGGTCCTCCGAGCCGGGGGCCGCACAGGGTAGGTCAGCCGTCCGCCGGAACCGCCGTCCCCGTCTCCTCACGGGGCGCGGCGGTCCGGAGGCATGCACAGCCGCCGGGCCCGCAGGCCGGCCCCGGGCGTGCGCCCCGCCTCGGCGAGACCGGGTGCGCCGGGAGCTACGACGACACCCGCGCCCGGCACCGCCCCTTGCCCAGCGCCAGGTACACGCACGCCCCCGCCAGCGCTCCCTCCGCCACCGCGCACCCCACCGCCTGGAACAGGGCCGTGCCCGTGCCCGCGGTGGTTATGTCGAACCATGCGTCGAGGACCGCCGTGGACGCCGTGGCGGAGGCGGTGAGGCGGGCCCGGGGGTCGGCGCGGAGGCCGAGCAGGGCCGTGGCCGCGCAGCCCGCCGCCATCAGGACGTCGAGGCCGATCCAGGCCAGCGGCCAGTGGTTCACCGTGGTGCGGCCGGGCAGAGTCACCGCGAGCACCGCCATCCACGGCACCAGCAGGACCGCCGCCGCGCCCAGCCCGATCAGCGTCCACCTCTTCCTCGCCGTCACGCTCCGCCCCCTCCCAGACCTCCCCGGAACCGCGGCCGTCTTCGACCCGGCTCTGCCACAGTAGATCGCAGAGAAAATTCTGCAAAGAGAATTCGGCAAACGTCAGGGACGTCTCAGGGTTCTCAGGGTTACCGTTTCCGCATGACCGACGGCCTGCCCGAGATGACCAGCCTGGAGCGCACCGCGCTCTACAAGTCCCTGGGCAACCCCCTGCGCCGCCGGATCCTCGAATACCTCGGCCGGCACGGCGAGGCGAACTCCACGGTGCTGGCCCGCGAACTCGGCGAAAGCTCCGGCACCACCAGCTACCACCTGCGCAGACTCGCCGATCAGCGGCTCATCGAGGAGATCCCGGAGAAGTCCGGCGGCCGCGAGCGCTGGTGGCGGGCGCTGCCCTTCCGGCACACCACGCCGGACCCGGCCGCCATGGCCCCGGACGAGTACGCGGCCGCCGCCCGACTCGCCCACCTCAAGATCGAGTTCGACACCGCCCTGTACCACCGCGCCCACCAGCAATACCGCGGCCCCGACGGCTGGGCCCAGGTCCAGCGCCACGGCACCTGGATGACCCGCGAGGAACTGCTCTCGTTCACGCGTGACTACCGCGCCCTGCTGGACCGCTACGGCCATCCCCGCGAGGAGGCCCCGGAGGGCGCGCGCCCGATGCTGATGCGCTACTACGCGGTGCCGGAGCCCGCGGACGAGCGGAGCGGCGAACCGGCCGGCTCCTGACCACCGGCGAACCGGCCGCCTCCTGACCGGCGAACCGACCGACAGGCCGCCCGGCTCCGACCGGCGAACCGACCGGCGGACCGCCCGCTGCGCCGAGAGGGCACGCCCGGCGTCGATCCGTCACCACGGCGCCGCCCGCACCGTGGGAGAGTGGAACGGTGAACCGACTGGCCCATGAGACGTCGCCGTATCTGCTGCAGCACGCCGCCAACCCCGTCGACTGGTGGCCCTGGTCGGCCGAGGCCTTCGAGGAGGCGCGCAGGAGCGGCAGACCGGTGCTGCTGAGTGTGGGGTACAGCAGTTGTCACTGGTGCCATGTGATGGCCCACGAGTCCTTCGAGGACCAGGACACCGCCGAGTACCTCAACGAGCACTTCGTCAGCGTCAAGGTCGACCGCGAGGAGCGGCCCGACGTCGACGCCGTGTACATGGAGGCCGTGCAGGCCGCCACCGGGCGGGGTGGCTGGCCGATGACCGTGTTCCTCACGCCGGATGCCGAACCGTTCTACTTCGGCACCTACTTCCCGCCCGCGCCCCGGCACGGGATGCCGTCCTTCCGGCAGGTGCTGGAGGGGGTCCAGCAGGCGTGGAGCACCCGGCGGGACGAGGTCGGCGAGGTCGCCGGGAAGATCGTGCGGGACCTGGCGCAGCGGGAGATCGGCCCGCAGGGGACGCGGCCGCCCGGGGAGCAGGAACTGGCCCAGGCGCTGCTCGGGCTGACCCGCGAATACGACCCGCAGCGCGGCGGATTCGGCGGCGCGCCCAAGTTCCCGCCGTCCATGGTGCTGGAGTTCCTGCTGCGCCACCACGCGCGCACCGGGGCCGAGGGCGCGCTCCAGATGGCCCGGGACACCTGCGAGCGCATGGCCCGCGGCGGCCTCTACGACCAGCTCGGCGGCGGGTTCGCCCGTTACTCCGTCGACCGCGACTGGCTCGTGCCGCACTTCGAGAAGATGCTGTACGACAACGCCCTTCTGTGCCGCGTGTACGCGCACCTGTGGCGGGCCACCGGCTCCGGTCTCGCCCGCCGGGTCGCCCTGGAGACCGCGGACTTCATGGTCCGCGAACTGCGCACGAACGAAGGCGGGTTCGCCTCCGCGCTCGACGCCGACAGCGACGACGGCAGCGGACGGCACGTCGAGGGGGCGTACTACGTCTGGACGCCGCGGCAGCTGACCGAGGTCCTCGGCGAGGAGGATGCCCGGCTCGCCGCCCAGTTCTTCCGCGTCACCGAGGAAGGCACCTTCGAGCACGGCCAGTCGGTCCTCCAACTCCCGCAGGACGAAGGCGTGTTCGACGCCGACCGGATCGCCTCCGTCAAGCGCCGGCTGCTCGACGCCCGCGCGCTGCGGCCCGCGCCCGGCCGGGACGACAAGGTCGTCGCCGCCTGGAACGGGCTCGCCATCGCCGCGCTCGCCGAGACCGGCGCCTACTTCGACCGCCCCGACCTGACCGAGGCCGCCCTCGGCGCCGCCGACCTGCTGGTCCGCGTGCACCTCGACGAGCACGGCCGGCTCGCCCGCACCAGCAGGGACGGCCGGGTCGGCCCCAACTCCGGTGTCCTGGAGGACTACGCCGACGTCGCCGAGGGCTTCCTCGCCCTCGCCTCCGTGACCGGCGAGGGTGTCTGGCTGGACTTCGCCGGGCTGCTCCTCGGCCATGTGCTCGACCGGTTCGCCGACCCCGGGACCGGCGCGCTCTACGACACCGCCGCCGACGCCGAACAGCTCATCCGCCGCCCCCAGGACCCCACCGACAACGCCACCCCGTCCGGCTGGACGGCCGCCGCGGGCGCGCTGCTCGGTTACGCCGCGCAGACCGGCTCCGAGGCCCATCGGACCGCCGCCGAACGGGCCTTGGGCGTCGTACAGGCCCTCGGTCCGCGCGTGCCCCGCTTCATCGGCTGGGGGCTCGCCGTCGCCGAGGCACTGCTCGACGGGCCGCGGGAGGTCGCGGTCGTCGGCCCGTCCCTCACCGACCCGGCGACGACCACCCTGCACCGTGCGGCGCTCCTGGGCACCGCCCCGGGCGCGGTCGTCGCCGTGGGCACCCCGGACAGCGAGGAGTTCCCGCTGCTCGCCGACCGTCCGCTCGTGTCGGGCGCACCGGCCGCCTACGTCTGCCGCGACTTCACCTGCGACGCCCCGACCACCGACCCGGACCGGCTGCGCACGGCCCTCGGCGGCTCCTGATCCGCAGGCGTCAGGCCCCGCTGAGGATCAGCGCCCCCAGCACGAGCTGCGCGCCCCACTGCACGAGCACGGCCCAGGCCCGGGCGTACGTCCCCCGGCCCCTGGGCCAGGCCAGCGCCACGATGCCCGCGGCGAGGGCCAGGAAGAAGGCGGCGTAGAGCGCCGAGCCGGGAATCGTCGAGCACTGTTCGCCGTACATCAGGCACTGGGTGCCGCGTTCGCCCGAGAGCACGACCAGCCAGGACAGGACGACGGTCGGCAGCAGCAGGAGCAGCCCGGCGACGGCCCAGCCGCTGAGGAAGCGGTCCTTCTGCGGCGGGGTGAGGGTGACCGGCTGCGGAGTCGTGGTGTTCATGCGTTCATCCCACCGCGCGGCCCCGGTCACCGGGACCGGCCCGGCTACTCAACCGCCCTGAGTACTCCCCTGGGTACCCATGCTCAACGCCCGCTCCACGAACGCCTCCAACTGGTCGTGATGCGCGCCCTTCCAGTACGCGCGCCCGCAGGTCGTGCACTGGGCGAAGACGTCGTACGACCGCTGGGTGCCGCCCTTGAGCTGGTCGGCGACCTCCTCCTTGGTGGCGCCGCGCAGCAGGCCGTTGCAGGCGGTGCAGCGGGTCCAGGGGCGCAGGTCGGGGGCGAACCGGCCGAGGACGTCCTGGAGCTGCTCCTCGGGCCGGGTGCTGTAGACGTACGCGCCGGCCCACAGTTCGCGGCGGCGCAGCAGCCCCCGGTCGCGGCTGAGCATGACCCGCTTCTCGGCCGCCGAGCGCGTGGCCAGCGCCGGATCGCCGATGTCGGTGGACTCGTAGGCGGTGTCGACGCCGAGCAGCCGCAGCCGGCGGGCCAGGGTGCCGAGGTGGACGTCGAGGAGGAAGCGGAGCGGGGCGCCGGGGACCCGCTGGGGGCGCGTCACCGCCCGGACGCGCACGCTCTCGCCCGCCCGCGGGACGTGCGAGACCGGCACCTCGCGGCCGTCCACGACCAGCGCCCCGACCTCGGTCAGCGGCACGCCGAGGGACTCGATGACATGGCCGAGCGTCGAGACGCCGTCGGTGCCGAGCGGGGTGGCGCCGGCGCGCCGGGCCGATGGGACGAACAGGTGCAGCTCGGGGGCGACTTCGACGTGGATCTCGGTTCCGTTCACCCCGTCAGCATGGCACGGGAGGCCGGGCGGGTCTCAGTGGTTTTCGGTGCCCGGCAGGCCGTGCTCCAGGACGTCCAGGGTGCGGTCGACCAGGTCCCGCAGGTCGTCCTGGTGGCCGTGCTCGGCCCAGTACATGGTCGTCTCCATCAGGCCGCCGATCAGCGACATGGCGTAGACCCGCACCTCCAGGCCGCCGGGGTCCTGGCCGGTGCGCTCGGCGATGGCCTGGCAGAGCACCCGGCCGGTCGCCGCCAGGCTCTCCGTCATCCGCGAGCGCACCGCGGGGACCTGGACCAGCAGCCGGGTGCGCAGCCGGGAGACCTCCGGGTCCTCGTCGAGCCCGGCCTGTACGGCGCGTCGCAGCGCGTGCCGGACGGCGTCGGGCCACGGCTCCTCGGCGGGCCGCCGCCTGATCTCCTCCAGGACGA
Organism: Streptomyces sp. NPDC048106; assembly: GCF_040706415.1. Taxonomy (NCBI): domain Bacteria; kingdom Bacillati; phylum Actinomycetota; class Actinomycetes; order Kitasatosporales; family Streptomycetaceae; genus Streptomyces; species Streptomyces sp. NPDC048106. The sequence continues at coordinate 65,109 of NZ_JBEZND010000013.1, read as the reverse complement.
CCGCGTCGGACTCGTCGGTGAGGACGATGTCCTCCTTGGCCGGGAAGTACCGGAAGACGGTCGACGGCGACACCTCCGCACGGTCGGCTATCTGGTCGATCGTCGTGGCGTCGTACCCCTGCTCCTCGATCAGGGCGTACGCCGCCCTGCGGATCGCCTCCCGGGTCCTGGTCTTCTTGCGCTCCCGCAGGCCGGGGCGGGGGCCTTCGGAGCGCCCACGGGTGGGAGAGGTGCTGGTGGGGCGTGCGGCCGTCATGCCGGTCATTGTCCGGCATCGGCGGCGGGCGGGGCCATGGCCGGGCCCCGCTCGTCGGGGGCACGGCATGGCATGGCGGCACGGAAACGGCCACGGCTCGTGTGAGCCGTGGCCGCGGGGAGACGGAAGGAGGGCTTACGCGTGCTGGTACGCCACCAGCGAGATGCCCACGTAGTGCACGACGAACGCCGCGAGCGTGAAGGAGTGGAAGACCTCGTGGAAGCCGAACCAGCGCGGTGACGGGTTCGGCCGCTTGAAGCCGTAGACGACGCCGCCCGCGCTGTAGAGCAGCCCACCGACGATCACCAGGACCAGTACGGCGATGCCGCCGGTGCGCATGAAGTCGGGCAGGAAGAAGACGGCCGCCCAGCCCATCGCGATGTAGCAGGGCGTGTAGAGCCAGCGCGGGGCGCCGACCCAGAAGACGCGGAAGACGATCCCGGCCGCCGCCGCGGCCCAGATGCCCCACAGCAGCCACTGGCCCTTGGCGCCGGGCAGCAGCAGCATCGTCAGCGGGGTGTACGTGCCCGCGATGATCAGGAAGATGTTGGCGTGGTCGAGGCGGCGCAGGAGGCCGCCCATCCGGGGGCCCCAGTCGCCCCGGTGGTACAGCGCGCTGACGCCGAACAGCAGGCAGGCCGTGAGGACGTAGATCCCGCAGGCGACGCGGCCTCTGGTCGAGTCGGCGAGGGCGGTGAGCACGAGTCCGGCGACGAGGACGGCCGGGAACATGCCGAGGTGCAGCCAGCCGCGCAGCCTCGGCTTGACCGGATGTGGCAAGGAGAGCGCCAGGGGAACGCGGCCGCCGGCCGGCGTGTCATTGGGCGCGTCGGGGGCGGACGCAGTCATGCGCCGCATGGTACCTACGCCGCCGTAAATCGCATGTGAGGGGCATGCCCAGGTCGGGCGGGCGCAAAAAGACCTTCACCTGGAATTCAGGCAGACGCAAAGGAAACGCAAACACCGCTGGAACCGTGTCCGACCTCACGTCGCTCACCTGTGAGACCCCCTGGACAGATGGGCGCTCCGGGCGGATGATCAAATGAGTGCAGTCGGCACCGGATGAGCGACAGTGAAGCGTCCGGGTCGCAGCCCCCACGGGGCAACAAGGACAAAATCCCTCACTTAGGAGCAACCGTGGCGCGCGACAACTCGGCTACCAGCGTTCCCACCCGCCATCAGGAACTGATCTCGTGGGTCAACGAGATCGCCGAACTGACGCAGCCGGACGAAGTGGTCTGGTGTGACGGATCCGAGGCCGAGTACGAGCGCCTGTGCGAGGAGCTCGTGGCCAAGGGCACCTTCAGGAAACTCGACCCGGTCAAGCGCCCGCACTCCTACCTCGCCGCCTCCGACCCGACGGATGTCGCCCGCGTCGAGGACCGCACCTTCATCTGCTCCGAGAAGGAGGAGGACGCGGGCCCGACCAACAACTGGAAGGCCCCCGCCGAGATGCGGGAGATCTTCTCCGGCGACCAGGGCCTGTTCCGCGGCTCCATGCGCGGCCGCACCCTGTACGTCGTCCCGTTCTGCATGGGCCCGCTCGGCTCCCCGCTGTCCGCGATCGGCGTCGAGATCACCGACTCCGCCTACGTCGCCGTCTCCATGCGCACCATGACGCGCATGGGCCAGGCGGTCCTGGACGAGCTGGGCAAGGACGGCTTCTTCGTCAAGGCCGTCCACTCCGTGGGCGCCCCGCTGGAGCCCGGCCAGGCGGACGTGCCGTGGCCGTGCAGCCGGACCAAGTTCATCTCCCACTTCCCCGAGTCGCGCGAGATCTGGTCGTACGGCTCCGGCTACGGCGGCAACGCCCTGCTCGGCAAGAAGTGCTACGCGCTGCGCATCGCCTCCGTCATGGCGCGTGACGAGGGCTGGCTCGCCGAGCACATGCTGATCCTCAAGCTGACCCCGCCGCAGGGCGAGTCCAAGTACGTCGCCGCGGCCTTCCCGAGCGCCTGCGGCAAGACCAACCTCGCCATGCTGGAGCCCACCGTCTCCGGCTGGACCGTGGAGACCATCGGCGACGACATCGCCTGGATGCGCTTCGGCGAGGACGGCCGCCTGTACGCGATCAACCCCGAGGCCGGTTTCTTCGGCGTCGCGCCCGGCACCGGCGAGCACACCAACGCCAACGCGATGAAGACCCTGTGGGGCAACGCGGTCTTCACCAACGTGGCGCTCACCGACGACGGCGACGTCTGGTGGGAGGGCATGACCGAGGAGACCCCGGCCCACCTCACCGACTGGAAGGGCAACGACTGGACGCCGGGCGCCGAGGCCCCCGCCGCCCACCCCAACGCCCGCTTCACCGTGCCGGCCTCGCAGTGCCCGATCATCGCGCCCGAGTGGGAGGACCCCAAGGGCGTGCCGATCTCCGCGATCCTCTTCGGCGGTCGCCGCGCCAGCGCGGTGCCGCTGGTGACCGAGTCCTTCGACTGGGACCACGGCGTCTTCCTGGGCGCCAACGTGGCCTCCGAGAAGACCGCCGCGGCCGAGGGCAAGGTCGGCGAGCTGCGCCGCGACCCGTTCGCCATGCTGCCGTTCTGCGGCTACAACATGGGCGACTACATGGCGCACTGGATCGACGTGGCCAAGGACAAGGACCAGTCCAAGCTGCCGAAGATCTACTACGTCAACTGGTTCCGCAAGAACGACGAGGGCAAGTTCGTCTGGCCCGGCTTCGGCGAGAACTCCCGTGTCCTGAAGTGGATCGTGGAGCGCCTGGACGGCAAGGCCGAGGGCGTCGAGACCCCGATCGGCGTGCTGCCGACCAAGGCCGCGCTGGACACCGAGGGTCTCGAACTGTCCGAGTCCGACCTCGACTTCCTGCTCACGGTCGACAAGGAGGTCTGGCGCGAGGAGGCCGCCCTCGTCCCCGAGCACCTCGACACCTTCGGCGACCACACGCCGAAGGAGCTGTGGGACCAGTACCGCGCGCTGGTCGAGCGCCTGGGCTGAGCCCCGAGAACTCCGCGGCCGGTCCGACTAGCCCTGACCAGCAATAGTCGTCACGAAGGCCGGCCGCGGTAGCGCACCGCACCGGACCGGGGTCCGCACCGTACAACGGCGTACGGCGGCGGCCCCGGTCCGGTGCGCGCGCATGTCCGAGACCGGTGCCGGGGGATCAGCCGGTGGTGGTGAGTTCCCTCGGGTCGGCGAGGGCGGCCGTGTGGGCGTCCATGCGCTCGGCGGAGAGGATGGCAGCCGCGGTGTCGGCGCGGGAGGCGGCGACCACCAGGGCGCGCCCGGCCAGGGCGTGGGCACGGCGGTGCAGGGCCGCCGGGTCCCCGGCGGCGGTGGCCGGCGTCGCGCGCGGCGGAGTGCCTCCGCGCAGCCTGCTCACCTCCGCGACCAGCCGTTCCGCGGCCGCGTCCAGGCCGGCCGACGGGGTCAGCGCGCGCAGCTCGTCGGTGACGGCGAGCAGCGCGGACAGATGCCCGGCGAGCTGGATGTCCAGCTCCTCCTCACGGGACCGGTGGGGGAAGTCCGAGGAGGCGCCGGCCGTCGTGCTGTGGACCGACTTGGTGCGGATCGGTTCGTACATGGGACGGCCTCCTGTGCTCTACAGGAAGCCATCCTAGCTTGGATTTCGTCTAAAGTTGAGTCGAGTCACGGACCGGGGTCCGCCGGCTACGGACAGCCGGGGCCGCCCGCTCCGGGTCACGGCTGCCCGTAGCCGTCCAGGAAGGTCCCGATCCGCGTCACCGCGTCCTTCAGGTCCCCGACGCTCGGCAGGGTGACCACGCGGAAGTGGTCCGGCTCCGGCCAGTTGAAGCCCGTGCCCTGCACCACCATGATCTTCTCCTGGCGCAGCAGATCGAGCACCATCTGCCGGTCGTCCCGGATCTTGAACACCTTCGGGTCGAGCCGCGGGAAGAGGTACAGCGCACCCCTCGGCCGGACACAGCTCACGCCCGGGATCTGCGTCAGCAGCTCGTAGGCCGTGTCCATCTGCTCCTTCAGCCGCCCGCCCGGCAGCACCAGGTCCTGGATCGTCTGGCGTCCGCTCAGCGCGGCGACCACGCCGTGCTGCCCCGGCATGTTGGCGCACAGCCGCATGTTCGCCAGGATCGTCAGGCCCTCGATGTAGGAGTCGGCGTGGGCGCGCGGGCCGGAGATCGACATCCAGCCCACCCGGTAGCCGGCCACCCGGTACGCCTTCGACATGCCGTTGAAGGTCAGCGTCAGCAGGTCGGGGGCGACTTTCGCGGTCGGGGTGTGGGTGGCGCCGTCGTAGAGGATCTTGTCGTAGATCTCGTCGGAGCAGACCAGCAGGTTGTGCCGGCGCGCGATGTCCGTCAGCCCCTTGAGCACGGCCTCGTCGTAGACCGCGCCCGTGGGGTTGTTCGGGTTGATGATGACGATCGCCTTGGTGCGGTCGCTCACCTTGCGCTCGATGTCGGCGAGGTCGGGCATCCAGTCGGACTGCTCGTCGCAGCGGTAGTGCACCGCCGTGCCGCCGGAGAGCGAGACCGCGGCCGTCCACAGCGGGTAGTCCGGCGCCGGTACGAGGACCTCGTCGCCGTCGTCCAGCAGCCCCTGCATCGCCATCACGATCAGCTCGGAGACGCCGTTGCCGATGAAGACGTGCTCGACGTCCGTGTCGATGCCGAGGGTCTGGTTGTGCATGACGACCGCGCGCCGGGCGGCCAGCAGCCCCTTGGCGTCGCCGTATCCGTGCGCCGTGGAGACGTTGCGGAGGATGTCCTCAAGGATCTCCGGCGGGCACTCGAAGCCGAACGCCGCGGGATTGCCCGTGTTGAGCTTGAGGATGCGGTGTCCCGCCGCCTCAAGCCGCATGGCCTCCTCGAGAACCGGGCCCCGGATCTCGTAACAGACGTTGGCGAGCTTGGTCGACTGGATCACCTGCATACGCGTGAGCTTAGGCCGCCGTGGCCGGTCATGGGTGGTGTTTTCCACCACGCGAGACGGGGATTTGTCCCGGATCGCTCCGGCGGCCGCCCACGGCGCCTCCTGGTCTCCATAGAATCCGCTGTCGTGTCCAGCGAACGTGAGTACGAGTCGGAGGCGCCCCGCGCGTCCGGCGCGGGGGCGGAGCCCCCGGTCCCGCCCGTGTACCACCCGAGACCGGGCCCCGCCCCGGCGTACGAGGAGTACACCGACCCCGCCGTCGCGCACGGGTGGCAGAACGCCTACGACGAGACACGGGAGCTGCCCCCGATCGCCGGTCCCGGTGCGGACGCCTACGGGCACGCGAATCCTGGGCACGTGGATCCCGGGCAGGCGGATCCGGGTTCGGCGGCTCCCGGCGCCGGTTCGCCTGACCTGTCGGGCCCCGGTATGCCCGGCCCGGCGGTGCCCGGTGCCGGCGCGCCGTCGGGGTCCGGGGAGGGCCGGGCCGAGCGGCGCCGGCGGGACCAGCGGCGCAGGGGCGGCCGGCGTCGGCTCGTGGCCGTCGCCGGGGCGCTCGGCGTCGCCGGGGCGGTCGCGCTGATCGCCGGTGTGACGGGCTCGGGTTCCCCGGCCGGATCCGGGCACAAGCAGGGCGACCGCGCCGAACCCACGGCGAGCGCGCACCCGGAGGCCGGGGAACCGGCGCCGGGGACCCCCTCGGCCTCCTCCCCGGCGTCCCCCTCGGCACCGTCCTCCGGCGCCGGCGCCCCCACGGCGTCCGCCCCGGCCACGACCGCCAAGGTCACCACCCCCGCCGCGTCCAGCCCGGCACCCACCACCACCTCCGCCCCGCCCCCCACGGCGGCCGGCACCCCGCCGTCGACGCCGACGGTCACCCCCTCCCCCTCGTACTCCTGGTCCGGCGGCCGGGGCCGTCACCGGCACCCCCGCTGACGCCTTCTCAAGTCGTCCGGGAATCAAGGGGGTTGATCACAGGTGTCGCACAGGGAAACCCCTACGGCCTGATCCGGCTCCTTGTTCCCGTCCCCTCGCTGCGCCGAGAATGCGCATGACAAAGCAAGGGCGACCGGAACTTCCTCCGGTCGCCCCCGTCGTAAGAGGGGACCCCCACGTGAACAAGCCTCTCCTTGCCGCGCTGTCCGCCCTGGCCCTGGCCGGGCTGGGCGCGGCCCCCGCGGTCGCCGCCCCGCTCACCGCCGGCTCCCCGGCCGCCAAGGCGAAGCCGGCCGCCGTGACCGTCAACTTCGCCGGCACGGTCTCGCTGAGCAACTGCTCCGGCTCCGTCGTCCGCCTCCCCGGCTCCGCCGACAGCGACCCGGCGCTGGTGCTGTCCAACGGCCACTGCCTGGAGACCGGCTTCCCCGCCCCCGGCGAGGTCATCACCGGCCAGACCTCCAGCCGTACCTTTGGCCTGCTGAACGCCAGCGGCAGCAAGGTCGCCACCCTGCGCGCCAACCAGGTCGTCTACTCCACGATGACCGACACGGACGTCACGATCTACCGCCTCACCACCACCTACGCGCAGATCAAGAGCTCGTACGGCATCAGCGCGCTCACCCTCGACGACACCCACCCGGTCGCGGGCGCCGCCATCAAGGTCGTCTCCGGGTACTGGAAGACGACCTACAGCTGCAACATCGACGGTTTCGTCCACCAGTTGAAGGAGGGCGACTGGACCTGGAAGGACTCGGTCCGCTACACCTCCAGCTGCAACACCATCGGCGGCACCTCCGGCTCCCCGGTCATCGACACCAGCACCGGCAAGGTCGTCGCCGTCAACAACACGGGCAACGAGGACGGCGAGCGCTGCACGGTCAACAACCCGTGCGAGGTCGACGAGAACGGCACCGTCACCGTCCGCCAGGGCACCAACTACGCCGAGGAGACGTACGGGATCCCGGCCTGCTTCACCACCGGCAACAAGCTGAACCTCGCCGCGGCGGGCTGCACCCTGCCCAAGCCGTAAGGGGCCGGGGCACGGCGCTCACCTCGGCGTCCGGCGGACGGACCGGCCCGCGAGCACGTCCGTCCGCCTGCCGTCCTCGATGACGAAACGGCCGTCGACCAGGACGTACGGGATGCCCGTCGGCAGCGCTCGGGGCGCGGCGAAGGTGGCGCCGGCCGCGACCGTCTCCGGGTCGAACAGCACCAGGTCCGCCCGGTACCCCTCGCGCACCAGGCCCCGGTCCGGCAACCGCAGCCGGGCCGCGGGCCGCGCGGTGAGACGGGCGACGCACTCCTCCAGCGACAGCACGCCCAACTCCCGCACGTAGTGGCCGAGGTAGCGCGGGAAGGCGCCGTACGCCCGCGGATGCGGCTTCGCGCCCCGCAGGATGCCGTCGGAGCCCCCGGTGTGGGCGCGGTGACGCATGAGGGCGCGCACGTTGTCCTCGTGGCCGACGTGCTGGAGGACGGTCGTACCGAGCCGGTCCTCGACCAGCAGCCGCCGGGCGACCTCCCACGGGGTCCGGGACTGCTCCCCGGCCAACTCGCTGACGGTGCGTCCCACATACGCGCCGAGCGCCGGGTCGGCCACCCCGGACACCTCGACCGTCTCCCACTCCACCGGCATCCCGTGGCAGCCGTCCGAGCCGGTCACCTCCAGCTCCCGCCGGATGCGCTCGGCCGCCGCCGGGTCCGCGAGCCGGGCCAGCGTCTTTGCCGGGCCGCCCGCGCCCGCCCAACTCGGCAGCAGCGCGGCCAGGGTGGTGCAGCCGGGGGTGTAGGGGTACGTGTCGAAGGTGATGTCCGCCCCCGCGTCCAGGGCGTGGTCGAGCAGGCCCAGCAGCTCACCGGCCCGCCCCTCGTTCACGCCGAAGTTCAGCGTGGCGTGGGCCAGATGCAGCGGACAGTCCGCCGCACGGGCCAGCGCGACCATCTCGGCGTAGGCCGCCAGCGCGCCGGCGCCGTAGGAACGGTGATGCGGGCAGTAGTAGCCGCCGTACGACGCCACCACCCGGCACAGGTCGGTCAGTTCGGCGTCGTCGGCGTACATCCCGGGGGTGTAGGTGAGCCCGGAGGACAGTCCGACGGCCCCCTGCTCCATGCCCTGCGCCACCAACTCCCGCATGCGGCGCTTCTCTTCGTCGGACGCGGGCCGGTCCTCCCAGCCCATGACGAGCGCCCGTACCGTGCCCTGCGGGATCAGGTAGGCGGCGTTCACGGCGATCCCGCGCCCGTCGAAGGCGGAGTCCAGCCGGTCGAGGTACTCGCCGACCGTGCGCCAGTCGAAGTCGACGTCCTCGCCGTACCCGTGCCACCCGGCGATCGCCCGGCGCACCTCCGCCAGCGTCCGGTCGTCCACCGGGGCGTACGACAGCCCGTCCTGGCCCAGCACTTCGAGGGTGACCCCCTGCGCGGCCTTCGCGCTGTGGTCGGGGTCGCGCAGCAGGGCGAGGTCGGAGTGCGCGTGCATGTCGATGAAGCCGGGGGAGAGGACGAGCCCCTCGGCGTCCAGCTCCCGCATGGCCCGCGGCCGCTGGCACCCGGCCGCCGCGGCCTCCTTGACGATGGACACGATCCGCCCGTCGTCGACGACGACATCGGCCCGGTACGACGGCTCGCCGCTGCCGTCGACCACCTCGGCGTCCCGGACGACCAGGTCTTCCATGCGGGGCCTCCCCGATGCTCTAGAAGTAGGTGCGGATGTAGTCGACCACCGTGCCGTCCGCCTCCGCCACCGGGATGAGCTGCCACTTCTCGAAGACCGTGCACGGGTGGGACAGCCCGAAGCCGATCCAGTCGCCGACCTCGATCTCCGTGTCCGGCCCGGTGCGCAGCCACAGGTGCTGGTCGGACAGCGCGGCCACCTCGATCCCGGCCGCCGGGCGCTCGCCGCCGCCCCGGCGCACCACCTGGGCCACCGGGAGGTCGAGGTCGTAGGAGACGTCCCGCTTCCCGGCGTTCGCGAACGCCTCCGTCGCCGAGGGCCGCGAGACCACCTGCGCCCACAACCGGAACGCGGGCTCCAGCGCGCCCTCCTCGGGCACCCGGTTGAACGGGGTGAGCGAGCGGTAGTGCACGTCGTCGTGCGAGACGTACGCGCCGGAGCGCAGCAGTTTCAGCACGGGGAGGGAGAGCACGGGGATCCCGGCGAAGACGTCGGCGACGGCGTCGAACCACTCGCTGCCGCCGGCGCTGACGACGATCTCGTCCGCGCCCTCGAACAGCCCTTCCCGGTCGAACGCGACGGCCAGGGCGACGAGCCGGTCCAGCCACGCGCGCACCCGCGCCGGGTCGGCGTCCGGCACCTGGGCCTCGTACCCCGCCACGCCGACGAGCCGGAGCGTCCGGGTGCGGCCGACGGCGTCGGCGACGGCCCGCGCGTCCGCCTCCGTCCGGGCGCCGGTACGGGCCCGCTCGCCCGCGCCCAGCTCCACGACCACGTCCACCGGCCGTGCGGCCCCGCGCAGGGCCGCGTCCATCAGCTCCACGCCGCGCACGGAGTCGACGTAAGCGATGAAGCGGAAGCCGGGGTCGGCGGCGAGTTCACCGGCGAGCCAGCGCAGGGCCGCGCCGTCCACCAGCTCGTTGGCGAGGAAGATCCGCTGGACGCCGAACTCCCGTGCGACGCGCACCTGGTGGGGCACGGCCAGGGTGATGCCCCAGGCGCCGTGCTCGATCTGGCGGTGGAAGAGCTGCGGCGCCATGGAGGTCTTGCCGTGCGGCGCGAAGGCCAGGCCGTGGCGGGTGGTGTACGTCTGCATGAGCGCGAGGTTGTGCGCGAGGCGCTCGGCGGAGAGGGCGAGCAGGGGGGTGGTGAATCCGCCGTCCGCGCCGAACAGGTTGCGGTGCTGGCCGGCCAGCTCCCGGACGGTGAGGCCGTGGGCGTCCGGCGGCAGGCCCTTGAAGCGGTGGTCGACCTGTTCCTCGGCCAGACGGCCGAGCGCTTCGGTGTCCATGGGAGCCCTTCTTCGGCCGACGTGTGCTGATGTCGTTGCATTCTGTGCAACGCCCATTGCGTGTAGTGCTCACTGCTGTCTAGCATCTCGCCGACACCGGGTCAACGGAGCCGCCGCCCGGAGGATCGACAGGAGCCATCATCGACGACGCTGCTGACGGTGCGGGGGTCGCGGCCGTGGACGTGGTCACGCTGGGCGAGTCCATGGTCACCTTCGTCCCCACCCGCCCGGGGCGCCTGGCCGACGTGCCGTCCTTCGACCGCGCGATCGGCGGCGCCGAGTCCAACGTGGCGTGCGCGCTGGCGGCCTTCGGGCATACGGCGCGCTGGGTGAGCAGAGTGGGCGCGGACGGGTTCGGGGAACGCCTGGTGGAAGGCATCGGGGAGTACGGCGTCGACGTGTCCGCCGTCCACCGCGACCCCACGCGGCCCACGGGCGTGTACTTCCGCACGGCCGCCGACCGGGCGACCCGGGCGCACGAGGTGGCCTACTACCGGGCGGGCTCGGCGGCGTCGGTGATGTCCACCGGCAACACGGACCTCGCGGCGGTGCTGGCCGGGCGCGTGCTGCACCTGACGGGCATCACCGCGGCCCTCTCCGCCGAGTGCCTCGCCCTGCTGCGGGAGCTGACGGCACCGCGCCCCGGCCGCCCGCTCGTCTCCTTCGACGTCAACTACCGGCCCGCGCTGTGGCGTGATCATCCGGAGGGCCCGCGCGTGCTCCTGGAGCTGGCGCGGCGCGCGGACATCGTGTTCATCGCCGACGACGAGGCACGGGCAGCCTGGGGGCTGCGCGGCGGACGCGCCATCCTGGCGGCGCTGCCGGAGCCCGCGACCGTCGTCATCAAGCAGGGCAGGGGCGGCGCGACCGCCTGCGTCAAGGCCACCGGCGGCGCGGAGGACTCCGACGGCACCGCGACCTTCGTGCGCGCGCCCGCGGTGGACGTCGTCGCCCACGTCGGCGCGGGCGACGCGTTCGCCGCCGGATTCCTCTCCGGCACGCTGCGCGGCCTGTCCGTCCGCGACCGGGTCCGGCACGGCCTGCTCTTCGCCGCCGCGGCCCTCACCGCGCCCACCGACCTCGCCGCGCCGCCCGCCCGCGCCCACGCCGACCACCTCGTCGCCCTGGACGACGCCGCATGGGGAAGACTGCGACTCGCCCCCGGCTGGACACGGACCGCGTGGGCCCCCGAGGAGGCGAACACCCCATGAGCCAGACCGTCGACCGCGCCCTGAGCATCCTGCCGCTGCTCGCGGAGGGCCCCGCCGACCTCGGCCGGGTCGCCGACCGCCTCGGCGTCCACAAGTCCACCGCCCTGCGCCTCCTGCGCACCCTGCACGAGCACGGCCTGGTCTACCGCCAGTCCGACCAGCGCTACCGCCTCGGCGCCCGCCTCTTCGCGCTCGCCCAGGAGGCGATGGAGAACCTGGACGTCCGCGAGATCGCCCACCCCCACCTCGTACGGCTGAACGAAGAGTGCGGCCACACCGTCCACCTCGCCGTGTACGACGACGAGGAGGTCCTCTACATCGACAAGGTCGACAGCCGCTACCCGGTCCGCATGTACTCACGCATCGGCAGGCCGGTCGCCCTCACCGTGGCCGCCGTGGCCAAACTCCTCCTCGCCGACCTCCCCGCCCCCGAGCGCCGCGCGCTCGCGGAGAAGCTCGACTACCCCTCGTACACCGCCCGTTCGACCCCGAACGCCGACGCCTTCCTCCAGGAACTGGCCAGGGTCCGCGAACAGGGCTGGGCCGCCGACCTCGGCGGCCACGAGGAGTCCATCAACTGCGTCGCCGCGCCCGTCCGCGGCGCCGACGGGCGCGTGGCCGCCGCGATGTCGGTGTCCGCCCCGAACGTGGTCGTCACGGCGGAGGAACTCCTCGCCCTCCTGCCGCTGGTCCGCCGCACGGCGGACGCGATCAGCGCGGAGTACTCCGGTAGAACACCAGTGACCGACCCTTCTTGAAGAACCCCTGCGATGAACCTCGCAATGCACCCCCGCAATGCCTCCCGCAAAGGACCTCGCATGACGGAAAAGACCGCCCTGACTCCTCCGACCCACACGACCCCGCCCGCGAAGTTCTCGCACGGGGTGCGCAAGGGCAACATCCTCCAGGTCGCCGGCCAGGTCGGCTTCCTGCCCGCCGAGGAGGGCAAGCCCCCGACCCCGGCCGGACCCACCCTGCGCGAGCAGACGCTCCAGACCCTCGCCAACGTCAAGGCGATCCTCGAAGAGGGCGGCGCGGGCTGGGACGACGTGATGATGCTCCGCGTCTACCTCACGGACGTGGACCACTTCGCCGAGATGAACGACATCTACAACGCCTACTTCGAGGCCCAGGCCCTCACCCAGCCGCCCGCCGCCCGCACCACGGTCTACGTCGGCCTCCCGGCCGGCCTGCTGATCGAGATCGACGCCCTCGCGGTGCTCGACTCCCCTGGAGCGGCGTAAGTTGCCGACGCGACGCGCGGGCTGACTGGTTCCGGCACAGGGAAGTCGTCCATACTGCCGCCGTGGAGCAGCGCATAGGATCAGGCAGCAAACCGTTGAACACCGAAGCGTTGAAGGCGGAAGCGGTGACGACCGAGCCCGTGGCGGGTGCCGGCTTCGACCCGGCCTTCATCCCGGGCCTCACGGCCCCGACCGCGACGCCGACGACGTCGGCCCCGGACGAACCGGAGACGGCCGCACCGGACCAGCCGACGGCCGCGGCGGAACCGCCGGAGCCGCAGGAGCCGGAGGCATCCGCGGACGAGGACGGCGCGGAGGAGGACAGCGCGGAGGAGGCCGCCACGGAAGCGGCCGAGCCCGCCCCCGACGGCCCCGTCTTCGAAGCCTCCGACCGCCGCGCGAAGATCGTGGCCGACCACCAGGGCGTCCGCCTCAGCCTGGACGAGGAGGCCTGCGAGTTCGGCTGGGCCGAGATCGCCGCGGTGGAGTCGGAGTCCCCGCGCTTCGGCAAGCGCTACACCATCACGGTCCACACCCCGGACCGCCGCTGGTACCCGATCGAGATCGAGGCCTCGTCCCGGTCCCGCTTCAAGGAATGGGACGAACAACTGGACGCGGTCCTGGACGCCTACTTCGAAGACGGCGACTGACCGCCCCCCGCTCCTCCACGAGCCGGCTCCCTGGGGAGCCGGCTCCCTCACCCATGCCCGCTACGGCCACCACCGCTCGCCCCGCTCCAACTCCCCGGCGAGACAGGGAAGCTCAAAAATGATCCCGTGCACGGGATGTCGCAGCACCGTCCCGGAGAGGGCAGCCTCACTGGTCGAGACGCACACACGATCCCCTCTCCAGGCGGCCCACCCCGTCGCCGGTGAACCGGACTCGCGCGGTATGGGGCGGGTCCAGGAGACTCACGGGCTTTCCATAACGCAGAACCCACTCGAGCACTATCCGCTCGCCCCCTCCGACAGCGAACCGCTGCCCGGCACGTACGACCCCGCCCACACACCGGACGACACAGACGGCCGAGCCCGCGTCCCGCTCCTCCACGGAGTAGATCTGGAGCATCCTCACAGGCCGGCGGAACGTGTGGGGAGTTGTCATGGCGCGCCTCACAGCTCTTTGGCCAGTTGGTGGATGCCCGGATGACGGTTTGCGAGTCGTCCGTTAATGAATTTCTGGGACCTGGACCTTCTCTAGTCGCTTGATGATCAGATCGACATCAGACAGTGCTTTGAGGCAAAATACTTCTGCGACCTCGTTGTGGGGTGATTTGTAGCGCCATCCGATATAGGGAACCTGATAATAGTTGTAAACGTCGTTGTATTCCGCTGGCAGCCTGAACCAGGCTAGTTCGCCGAACCTGCTGAGCGCATGTACTGCTTGCAGGCTTCGAGTAAGCATGGCGATCCAGTTGTCGAAGCGTCACTCCGTCGGTGCATGAACCGTTACGCCCTCGTCCGAGAATTCCGCAAAGTCTTGGACTGTCAAAATTGTGCGTCCTTGAGTAACGTCTGCCCCGCAGAAATATCGAGGCCCGGGTGACCCGGAATACAGAAGGTCAAGGTCGGCCAGGACTTCGTCTCGGTCGCCGATGATTCCATCTCGCCCGGGAGCGTAGGCGATCATGATGTATTTATGGCCTCCGAGCGGGGTATTCGAGAAGTTGCCCACCCACTGGGGCTGGGGGTCACGTTCCCCGAATGGGACGAACAAGTTAGGGATTTCGTCCCAGTCAAGCCCCGTTGTTTTCCAGGGCAGCTCGTCCAGGTAGTCGAAGAACTCCTGGACTTTTCCTTTGTCTGCCAGCTGGCATGCGTGAGCCTTGAACCACTCCTGCACGAATGCTTGATCGGTGCCCATGGTGTTCTCTCCTATGTGTGGGGCAGGTGTGCTAGTACTTCGTAGTACGCTCTTTCGGCTGCTTCGGCGTTGTCGAATTTTACAACGGCTGCTCCGTAATCCCAGCTACCGCTACTTCGCTTCAAACCATCTCGCACCCACCAGTTGACATGGAAACCCTTATCGGGATTCTTGGCGTCGTAGTCGACCCGCCAGCCTCTTGTGCCATCGGGGCTCTGCATCCCTGTTACGCGTCCCTTTTGTGGGCCGATCTCTTGAACAAAGGGTGTCGCGTCGTCGCCAAGACCTGCCTTCATGCGGGCGTAGCTGCGCGCTTCCGTGTATGTGGAGAAGTAGTCCGTCTTCTCCTTTGATTGCTTCTCGGGGCATGCATCTGGTGCAAGTCCGAGATGATCGGCATAGGTGTGGGGATTGACAATGTATGAGGCAGGGTTAGGTGTAGGGCCAAGTCCAAGTGGATCTGAAGTGAGGTACCGAGCCGTCTCCGGGTCATAGTGCCGGAAGTAGTTGTAATGCAGCCCCGTTTCCGGGTCGTAGTACTGGCCTGGGAAGCGTAGGGGTGTGTACGTCGTGCTGTTTGTTGTCCACGCCGTGGTTCCCCAGAGAGTGCTTCGGGTGCGCCAGGCGATCTCGCCCTGGTCGTCGATCAGTTCGGTCGGGGTGCCGATCAGGTCCGTGATGATGGCGAAGAAGCGGGAGTCGATTTCCTGTTGGGGGGTGTCGGCCGAGGTGATGCGTTCGGTCTGGGTGAGGGGGCGCAGGCCCTGGTGGTCCCAGGTGAGGGTGACGGGGTGGGGAAGGGCCGAAGAGGTCGTCGTCTGCTCGCAGAGAGTCGTGCCGTCCCAGGTGAAGGTCACCCGTTCGAGGACCGTCCCGCCGTCCTCCGCCAGGCGGAGTTTGGCGGTGCGGCGGCCCAGCGGGTCGTAGGTGTAGCGCCAGCGGGTGCCGTCCGGGGTGATCACCGATACCAGGCGGTCCTCGGCGTCCCATTCGTAGCGCCAGGTGTCCGGCTTCCGCGACAGGCGGGTCTTCTGGCGCAGGGTGACGCGGCCCAGGGCGTCGTGTTCGTAGCGGACGCCGCCGGCGCGGAGGATGCGGGTGCCCTCGTAGGCGCGGGGACCTGTCGCCTCCGTGCCCGGGTGGCCGGACGGCCAGGACGCCTCCGTCTGGTTGCCCGCCTCGTCGTAGGCGTAGCGCTCCGTCCAGCCGGCCGCGTGGACCGCCGTCACCCTGCCCGTCGCGTCGAGGTCGAAGCGCCGGGGGCCCGAGAGGTGGTCGTCGATGCCGGTCAGGTTGCCGTCGGCCCGGTAGGTGTAGGACCGGCGCTGGACCAGGGCACCCGCCGCCCCCGTCACCGACTGGCTCGTCAGGCGGCCCAGCGGGTCGAAGGTGTGGGCCAGCGAAACCGTCTCGCCGAGGTGACGGGTCAACTCGCGGCCCGCCTCGTCGTACGTGAAGTCGATCGGGCGGCCCGACGCCACCATGCCTGTGCGGCGGCCCGCCGCGTCGTACGACCACGTGGAGACGGCCCCGGTGGGAGTCGTACGGCCCGTGCGGCGGCCCAGCGCGTCGTACGTGTACCTCAGGGCCCGGCCGTTCACCGTCTCGGAGCGCAGGCGGCCGTGGCGGTCGCGCAGCAGCACCAGTTCCGTGCCGTCCGGGCCCGTCGCCCGGGCCAGTTGGTCGGTCAGGTCGTAGGCATACGTCGTCACCCGCCCCGCCGCGTTCTTGCGGAGAACTTGGCCGATTTCGTTTCGCTCGAAAGAGACCTTCTCGCCGAGGGCGTTACGGCGGGAGGTCAGGCGCCCCGCCGGGTCGTACTCGTAGCTCAGGGTGCGGTCGTCGAAGTCCGTCTCCGACGCCAGGCGGCCCGCCGGGTCGTACTCGTACTCCCAGGTCAGACCCTGCGGATTCGTGACCCGGGTCAGGCGTAACTCCGTGTCGTGGGCGAACTCGTAGCGCACCCCGTCCGGGCCCGTGCGGGACGACAGGAGGTCGAAGTGGGTGTAGGAGAAGTGCGAGACACCGCCCAGGGGATCGGTGTGGCTCGTGCAGTTGCCCTCGCCGTCGTACGTCCACGTCTCCGTCGTACCGTCCGGCGCCGTGCGGCGGGTCAGATGGCCCTCCACCGACCACTCCAGCAGCGTCGTCGCGCCGGTCGGGTCGGTGATCGTGGCCGGGTGGCCGAGGGCGTCCCGCGAGTAGCGGGTGACCGCGCCCAGCGGGTCCGTGACCGTCAGGGGCAGGCCCGCGGGGTCGCACACCACCGTCGTCGTACCGCCCAGCGGGTCCGTCACCGAGGCCAGGTGCCCCGCCTCGGTGTACGCGAAGCGGGTCGTCCGGCCCGCCGGGTCCGTCACCGACGTGCGGTTGCCCCGGGTGTCGAAGGTCTGCCGGACGGTCGTGCCGTCCGGGTGCACCAGTTTCACCGGCAGACCCAGGTCGTCGTACTCCGCCCTGGACTCCCGGCCGTCCGGGCGGACGACCGAGGTGAGGTTGCCCGCCTCGTCGTAGCGGAACGACGTCGCGTGGCCGAGCGGGTCCGTCGTGGACAGCAGACGGTTGTGGCGGTCCCGGACGTAGCTCGTGGTCGCGCCCAGCGGGTCGTTCTCCGCGACCACCTGCCACGCGTCGTTGACCAGGTAGCGGCGCGTGTGGCCCTCGCCGGTCGTCGCCGTCGTGGTGCGCAGTCCCGTGGCCGGGTCCGGGTCCTCGTACGTCAGGCGTAACGCCATGTGGCCGGCCGCGCCGCCCTCGGCGACGCAGCGGTCCCGGTCGTCGTACTCGTACGTGTAGGACCGGTCGTTGGTGTCCGTCCAGGACGTGACGCGGCCCGCCTCGTCGTACGTGAAACGGAGCGGCAGGCCCGAGGAGTCGACGACCTCGGTGAGGTCGCCGTCCGTGTAGGCGAAGCGCTTCAGCGGCTCGCCCGTCGCCGCCAGGCGGTACGAGGTGACGCGGCCCGAGTCCGTCGTGATGCGCACGCCCTGGCCCGCGCTGGTGAAGACGGACAGGGGGGTGCCCTCGGGGTCGTACTCGAAGGTGATCCAGTTGCCGTTGCGGTCGTCCACCTGTTCCAGGACCGCCAGGCGGTCGGTCCGGTCGGCGAAGTGCCAGGTGCGCCGGGTCTCCGGGTCGGTGACCGTGTAGCCGCCGTCCACCCGGTCCAGCGGCCGGCGGGGGCCGTGGCCGGGCAGGGTCGGCAGGCCCGGCGCGGGGTGGGGGTACGACAGGAGGAGGCCGTCCTCCGTGACGAAGACGACTCCCTCCGCGTCGATCTCCAGGCGCTGGTCCAGGGTGGAGGACCACGACGGGCCGAACCAGCGGCCCAGGTGGTAGCCGGACTCCACCCGGCGGTTGAGGAGCAGGGGAAGTACGCCGGGGAGGACGACGTCGGTCTGCGGCAGGTACATCCTGCCGGTGGCGAGGTCGATGGGGTCGGTGCCCCCGCTCTCCTTCGCCGCGTCTTCGCGGGAGGACCGGTGGGGGTCCTCGTGCGCCGTGTCCCGGGCGGTGGCCTTCCCCGCGTCCTCCGCGCCCGCCCGCGCCCCGTCCTCCAGCGTCCCCTCGGCCGCCGACCGCAGGCCCGCCTGTGCCGCGTCGCGGGTCAGGCCGGCCTCCAGACCGATGCCGTCGCCGGCGAAGAGCTGCGGGAGCATGCGGCCGCCGAACTCGGAGGGGTCCTTCTCGAAGTCGGACCACATGCCCTTCAGGGCGCGGTCGGGGTGTTCGCCGGTGGCGACCAGGCCGCTGAGGGTCATGCTCACGTGCTGGAGGTAGTTGGCCGGGTGCGTGAGGTTGTACGGGTCGGTGGGGTCGAGGCCGCGGACGAAGGTGACCATGCCCGCCGTGCCTTTGACGACGCCGCCCATGAAGTGCACGGCGGCGGTGTCGACCTCCATGCCGGCGTCTTCGAGGTCGTGGCGCAGACGGGTCAGCGGCGGCGGCTCGGCCGGGGCGTGGGCGAGGGCCGCCTTGATCTTGCCCTGGGCCTCCGTGGCGGCGGTGTCGCGCTGCTTGCGGGCGGCGCCGAGTTTGTGGACGGCCGAGTCGATGTCGGCCTTGCCGGGGTCGTGGAACGGCCCGGGCTTCGGGCCCGGGTCCTCCTTCGCCCTGATCTTCGCGTTGTAGGCGTCGGCCTTCTCGTTGTACGCCTCGACCGCGTCCTTGGACGCCTTCGTGCCCTGCTTGTAGAGCTCGACGGCCTCCTTGGCCTGGTCCTGGGCCCACTTGACGGTGTCCGCGTACGACTCCAGCGCCTTCGCCGCCGCGAGGCACGCCTCGGCCGCGCGGGCCCACTTGGCCGGGTGCACGCCGAACTTCTCGCGGAAGGCGTCCCCGCCCTCGCCCGCCCAGCCGGAGGAGTCGACCTTGCGCATCCCCTGGCCGACCTTGTCGAAGGCGCTGTCGAAGTCCCTCAGGTGTGTGGCGCTCTCCCGGATCCGCTCCGGGGCGCCGTGGACGAGTTCGTTCGCGTCCTCCGTCTCGCCGAGCTGCTTCTCACCGGGGGTGGCGCCGAGGTAGGAGGCGAGGCCGTCGCCCGCGTCCTCGACCTTGTCGGCCCACTTGTGCAGACCGGCGTGGTCCAGCTCGCCGCCCACCTTGTGCGCGACCCGGTCGACGCCCTCGCCGAGCTTCTTCTTGCCCGCGTTCCACGTGTCCTCGCCGGCCCCGAGGACGGTGTTGGTGAGCTTGCCGATGTCGCCCAGCCCCATCAGCCCGCACCGCCCTGCTGCCCGGCGGCCCGAGCGCGTTCCTCCGGGGAGGGGCCGAAGGCCGCGTCGAGCATCCTGTGGTACTCCGCGTCCGACATGCCGCTCGGCCTGATGCCCATGTTCCTCGCGGCCTGCGAGTCCATGAAGTCGCGTGCGTCGTCGGACCAGCCCTGCCTGCTGTCGGCCCACGCGTCCTCGAAGGACTTCTCGCTGTAGTCCGTGTTCCCGCCGTACGGGCTGGACTTGAGGATGTCCCCCCAGCCCATCTTCTCCACGTCCGACTCGGCGGCGTCGGGATTGCCGATCACCGCGTTGGCCACGTCCTTGAACGTGCCGACCACGTAGTTCTCGGTGTCGTAGTACGTGCCCGCCGCCAGGCCCGTCCGCCGCGCGAACCCGCTGCCCTCGTCCATCAGCGCGCGCACGCCCCACTCCCAGCGCTCGCAGAACGACTTGAAATCCGCGGTCAGCCCCTCGTGCCCCAACTGGAGCCCGGTCAGGCCGACTTTGTCGAAGCCCCGGCCGGCGTCCGCCTCGTACACCATGCCCAGTTCCTTCAGCTCGCCGAGGGCGTCGTTCAGCCCCTTGGCGATCAGGGCGAGGCCCTCGGTCTTCAGGTCCTTGCCGTCACCGCTCACCGGTCACCCCTGCTCCCCGTCCACGTCCACCGCCGCCCGGTCCGGCACGATCCCCGCGACCGGCGGGAACAGCGCGCCCGCGCCGCCCACGTCCAGCGCGACCCCGCACGGCACCCCCACGGCGGGCACGGCGGCGTCCAGCAGCCGCGCGCCCAGCCACCTCTGGTACGCCCACTCCCGGTCGCCCTCGCCCCGCGCCAGCGCGTAACGGGCCAGGGCCGCCTCGCTGGAGAAGGCGAGGATCCAGCGGACACCGCCGTGGTCACCCGTCAGGGGCACGTCGTGCTCGTCCACGGGCACGAGCACCGCCGTACGGCGGAACTCGCCGAGAAAGGCGGCGAATCGACGGCGGTCACGCGCCCCTGTCGTCGACACCGTGCCGTCCCCCTGGTCACTCATGCCGGGGAGCATCACATCGGGGTTTCACCGGTCGCAACGCGCATAGGGGGCAAGTGACCGGAAACGTACGCACGGAACGGCGCCCGGACTCTCGGCGGAGTCCGGGCGCCGCAGGGCGGGGTCGGGCGGGTGTCAGGTCACGGCATCGCGTGCACGTGCGCGCCCACCGTGTTCGACCACGCGTTGCCCGAGGAGGCGTCCCAGTTGGTCGACCAGGTCATCGCGCCCCGCAGGTCCGGGTAGGTCTTCGACGGCTTGAAGGTGCCGCAGTTGGTGCCGGCGGACAGGCAGTCGAGGGCGTTGTCCACGACGGACGGGGAGACGTAGCCGCTGCCCGCCGCGCTGGTGGAGGCGGGGAGGCCGAGGCCGATCTGGGAGGGGGAGAGGCCGCCCTGGAGCTGGATGCACGCGAGGGCGGTGAGGAAGTCGACCGTGCCCTGGCTGTAGACCTTGCCGTCGCAGCCCAGCATCGAACCGCTGTTGTAGTACTGCATGTTGACGATCGTGAGGATGTCCTTCACGTTCAGCGCGGTCTGGAAGTAGGAGGCGGAGGTCGACTGCATGTCGATCGTCTGCGGGGCCATGGTGATGATCAGGGACGAGCCTGCCTTCGCCGACAGGGCGCGCAGTGCCTGGGTCATGTACGTCGCGTTCAGACCGTTCTCCAGGTCGATGTCGACGCCGTCGAAGCCGTACGTCTGCATCAGGGAGTACACGGAGTTGGCGAAGCTCGTGGCGGAGGCGGAGTCGCTGACCGAGATCGTGCCGTTCTGGCCGCCGATCGAGATGATGACCTTCTTGCCGGCCGCCTGCTTGGCCTTGATGTCGGCCTTGAACTGGTCGACGGTGTAGCCGCCGAGGCCCGCCGAGTCCAGGTTGAAGGTCACCGCGCCCGGCGTCGTGGTCGCGTCCGCGAAGGCCACCGCGATGATGTCGTAGGCGGCGGGGACGTCGGAGATCTTCTGGACCTTCGCGCCGTTGTTGAAGTTCTGCCAGTAGCCCGTCACCGCGTGCTTCGGCAGCGAGCCGCCGCTTCCGCCGCCGCCGGTTCCGGTCGAGGTGGTCGTCGCCGTGACCGCCGCCGACTTCTGCGACTCGCCCGCCGCGTTCGTCGCCGTCACCTGGAGGGAGTACGAGGTGGCGGGGGTCAGGCCCGTGAGGGTGGCGGAGGTGCCGGTCGTCGAGGTGACCTTCGTGCCGTTGCTGTACACGTTGTAGCCGGTCGCGCCCGAGGAGGTGGACCAGGTGAGCGAGGCCGAGGTCGACGTCGTCGAGGAGACAGCGAGGCCCGTGGGGGCGGCCGGGACCGTGGGGGCCGGGGTGCCGCCGCCGCCCGTGCCGCCGCCGTCGGGGCCGTAGAGGGAGACGTCGTCGGCGTAGTAGGCCGCCTGGCCGTACCACCCGTGCGTGTAGACCGTGACCGACATGGTTGACGCGCCCGTGGTGAACGACGTCGACAACTGCTTCCAGGTGGTCGTGTCGGGGGTCCAGGTGGAGACGTCCGTGGTCCCGGTGCCCGTCACGCCCAGGTAGGTGTAGCCGCCCTGGACCCAGGAACTCAGGGTGTACGAGGAGTTGGGCTTGACGGCGACCGTCTGGGTGCACTGGGCGTTGTCCTGCCCGGCGGGGGTCGCCTTCAGGGCGCCGGTGCCGGAGTGGACCGGGGAGGAAACGGTCGTGCCGCTGCCCGCCGAGCAGGTCCAATTGGACAGGCCCGACTCGAAGCCGGCGTTGACGACGTTGTTGACGTCCGCGGCGGCGGCCGGGGCGGCGGTCGCGGCGAGACCCGCGCCGGCGAGGGCGAGGGTGACGGCGGCGGACCATGCCGCGAGGCGGCGTCGGGATCGTCTGGGGGTGCCTGGTGCGCGGTCCACGGGGACCTCCGGGGGAGTCGGAGTGGGGTGGGAATCCAAGGGGTCGGATCCAGGGATTGGACCCAGGCCCGGAATCCAGGGGGCGGAATCCAGGGGTGGAGCCGGTGGCCACCGGTGCACAGACAAGTTGGTCCAGACCAATCCGGCTGTCAAGAGGTCCAGACCAAAGCGGGGGTCGGTCGCTTTCTCAACCTGACCGGGTTTGCGGGGACTTGCCCTCGGTAAGTTCCACATGTGCTTCACAAACGCTGTTCTCCCGCCCGTCACGCGTGGATACAGTGCTCAGGTAGTCACGCAGTGAAGTCACCGGGGAGCGGGGCGTGCCAACTGCCATTGCCGTGACCAGCGCCGACCTGGCGCTGCCGCCACAGGACGAACGCACCATGCCCGCCGTCGTGCTGGCCGGCCTCGACCGGCACCCGCTCGACCACGCGCTCACCGAACTCCACACCCTCATCGAGCAGTACGGCCATGTCGTCGTCCTGTGCTCGGCGGCCACCCCGGAGCCGGTCGTGCGGCGCCTGTACACCCTGCGCTCGCTGCTGGAGAGTGACCGGGTCGCCCTGCTCCGGCCCGAGCTGCCGCCCCTCGGAGTCGCCGTACTGGCCCGGCAGTTACGGCAGCTCGCCTCCTGCGACCTCGGTCCCGGGGTGCTCGCCTGCGCCGGGCGGCTGCTCGCCCACTACGTCCACGCCGGTGCCGTGCTCGGCTCCGTCGCCCGCCTCGACCGGGTGCCGGTCGGACTGAAGGCGCACGCCAAGTCCTGGGTGCCGGGCAGCCAGTTCGCCGTACTCGCCCATCCCGAGCCGCAGCTCGTCAAGGTCGCCCCCGACGCCACCCTCAAGGGGCCCGAGTTCCCCACCTGGATGCTCCTCGCGAAGGGCCAGTTGCCCGGCGACTGGGCCGGCGGGCTCGGGACCGCGTGGCAGGCGCAGGGGGTGCGGGAGACCGCGCTGCCCGCCGAGTCCCGGGTGTGGTGGGGCACCGGCCGCATGGTCGAGTTCTGCGCCCACCTCGACGACCTGTCCGTGCTGTACCAACTGGTCACCTCGGTACGGCAGTCGAGCTGCCACTGGTGCGGTCTCGACGTCATCGGCGACCGCTGCGTCTTCTGCTCCGCCGTCCCGCCCGTCCATGAACCGCCCGCCCCACGGGCCCTGGAACCACGCACGCCCGCCTGAGCGCGCGCCGGCCCGAGCGCACACGCCCGACCACCCACGCCGACCCGACCACCCAAGCCGACCCGACCCCGAGAGACGCCCGAGCACGAGAAAGGCCCGAGCACGAGAGACGCCCGACCACGACCTGCACGTCCATATCCCGAACGACCGATTCCCCCAATGAGGTTGCACGGTTCATGAACTCCCGTCAGCGCCGCGGCGTGATACTCCTGCTCCTGTCGGTCCTGTGCGCTCTCGGCGCGTTCGCCGGCGTGCTCTCCGTCATCCACGACGTCGACTCCAAGGTCGGCCCCGAGGTCACCGCCTACCGGGTCCGCTCCGACGTCAAGCCGTACACAGCCCTGGACGCCGGGCAGTTCGAGAAGGTCAGGATGCCCGAGCGGTGGCTGCCCGGCACCGCCGTGACCGACCTCCGGCGGCTCCAGGGCAAGATCGCCGTCACCACGCTGCACGCGGGCTCCTTGTTGCAGAGCGACATGATCGTGGACCAGCCCGCCCTCCAGCCCGGACAGCAGGAGGTGGCCATCATGATCGACGCGGCGACGGGCGTGGCCGGGAAGATCACCCCGGGGTCCCGGGTCAACGTCTACGCCACCTTCGCGGGCAAGAAGGAGGGCGACCCCGACCAGTCGAAGATCATCGTGACCGACGCGCGCGTCCTCGACGTCGGCCGGATCACCGCCCTCGACCCGGACGCCGCCAAGAACAACCAGCAGCAGCCCAGCGAGGCCGTCCCCATCACCTTCGCGCTGTCCACCCTCGACGCGCAGCGCGTCACCTACGCCGAGTCCTTCGCCCAGCGCGTCCGGCTCGCGCTGGTGGGTCCCGGCGGCGAGACCGGCGTCCCGGACAAGGACCGCACCTACGAACTCGCGACGGACAAGTGAGAGGCGGCCCGCATGCCGACCAGGATCCTCCCGGCGGGCGCCGATCCGGACGCCGTCCGGTCCCTCGTCACGCTGCTCAGCCAGCTCCCCGACGCCGAACCGCAGCCGCCGCTCACCGACTCCACCCAACTGGTCGACAGCCTCGCGAGGCTCGCCGCAGAGTCCGTGGACGAACTCCCCGAGGTGCTCGTCGTCCATGAACGCATCGGACCCGCACCGGCGCTGGAGCTGATCCGCGAGATCGCCCTGCGCTTCCCGGCCGTCGGCGTCATCCTCGTCACCACCGACGCGAGCCCCGGCCTGTTCGCCGCCGCCATGGACTCCGGCGCCCGGGGACTGGTCGCGCTCCCGCTGTCGTACGACGAGCTGGCCGGCCGGGTGCAGGCGGTCGCCCAGTGGGCGACGGAGGTACGCCGCCATCTCGGCCACGGCGGCGAGGCGCCCGGCGGCACCGGCGGCACGGTCGTCACGGTCAGCGGCGCCAAGGGCGGCGTGGGCGCGACGCTCACGGCCGTACAGCTCGCGCTCGCCGCGCAGGCCTCCGGGCGGCCCACCGCGCTGGTCGACCTCGACCTCCAGTCCGGCGACGTCGCCTCCTACCTGGACATCCAGTTCCGGCGTTCGGTGGCCGACCTCGCCGCTATCAGCGACATCTCGCCGCGCGTCCTCGCCGACGCCGTCTTCCGCCACGACACCGGGCTCGCCCTGCTGCTCGCGCCCGGCGAGGGCGAGCGCGGCGAGGAGGTCACCGACCGCGCCGCCCGGCAGATCGTGCGCGCCCTGCGCTCGCGCTACGAGGTCGTGGTCATCGACTGCGGCGCCCAGCTCGGCGGGGCAGGCGCGGCCGCGGTCGAGACGGCCGACACGGCCCTGCTGGTCACCACGCCGGACGTGATCGCCGTCCGCGCCGCCAAGCGGACCGTGCGGATGTGGGACCGGCTCCAGATCCGCAAGGCCGAGGAGACCACGGTCGTCGTCAACCGGACCAGCCGACTCACCGAGATCCAGCCCGCGCTGGTGCAGCGGATCACCGGCACGGCGCTCGCGCGCACCGCCGTGCCCGCCAACTTCAAGGAGTTGCAGGCGGTGGTGGACGCGGGGCGGGTCCACGAGCTGGACGCCCGGAGCACGGTGAAGCAGGCGCTGTGGGCGCTCGCGGGGGAGCTGGGGCTCGCGCGGGCGGCCGAGGGGGCGCACCGGGGCGGGGCACGGAGCGGGGGACGCGGCGGGGGCCTTCGGCGGCGGAAGGAGTGAGCCGATGACGAAGAGGGGCGCGGACCGGGGCCAGGTGAGCATCGAGTTCCTCGGCATGACCCCGCTGATCCTGATCACCCTGGTGCTCGTGTGGCAGGCCGTACTCGTGGGGTACACCTTCACGCTCGCCGGGAACGCCGCGGACGAGGCGGTACGGGCGGGTACGGCGGCGGCTCCCGGCGGTGCGCGCCAGGCGGCCTGCTCGGCGGCGGGCCTGAAGGACCTGCCGGCGGCGTGGCGGGGGGACGCGACGGTGAGCTGCGGCGGGTCCGGCTACGTCACGGCCGAGGTGTCCCTCAAGGTCCCGGTGCTCTTCCCGGGCCTGGTCTCCTTCCCGGCCACGGTGCACGGCCACGCGGGCGCGGTGGAGGAGGCGAAGGACTGAGATGCGCTACCCGAGCGGCCGTCGTGACCGCGGCCAAGTCGCCATCGAGTACCTGGGGTTCATCCCGGTGCTGCTGATCGTCGCCCTCGCCGGAATCCAGCTCGGCGCCGTCGCCTACGCCGCCGAGCAGGCCGGTACGGCGGCCCGTGCGGGGGCGCGGGCCGCGTCGCTGCGGCAGGACGCCCAGCAGGCGTGCGCGGCGGCGGTCGGCGGGGGGATCCAGGTGAGCTGCTCGGCGGGCGGCGGGCGCGACTCCGTGACCGTGACCGCCACCGTCCGCATCCCGAAGATCGTGTGGAGCTTCGGCGACGCCACCAAGTCCGCCACCATGCCGCTCGACCACTGACCGACTCGACCACTGACCGTCTCGACCACTGACCCTCTCGACCACTGACCGATTCGACCGTCTCGCCCACCGACCGAGGAGCAGCCGACCATGAGCCTGCGGGCACGCATCAGCACTCCGGAGGAGCACGGCAGCCGGGGCGAGGACGGGCATCTGGTCGCCGCCTACCGGGCCAAGCTGCTGGAGGAGATCGACCTCGCGGAGATGGGCGCGCTGGCCGCCGCGGAACGCCGTACCCGGCTCGAACGGGTGCTCGGGCACATCATCAGCCGCGAGGGCCCGGTGCTGTCCACGGTGGAGCGCGCCCAGCTGATCCGGCGGGTGGTGGACGAGGCACTGGGCCTCGGCATCCTCGAACCCCTGCTGGAGGACGCCTCGATCACCGAGATCATGGTGAACGGCCCGGACGCGATCTTCGTCGAACGCGGCGGCCGGGTGGAGCAGTTGCCGCTGCGGTTCGCCTCCGCGGACCAGCTCATGCAGACCATCGAGCGGATCGTCTCGACCGTCAACCGCCGGGTGGACGAGTCGAATCCGATGGTGGACGCCCGGCTGCCCTCCGGTGAACGTGTCAACGTCATCATCCCGCCGCTGTCGCTGACCGGGCCCATCCTCACCATCCGCCGCTTCCCGCGCTCCTTCACCCTCCAGGAGCTGATCGGCCTCGGCTCGCTGGCCGAGCCCATGGTGTACCTGCTGGCGGGGCTGGTGCAGGCGAAGTTCAACGTCATCGTCTCGGGCGCGACCGGCACCGGCAAGACGACCCTGCTCAACGCGCTGTCCGGGCTCATCCCGCCGCACGAGCGCATCATCACCATCGAGGACTCCGCCGAACTCCAGCTCCAGCAGAGCCATGTGGTGCGGCTGGAGTCCCGGCCGCCGAACGTCGAGGGCAAGGGCCAGGTCAGCATCCGCGACCTGGTGCGCAACTCGCTGCGGATGCGGCCCGACCGGATCGTGGTCGGCGAGGTCCGCGGCGGCGAGTCCCTCGACATGCTCCAGGCGATGTCCACCGGCCACGACGGCTCGCTGGCCACCGTGCACGCCAACAGCGCCGAGGACGCCCTCACCCGGCTCCAGACGCTGGCCTCCATGTCCGACGTCGAGGTGCCCTTCGTCGCGCTGCACGACCAGATCAACAGCGCGGTCGACGTCATCGTCCAGCTCACCCGGTTCGCCGACGGCGCCCGCCGCATCACCGAGATCGCGCTCCTGGACAGCCACGGCGGGGAACCGTACCGGCTGGCCACCGTCGCCCGCTTCGAGGCGCGGCCCATGACGGCGGACGGCCGGGTGTCCGGCGCCTTCGCCTACTTCCCGCTGCCGCGCCGCACCGCCGACCGCCTGCACATGGCGAGCCAGCCCGTCCCGGCGGCCTTCGGCGTCGCCCGCACCGCCGACCAGCTCGCCACCCGAGAAGCCAGGTAGGCCCCCACATGGAACTCCACACCCTCGTCCAGCTCACTCTCGGAGTGACGCTGCTGACCTGCGTCCTGGCGGTGGCCGGCGCCCACACCTACGCCCGGGGGCGGGCCCGGCGCGCCGAGCTGGTGGACCGCCTCTCGCACACCGGTCCGCCGTCCGCCGCCACCGGCCGCACCCGGTACTTCCGCGACCTCGACCGGCGGCTGCGCCGTACCCGCTTCGGCCGCTGGCTCGAACTGCGGCTCACCACCACCGGGCTGGACATCACCCCGGGCGAGTTCTTCGTCGCCATGCTCGTCACGATCGGCGCGCTCTGGCTGATCGGACAGGCGGCGCTCGCGCCCTTCTTCGGGCCGATCGCCGGGCTGCTGGGCGTCTGGGCGGCGGTGCAGTTCCTCAACTGGCAGCGGCAGAAGCGCATCGAGCGGTTCATCGGCCAACTACCCGAACTGGCCCGCATCCTGGCCAACGCCACCCAGGCCGGACTCGCCCTGCGCACCGCGATCGGCATGGCCGCCGAGGAGCTGGAGGCCCCGGCGGGCGAGGAACTGACCAGGGTCTCCGATCAGTTGGCGATCGGCCATTCCCTGGAGGACGCCCTCGGCGAACTCGCCGACCGTCTCCCCTCCCGCGAACTGGTCGTTCTGGTGACGACCCTGGTGCTGTCCAACCGGGCCGGCGGCCAGGTCGTCTCCGCCCTGCGCAACCTCACCGAGACGCTGGAGGAACGCAAGGAGACCCGGCGCGAGATCCGCACCCAGCTCTCCCAGGTGACCATGACGTCGTACGCCGTGCCCGTTCTGGGTGTCGGCGCGTTGTTCCTGATGAACGGCGTCAGGGGTGGCGCCCTGGCCCGGATGACCGGCTCCCCGGCGGGCCAGGTCTGCGTGCTCGTCGCCTTCGGGCTGTACGCCGTCGGTTTCGTCCTGATCCGGCGGCTCAGCCGGATCGACGTGTGAGGGAGGAGGAACGATGGCCGTGCTGCTCGCCCTGCTGATGGGCGCCGCCGTGTGGGGGATCTTCACCGGCGTGCGCATGTACCGCGCCGACGCCAAGCTCCCCGGCGACCTCGCCATCGCCCTGGAGGTCGGCGCCACCCGCACCGGCGCCGTGGGCTCCGTCATCGACCGCATGGGCATGCGGTACGCGCCGCTGGTGCTGCGGCTGATGGGCCCCCGCCTGGTCGCCAGGTACCGGCGCCGGATCGACCTCGCGGGCAACCCCGGGGGCCTGACCATCGACCGCTACGCCGCCCGCCGCGCGGTGTACGGCGCGCTGGGCGGCGTGGGCTTCCTGGTGTTCCTGCTGCGCGGCCAGTGGTTCGTGGCGGTCCTGCTCCTGCTGTTCGGCGCCTTCTGGACGGAGGTCGGCCTCTGGTCGGCGATCCGGGTCCGCAAGGACGTCATCGAGCGCACCCTGCCCGACTTCCTGGACGTGCTGGCGGTCGTGGTCAGCGCCGGGCTCGGCTTCCGCCAGGCCCTGGACCGGGTCGCCTCCCGCTACGAGGGCCCCTGGGCCGACGAACTCCGCATCACGCTGCGCCAGATGGACCTCGGCATGAGCCGCCGCCAGGCCTTCGCGGAACTGCGCCGGCGCAACGACTCCGAACAGGTCGCCATGTTCGTCACCGCGCTCCAGCAGGGCGAGGAACTGGGCGCGCCGATCGTCGACACCCTCGTCTCGCTGGCCAAGGACATGCGCCGCACCGACGCCCAGAACGCCCGCCGCAAGGCCGCCCGCGCGGTACCCAAGGCCACCCTGATGATCACCACCTTCATGGTCCCGGCGACGATGCTGCTGCTGGGGGCCGGACTGGTGCTGGGCTCAGGGGTGGACTTCGGGTCGCTCACGGGGAAGTGAGGCGGGTGCGGCCGGAGGAGGTGACAGGGGTGGCCCCGGAGGAGGCGGAAGGGGTGGCCCCGGAGGCTTCACAGGCCGCGCAGGACCACGCGATGGCCCCCGCCGAGCCGTCCGCCGAACCCCCTGGGGGCACGGCCGCCGGCCCGCCCGCCGAACCCCCCTTCGGCCCGCTCACCGAACCCCCCGCCGAACCCCCCTTCGGCCCGCTCACCGAACCCCCCTTCGGCCCGCCCGCCGAGCCTCCCGTCGGCCCGCCCTCCGAGCGGCTCCAGATCCGCGCGCTCCAGGCCATGTGCAGGCAGGTCTTCGGCTTCCGGCTGGCCATGACCGTCGTCGCGGCGCCGGCGGCCCTGCTGAACGCCGCGCCGGGCCTCGGCGTACGGCTCGTCGGCGCGGCCGTGGTCGTCACGGTCATGGTGTCCTACGTCCTGTTCCGCGACTGGGAACGTTTCGGCCCCCTCCTGCTGCGCCACCCCGCCCTCCTGGCCGCCGACACCCTCTTCGGCTCCCTCCTGCTGGTCTCGGCGGGTCCCGACACCACGCTCGCCTACGTCGGCGTCTGCACCCCGCTCCTCGCCGGCCTGCTCTACAGCTGGCGCGGGGCGGCCTGCTTCGCCTCGCTCCAGGCGCTGATCCTGTTCCTCGTCCACCTCACCCTGAAGGCCGACCGGTCAGCGCCCGTGGCCGAGGCCCTGCTGCTGCCCGGCCTGTGCATCGTCGCCGGGGCCATGGGCTCGACCCTGCGCGGCCTGATGCTCCGCTTCGGCGCCGCCACCGAGACCCTGACGGCGGTACGGGCGCGGCTCGCGGCGACGGAGGCGGTGAGCGCCGAACGCGCCCGGCTGGCACGGGAGATGCACGACTCCGTCGCCAAGACCCTGTACGGCGTCGCCCTCGCCGCCGACGGCCTCGCGGCCACCGCCTCGGCCACCGCCCCCGACCCGGTCCGCATCCGCGAGCAGGCCGAGCTGGTCTCCCGCTCGGCCCGCCGGGCGGCGACGGAGTCCCGGGAACTGCTGACCGACCTACGACGCGAACAGCCGGAGCGGGCCAAGCCGTTCTGGTGCGAACTGGCCGAGGCCGTACGCGACTTCGCGTCCGGTACGACACTGGAGATCACCTGTGCCTGCCCGGACCCCCCGGCCACCCTCCCCCCGGTGCCCGCCGCGCCGGCCCGCGCCCTGCTCTCCATCGCCACGGAGGCACTGGAGAACGCCCACCGGCACGCGGACGCGACCCAGGTGGACGTGCGGGTCGCGGTCGACGGTGCCTTGCTGCGCCTGACGATCCACGACGACGGCCGCGGCCTGCCCCCCGGCACGACGCTCGAACAGCTCCGCTCCCGCGGCCACTTCGGCCTGCTCGGCATGGTCGAACGGGCCGCCCAGGCGGGCGCCCGCATCCGCATCGGCCGCGGCACCCACCCCCGGGGCACGGAGGTACGGGTGGAACTTCCCCTGCCGACCCCGCATCCCTGAAAGGAGGCACCCCATGCGCCGGCACATCCACGACCCCGGCCCACCGTCCGTCCCGCCCCCATCCCGGCTGCGGCTGCTGGTGGCCGACGACAACCCGGTGGTGCGCGCGGGCCTGACCGCGCTGCTCACGGACCGCGCGGACACCACCGTGGTGGCGCAGGCGGCGGACGGCCGCGAGGCGTACGAGGCCGCGCTGCGGCACCGCCCGGACGTCGTCCTCCTCGACGTCCGCATGCCCGGGGTCGACGGCATCTCGGCGCTGCCCCATCTGCTGCGGCTCGCGCCCGTCCTGATGCTCACCTACAGCCACGAGGCCGAGACGGTGCGGGAGGCGCTGCGGCTGGGGGCGGGGGGATACCTGGTGCACGGCGAGTTCACGGCCGAGGAGCTGGTACGGGCCGTACGGGACGTCCACGAGGGCCGGCCACATGTGACGCCGGGGGCGACACGGGCGTTACTGGCCGACTTGCGGGGGAGTGCACCTGCACACACGGAATCCCAACTTGCCGTAACCGACGCCCAAAATACCCTCCCACCTCCTTCACAACTGCAACCCTCTATGGGACAGTCGACCCGCGCGCGGTTCCGGCTGAGCGTCAGGGAGGCGGAGATCATGGACCTCATCGCGTCGGGCATGACCAACCAGCAGATCGCCGCCGCCTGCTTCATCAGCGAGAAGACGGTCAAGAACCACATCAACCGCATCTTCGCCAAGCTCCAGACCGCCACCAGGTCCCAGGCCGCCGCGAAATGGCTGGGGGTGGCGTGAGATGCCGAGCCACGTCAACGACGCGAAATGGGCCCGGGGTTGGGCCCTGGGACCCTCGGCCGGCCGGGGCGCCGCGTCGTACGGTGCCCCGATCGGACGCGAAGCTGGAGGGGACAACCGTGAGCAAATGGTTCAACACCACCGTGACGTATCTGATGACCCGCGCCGCCCGGAACGACCGGGGGCAGACCGCGGTGGAGTACCTCGGCATCATCGCGGTGGTGGTGGCGATCGTGCTGGCGATCACCGGGACGAGCATCGGGCAGACGATCTACGACGCGATCACCTCGAAGATCTCCGAGGTCACCGGCGGCTGACCCGGCCGGGCCGCGACGCAGGGCAGGCCTTCCCCATCTATCTCACGGTGGTGGCGGGCCTGCTCTTTCTTGCGTTCGCCTACCTCGCGGTCGGCCAGGCGGCGGTGAACCGGGGCGGCGCCCAGACGGCCGCCGACGCCGCGGCGCTCGCGGCGGCCCAGGACGTGCGGGGCCAGCTCACGGACCAGTGGCTGAAGGTCCTGCTCGACCCGGCGAAGTGGCAGGACATCCTCGACGGCGAAGCGCCCGTCGAGGACCCCTGCGCGCGGGCCGGGGAGCTGGCCGCGCGCAACGACGCCCGGGTGACCGGGTGCTCCCCGGCCGGGCCGCTCAAGTACCGGGTCGAGGTGCGCACCGACAAGTCCGTGGGCCGTTCCGTCGTACCCGGGACGGAGAAGTTCCGGTCGACGGCCTCGGCCACCGCGGAGATCGAACCCCTCTGCACCTTCGAACCGCCGCACGAGGGCGCCGCGAAGGCGGATCTGCCCCAGCTCACCTGCAAGGACAAGGTGTGGGACCTCGATCCGGAGGATCCGTCGGGACTTCCCGGGCCCGAAGACCTCTTCGACGTGCATCTGGCCGACTGACAGACGACGAGTGACGAAGGAAGCGGACTATGACCATGCGGTTCACCGCGAAGGCCCGAAGAGGGATGGTCGCGCTGGCCGTCGTGGCCGGACTGGCCACGGGTGCGGCCGGGTGCGGCGGAAGCGGCGACGACGGCAAGCGGCCGGAGAAACCGGCATCCGCTTCCAGGGCGGCCGGATCGAGCCCGAGCGCCCAGGAGGGGCGGTCGGACAAGCCGCTGGCCGAACTCCAGGGCTCCGACGGACTCAGGCTCCAGATCACGTCCGCGCAGCGGGACTCCGGCGGCTTCGTCACCGTCAACGGCACGCTGAAGAACGACGGTGCCCAGAGCGCCGTCATCCCCTCCGCGCTCAGCGGCAACGAGACCGAGATCATCAAGAACGGCAGGTCCCTGGGCGGGGCCACGCTGGTCGACCCGAAGGGCAAGAAGCGGTACTACGTGCTGCGGGACACCGAGGGCAGGCCGCTGACCACGACCGGCTTCTCGACCCTGCGAGCCGGTGACACCCTCGCGGTCTTCATGCAGTTCCCGGCGCCTCCCGCGAACGAGGTGGAGTTCCAGCTCCCCACCTTCTCCTCCGCCACCCTCCCCATCTCCGGTTGAGGCCCCCGTGACCACCCCACCCCGTCTCGCGCTCGCCCTGACGTCCGCGGCGGTCCTCGTGGGCGCGACGCTCACCTCCGCGCACGCCGCCGACACGGACCCCTCCGGCCCCGACACGGCGCCGTCGGCCGCCGCCCCCGTGAAGATCGACTCCAGGGACCCGGACCTGAAGCTCCCCGAGGGCGCCACGCTCGCCGCCGCCAAGGTGCTGGACATCAAGTCGGTCGTGGAGGACCAGAGCGGGGACGAACGCCGCGAGGACACCAACGCGGACGTCACCTTCGCCCTCCAGGCGGAGGTCCTCTTCGGCAAGGACAGCGCGAAACTCGGCGCGGACGCCAAGGCCCGCATCGCCGCGATCGCCGACGAGATCAGGAAACAGCACGCCACTCAGGTCCGCGTCTTCGGCTTCACCGACGACCTCGGCTCCTCCGGCCACGGCGTCCTCCTCTCCCGGCGACGCGCCAACACCGTCCAGTCCGTCCTCGACCAGGACCTGAACGACCCCGGCATCACCTTCGAGGTCCGCGGCTACGGCGAGCAGTACCCCATCGCCGACAACTCCACGGAAGAGGGCCGCCGGAAGAACCGCCGGGTGGAGGTGTCCTTCCCCCGCACCGCCGACTGACGGGTCACCCGTCCTGCCCCACCTCGACCCGGACCCCGGCCCGCAGCCCCCACCCCGCCATCGCCCCCGCCTCCGCCTCCAGCACATGACGGGCGCGCGGGCGGGGCAGGCCCAGGCGGCCCGGCTTCATGGTGCGCACCGCGAGGACCCTCAGCCGGCGGTCCAGGTAGGCGACGTCGATGGGGATGCGCATGCCGAAGGTGTGGATGCCGCCGGCCGGGGTCAGGAGCATGGCACCGTCGAGACGGGTCCGGCCGAGGAGCCCCTTGGTGCGGGCACGGTAGGAGGCGGCGATCTCCAGGGGGACCTCCGCCGTCCGGGGGCCCCCGGGAACCCGCAGGAGTCCCGGACCGTCCCGCCACCGCCGTCGCCCCATGATCCCCTCCGTCGTCAACAGGTCTGTCGCGTAAAGCGTTTGTCCCCTTCCCCATCCCCCGCTAGGAAGGCGCTCATGACTTCACTCGGTGTCGTGTTCCGGCCCCAGCTTCCGCCCGAGCGGCTGCGGGGGTACGCCCGGCTCGCGGAAGAGGCGGGGCTGGAGGAGCTGTGGGTGTGGGAGGACTGTTTCCTGGAGGGCGGGGTCTCCGCGGCGGCGGCCGCCCTGGCCTGGACCGAGCGGCTACGGGTGGGGATCGGGCTGCTGCCGGTGCCGCTGCGGAACGTGGCCGTGACCGCGATGGAGACCGCGGCCCTGCACCGGATGTTCCCCGGCCGGGCGAGCGTCGTCGTCGGACACGGGGTGCAGGACTGGATGGGGCAGGCCGGCGCCCGTGCCGCCTCGCCGCTCACCCTCCTCGGGGAACATCTCGACGCCCTGCGCGCCCTGTTGCGCGGGGAGCGGCTCACCGTACGGGGGCGGTACGTCACCCTCGACGGCGTCGCCCTCGACTGGCCGCCGCCGCGGCCCGTGCCCGTGTTCGCCGGCGCCACCGGGCCCCGTACCCTCCGCCTCTCGGGAGCCAGGGCCGACGGCACGCTCCTCACCTGCGCCACCTCCCCGGACGGCGTACGGCGGGCCC
Source organism: Streptomyces sp. NPDC048106 (assembly GCF_040706415.1). Lineage (NCBI taxonomy): Bacteria > Bacillati > Actinomycetota > Actinomycetes > Kitasatosporales > Streptomycetaceae > Streptomyces > Streptomyces sp. NPDC048106. Next base: position 30,392 of record NZ_JBEZND010000013.1, on the reverse strand, counting down.
GCCGGCTCATCGAGGAGGGGCGGGCGGAGGCCGGGCGGACGGAGCCGCACAAGGTGGTCGTCTATCTCCTCGCCGCCACCGGCACCGGCGCCGCCGAACGGGTCCGGGCCGGCCTCGCCGCCGAGCGCGCGCAGCCCGGCGCGGGCGTCGCCGGGGACGCGGCCGCCGTCGCCGATGCCGTACGGCGGCTGGCCGGCGCCGGTGCCGACACCGTCGTACTCCAGCCGACGGCGGACGAACCCGACCCGGAGGGGTTCGTGCGGTTCGTGGCGGAACAGGTCGTGCCGCTGGTGCGGGGGTAGCGGTCCGGCAGCGGGAACCAGCGGGTGGAAAAGGAGAGGACCGGGCCGTCGGTGCCCGCCATCATGGTGGGCATGACAACGCACCGAACCTTCGCCGAACTCGTCGCCGAGGGGGCCGCCGTGCCCACCGAGGGGTGGGACTTCTCCTGGTTCGAGGGGCGGGCCACCGAAGCACGGCCCTCGTGGGGGTACGCCCGCTCGGCGGGGGAGCGGCTGGCCGGTGCCGAGGCCGCGCTGGACATCCAGACCGGCGGCGGCGAGGTGCTGGCCTTCGCCCTCGACACGGCCGCCCCGGCCCGGCCCGCGCAGGTCGCCGCCACCGAGGGCTGGGCGCCGAACGCGGCCAAGGCCACCGCTCTGCTGCGGCCGCACGGCGTGGTGGTCGTCGCCGCCCCGGACGACGCGCCGCTGCCCTTCGCCGACGAGGCCTTCGACCTGGTGCTCAGCCGGCATCCGGTGGTGCCCCACTGGGACGAGATCGCGCGGGTGCTGCGCCCCGGCGGCACGTACTTCGCCCAGCACGTCGGGCCCGCCAGCGTCTTCGAGCTGGTCGAGTACTTCCTCGGGCCGCAGCCGGAGGCCGGGCGCCGCGCGCGTGACCCGCAGGGGGAGCGGGCCGCGGCCGAGGCGGCGGGTCTCGACGTCGTCGCGCTGCGGGCGGAGCGGCTGCGGATGGAGTTCCACGACATCGCCGCCGTTGTCCACTTCCTGCGCAAGGTCGTCTGGCTGGTGCCCGGGTTCACCGTCGAGGCGTACGAGCCCCAACTCCGGTCGCTGCACGAGCGGATCGAACGGGAGGGGGCGTTCGTCGCCCACAGCACGCGGCACCTCGTCGACGCCCGTAAACCCCGCTAGGCGCCCGCGGCCCCCGCAGTGTCCACATCGTTATCGGACTCTGTTCACACCAGCCCCACCGGTCACGTAGGTTCAGACCAACGCGATTCGCGCCAGCAAAGTGGCATGGGTGGTACCGCGCAGCGGAGGGGGCTGCGCGGTGCCCCGAAGCGGGGCGGGGGCTCCGCGGGCGACACGCCGACCCGCCCCCACATGGCGGCAAGTCTGCGAATTCCTTCAAATTCCTTCGGATTTCGTCGAGTGCGACCGCCTTTGCCTAGGATTCCGCCGCTGATCGAGCGTAGAAAGCCCTGAATCCATCGTTCCGCATCCATCAGGGCGCCCCCGGACGACTCCGGAGAGTAGTTATGGCACGCCGATGCCCCCATCCGCCCTCACGAAGGGTTATGGTGGAAGCCCCCCCTCGGGCCGGTCCGTCTCCCCCCCCCACGGACCGGCCCGTTTTTTCTTGGCCGGGCGAGAGGCCCCTCCCGGGAACCGGACGCCCCCCGGCGCGCGTCCCAGCGACGAGGACCGGAGTCCCGCAGCCGCCCCACCCCCACCCGCCCCAGGCCGGACCAGGGCCCAGGCAGGGGTACGCTCGACGGACCCGGCACCGTCCCCTGCCAACCCCCCGGAGGGCCACGTGAACCTGCGCGACAAACTGCGCGGCCTGCTGGTCAGGCTCTACGCGCGCCGGGTGGAGGGCCACCTCGACCACGCCCAGGTGCCCAAGCACATCGGCGTCATCATGGACGGCAACCGCCGCTGGGCGAAGGCCTCCGGCTCCTCCACGGTCCACGGTCACCGGGCCGGCGCGGACAAGATCGAGGAGTTCCTCGGCTGGTGCTCCGAGACCGACGTCGAGGTCGTCACCCTGTGGCTGCTGTCCACGGACAACTTCGACCGCCCGCAGGAGGAACTCGGCCCCCTGCTCGGCATCATCGAGGACGTCGTGCGCACCCTCGTCGCCGACGGCCGCTGGCGGGTGCACCACGTGGGCGCCATGGACCTGCTCCCCGCGGGCATGCAGGCCACCCTCAAGGAGGCCGAGGAGGCCACCGCCCACATCAAGGGCATAGTGGTCAACGTGGCCATCGGCTACGGCGGTCGGCAGGAGATCGCCGACGCCGTGCGCTCCATGCTGTACGAGGCCCAGGACCGGGGCGTCGCGATGGAGGACCTCGCCGAGTCCGTCGACATCGACATGATCGGCCGTCACCTCTACACCAGCGACCAGCCCGACCCGGACCTCGTCATCCGCACCAGCGGCGAGCAGCGGCTGTCCGGATTCATGCTGTGGCAGACCGCCCACTCGGAGTACTACTTCTGCGACGTCTACTGGCCGGCCTTCCGCAAGGTCGACTTCCTGCGCGCGCTGCGCGACTACGCCGCACGTCATCGCCGGTTCGGCGGCTGAGACACGGACGAAGGCCCCGTCGGTCACCTGACCGGCGGGGCCTTCGCGCGTGTCGTACGGACCGCCGTCACCAGGAGTTCACCGGTGTGCCCGTGGCCGCTTTTGCATGGCGGCGCTCGTTCGAGGGCATAAGGCAAGCAGGTCGACGCCCGAACCCCGGGCGTCGGATCTCAGCGGGCGGCAGGGGCCGTCCGCCCGGGAGGTCCTTTGCACCAGCACGACCGTGCGACACCGGCACGGAAGCCGCCGCGGGGGTCCGGCTCCCGGCCCGCCGCGTGCACGGGCCGCCCACCGGCCCGGTCCGTCCCGCCCTCCCGGCCCGGCATCCACTTCGTCGCTCCCCGACCTCATCCGAGGGGGTACGTCCTTCCGTGGTGACCAGCACAAAGCGCCACAAGCCCGACCGGCGCACCTATGTTCTCGACACCAGCGTCCTGCTGGCCGACCCCAACGCCCTGACCCGCTTCGAGGAGCACGAGGTGGTGCTCCCCATCGTGGTGGTCACGGAGTTGGAGGCCAAGCGGCAGCATCCGGAACTCGGCTACTTCGCCCGCCAGGCCCTGCGCCTGCTGGACGACTACCGGGTGCGGTACGGCCGCCTGGACTCCCCCATCCCGATCGGGGACCTGGGCGGGACCGTGCGGGTCGAGCTCAACCACTCGGACCCCAGCGTGCTGCCCACCGGCTACCGCCTGGGGGACAACGACTCCCGCATCCTCGCGGTGGCCCGCAACCTGCAGGCCGAGGGGTTCGACGTCACCGTGGTGTCGAAGGACCTGCCGCTGCGCATCAAGGCCTCGTCCGTCGGGCTCCTCGCCGAGGAGTACCGGGCCGAGCTGGCCATCACGGAGAACTCCGGCTGGACCGGGATGAGCGAACTGACGCTCCCCGGCGAGCAGGTGGACGTCCTCTTCGAGGCGGGACACCTCTATGTACCGGAGGCGTCCGGACTCCCCGTGCACACCGGACTGACCATCCAGTCGGAGCGCGGCAAGGCGCTCGGCCGGATCACCGCGGAGGGCAACGTCCGGCTGGTGCGCGGCGACCGGGAGGCGTTCGGCATCAAGGGCCGCAGCGCCGAGCAGCGCATCGCCCTCGATCTGCTGCTCGACCCGGATGTCGGGATCGTCTCGATGGGCGGCCGGGCGGGCACCGGCAAGTCGGCGCTGGCGCTGTGCGCGGGTCTGGAGGCGGTCCTGGAGCGCCGCCAGCACCAGAAGGTCATGGTGTTCCGCCCGCTGTACGCGGTCGGCGGGCAGGAGTTGGGCTATCTGCCGGGCAGCGAGGCGGAGAAGATGAGCCCCTGGGCGCAGGCCGTCTTCGACACGCTGTCGGCGGTCACCAGCCGGGAGGTCATCGAGGAGGTCACCGCGCGCGGCATGCTGGAGGTCCTGCCGCTCACCCACATCCGCGGCCGCTCGCTGCACGACGCGTTCGTCATCGTCGACGAGGCGCAGTCACTGGAGCGCAACGTGCTGCTGACGGTGCTGTCCCGGATCGGCGCCAACTCCCGGGTGGTACTGACCCATGACGTGGCACAGCGGGACAATCTGCGCGTGGGGCGGTACGACGGTGTGGTCGCCGTGGTGGAGAAGCTGAAGGGTCATCCGCTCTTCGCACATGTCACCCTGACCCGGTCCGAGAGATCCCAGATCGCCGCCCTTGTGACCGAAATGCTCGAAGACGGCCACATCTGAGCAGATACCGCCCAGTTGGCGCCGTCCGGCAAAGGCATCAGAGCTTAGCCGGGCGGCGCCTTCGTGCGTGGAGGTTTCCGGAAATCCCTTGGGCCAAACGGGATGTGAGCTTTCACACGCAACTCGGAATTGCCACCCGGCGTCCGCTTGCGGCAGAGTCTCAGTCCTGTCAGGCCCCGCATACGACACACTTGTACCCCCAGCGGTGCAGAACAACGGAAGAAATCAACTTCATAGAGTTCGTCGTATGCCGCCCGCGCACCACGCGGCGCTCCCCGTAAGGGGGGTTGCCCACCGGGCCCGCGCCTCCCGTGACCCCGCAGTTGGGAGGCCAGTGCCAGGGGCACGATTGCGTCCGCCAGGGTCACCGAAGCGGGCGATGCTGGAAGGAAACCGTGTGAGCCGGATTTCGGTCCGGGGATTCGCAGTGGCCTCGGCCACCGCGGTCACCGCCGTCGGAAGCGTCGTCGGAGTTGCCTCGGGCAGCGTCGCGCAGAACAACGACGCCGAGCCGACGGCAGCAGCCGACACCACGCTCCTCGCGGACATACCCACGGGTCAGCAGGCCCAGGTCCAGTCCGCGACCCTGACGCAGCAGGCCGATTCACAGGCCATCGCCGCGGACGCGAGCGCCAAGAAGGACGCCGAGGAAGCGGCCCGCAAGGCCGCCGCCGAGACCGCGATCGCGAAGAAGGCAGCCGCCGAGAAGGCGGCCGAGGAGGCCAAGCAGCGCGCGGAGACCAAGGCCGCTGCCAGCCGCAGCGACGCCACCTTCGCCGTGCAGTCCTCGTACACGGTCGCGCAGATCCAGGCCATGGCCCGCCAGATCGTGCCGGCCGGTCAGTACCAGTGTTTCAGCAACATCGTGAACCACGAGTCGAGCTGGAACTACCGCGCGGTCAACCCCTCCTCGGGCGCCTACGGCCTCGTCCAGGCCCTGCCCGGCGGCAAGATGGCCTCCGCGGGTGCCGACTGGCAGACCAACCCGGCCACGCAGATCAAGTGGGGCCTGAGCTACATGAACCAGCGCTACGGCAGCCCCTGCGACGCCTGGACCTACTGGCAGGCCAACGGCAACTACTGAGTTCCGGCCCGCCACGCTCAACCTCGCGCAGCCCCTTCCCGTCCTCTGGGAAGGGGCTTTCGCCCTGTACGGTCGTAACCGCACGACTTCCCGGGGGGAGTGGTGGCGAGCACGCGGGGACGCGGGGGAAGAGGACGGATCATGTCGCGAGTGCCAGAGTGGCTCGGCAGGCTGGGCGCCGGTCTCACCGAGATGAGCGAACGGCTGGACGCCCGCGAGGCGGAGGTGGCGCAGGAGAGCACCGCGCCCGCGCCCGAACCGGCCCGCCCGGAACCGGTCGTGGCCGACAGCGCGGCCGAGACCGTGGCCGAGACCAGGGCCGGCGCCGCGGTCGACGAGGTGACCGACGCCGTCGCCGACGCGGTGCCGCACGCCCGTCGTCCCGTGGCGGCGCCCGCTCCCCGTCCCGATCCGGCCCAGGCCGTGCCCTGGGGAGTGCGCGTCGCGGCCGAGGCCGGCTGGCGGCTGCTCGTGCTCGCGGGCACCGTCTGGGTGCTGATGCGGGTCATCAGCGCCATCCAACTGGTGGTGTTCGCCTTCGTCATCGCCCTGCTGATCACCGCGCTGCTCCAGCCGACGGTCGCCCGGCTCACCCGCCGCGGGGTGCCGCGCGGCCCGGCCACGGCGCTCACCGCGATCAGCGGCTTCGTGGTGATCGGGCTGATGGGCTGGTTCGTGACCTGGCAGGTCATGGAGAACATCGACACACTCTCCACCCAGATCCAGTCAGGCATCGACGATCTGCGCAACTGGCTGCTGAAGAGCCCCTTCCACGTCACCGACAAGCAGATCAACCAGATAGCCAAGAACCTGCGCGAGGCGATCGGCGCCAACGCCGACCAGATAACTTCGGCGGGCCTGGAGGGCGTTCAGGTCATCGTGGAGGCCCTGACCGGCATCCTGCTGGTGTTCTTCTCGACGCTCTTCCTGCTCTACGACGGCAAGCGCATCTGGCAGTGGTTCCTGAAACTGGTGCCCTCCGCCGCCCGTGAGGGCGTGGCCGGCGCCGGCCCGCGCGCCTGGCGCACCCTGACCGCCTACGTCCGCGGCACCGTGCTGGTCGCCCTGATCGACGCGACCTTCATCGGCATCGGGATCTACTTCCTCGATGTGCCGATGGCGGTCCCGCTGGCCGTCTTCATCTTCCTGTTCTCCTTCATCCCGCTGGTCGGCGCGGTCGCCTCCGGCGCGCTCGCGGTGATCGTGGCCCTGGTGACCCAGGGCGTGTTCACCGCCGTCATGACCCTGGCCGTGGTGCTCGCCGTCCAGCAGATCGAGGGGCATGTGCTCCAGCCCTTCATCCTGGGCCGGGCGGTGCGGGTGCACCCCCTCGCGGTGGTGCTGACCGTGGCGGCCGGCGGCATGGTGGCCGGCATCGGCGGCGCGGTGGTCGCCGTACCGCTGGTGGCGGTGGCGAACACGGTGGTGGGCTATCTGCGGCAGTACTCCGAGGAGTCGCACCGGCCGTCCACCGCTTCCCCGCACACGGAGGAGCCGGCGGCGCACGCGGAAGACCCCGCCCACCAGGGGTGAGCGGGGTCCTCGGGAAGCGGCGTCGGCCTACTCGGCCAGCACGGCCTCGGCCTCCAGGGTGGCGCCGACCGCCTGCACGACGGCAGCGATCTTGAAGGCCTCCTGGATGGTGTCGCGCTCCATGCCGGCCTTGCGCAGCACCTGCTCGTGCGAGTCCAGGCACATGCCGCAGCCGTTGATCGCGGAGACCGCGAACGACCACAGCTCGAAGTCGACCTTCTCCACGCCCGGGTTGCCGATGACGTTCATCCGCAGGCCGGCGCGCAGGGTGCCGTACTCGTGGTCGGACAGCAGGTGCCGGGTGCGGTAGAAGACGTTGTTCATCGCCATGATGGCGGCCGCGGACTTGGCCGCGGTGTACGCCTCCGGCGACAGGTTCGCCTTCGCCTCCGGCTCCAGCTCACGCAGCACGATCGGGGAGCGGGAGGCGATCGCGGTCGCGAGCACCGTGCCCCACAGCTGCTGGGCCGGCAGGTCGGAGTTGCCGATGACCGAGCCCAGGTTGAGCTTGAGGTCCTTGGCGTAGTCCGGGACCAGGGACTTCAGGGAGTCGAGCGACATGGGTCACTCACCGGCCAGCAGCGCGACCGGGTCGAGGGTCTCGTCGCCCTTGCTCCAGTTGCACGGGCACAGCTCGTCGGTCTGCAGGGCGTCCAGGACCCGCAGGACCTCCTTGGGGTTACGGCCCACGGAACCGGCGGTCACCATCGTGAACTGGATCTCGTGGTTCGGGTCCACGATGAACACGGCGCGCTGCGCGAAGCCGTCCTCGCCCTCGATGCCCAGGTCACGCATGAGCTCGTGCTTGGAGTCGGCCATCATCGGGAAGGGCAGGTCGGTCAGGTCCGGGTGGTCCTTGCGCCAGGCGTGGTGCACGAACTCGGAGTCACCGGAGAAGCCGAGGATCTGGGCGTCGCGGTCGGCGAACTCGTCGTTCAGCTTGCCGAACGCGGCGATCTCGGTCGGGCAGACGAAGGTGAAGTCCTTCGGCCAGGCGAACACGACCAGCCACTTGCCCTCGTGGGACTTGTGGTTGATCTGCTCGAACTCCTTGCCCTTCTCCAGCGAGACGCAGGCGGTCAGGTCGAACTCGGGGAACTTGTCACCGACAGTGAGCACTTGCTCTCCTTGCAGCGAAGAATCACCCCTTTTGAGGGTGATTCCCATGGGTTGGACTGTCCCGATGTTGGCACAGGGTGCATTGATTAGGGAAATAGCTACACTCGGTCGTGTTGATCGGAGGTATCTATCAGTGGCTATCAGTAACGGAAAGCGCAGGCAGCCGAGCCTCGCGCAGCTACGCGCCTTCGCCGCGGTGGCCGAGCACCTGCACTTCCGGGACGCGGCGGCGGCCATCGGCATGAGCCAGCCCGCCCTGTCCGGCGCGGTCTCGGCGCTGGAGGAGACAGTCGGAGTGACCCTCCTTGAGCGTACGACGCGCAAAGTACTGCTCTCGCCCGCGGGGGAGCGGCTCGCGGTGCGGGCCAAGGCGGTCCTGGACGCCGTCGGCGAGCTGATGGAGGAGGCGGAGGCGGTCCGCGCCCCGTTCACCGGCGCGCTGCGCCTCGGGGTGATCCCGACCGTGGCGCCGTACCTGCTGCCGACCGTGCTGCGGCTCGTCCATGAGCGCTATCCGGACCTCGACCTCCAGGTGCACGAGGAGCAGACCGCGAGCCTCATCGACGGCCTGGGCAACGGCCGCCTGGACCTGCTGCTGCTCGCGGTCCCGCTCGGCGTCCCCGGCATCACCGAACTCCCCCTGTTCGACGAGGACTTCGTGCTCGTCACCCCGCTCGACCACGGGCTCGGCGGCCGTGACGGCATCCCGCGCGAGGCGCTGAAGGAGCTGAACCTGCTCCTTCTGGACGAGGGGCACTGCCTGCGCGACCAGGCCCTCGACATCTGCCGGGAGGCGGGCCGCGGACTGAGGGGGGCGGGGCGAAGCCCCTCGGCTGAGGGCGGTGGTGGGCGACGGGCGGGCGCACCGGTCACCACCACCGCGGCCGGACTGTCCACGCTCGTCCAGCTCGTCGCGGGCGGCCTCGGCTGCACCCTGCTGCCGCGCACCGCGCTCAGGCTGGAGACCACGCGCGGTAGCCAGTTGCTCACCGGCAACTTCGCCGAACCCGCCCCGAGCCGCCGGGTCGCGCTCGCGATGCGCGCGGGAGCGGCACGGGGTGCCGAGTACGAGGAGCTGGCCGGGGCGCTGCGGGAGGCGATGCGGGGGCTGCCGGTGCGGGTCCTCGACGGCGGCTGACGTCCGGGTCGGGCACCCCGCTTCCGGGCGCCGAGGCAACCTTGGGCCCTCCGCAACCGTCGGTTCCCTTGGAGCGGGTGCTGATTCTCACGTCCGTAAAAGAGCGGATCAGTAGCCCTTTGTCGGATAGACGGGTGTTAGCTTTCGGAGCTGACCAACGAGACGGAAGCGGAGCGAAGGACCCATGGGACGAGCGGAAGAGAGACGAGCGCGACAGCGCGGCGGCCACCGCGCGGCGCCCCAGCGTCGCCGCTCGATATCCGAGACCGGCAGCGGATCGGCCGGCCTCGCGCCCGGGGGCGGCCCCCGCAAGAGCCTCATACGCCGGATCTTCTCCTGGAAGAAGATCCTCGGCACGGTCTTCGGCCTGTGCCTGCTGTGCATAGGCGGCTTCGCCGCGGCCTACATGCTGGTGGACATCCCGGCGGGCAACGCGGACGCCGAGTTGCAGAGCAACATCTACAAGTACAGCGACGGCACGATGCTCGCCCGCACCGGCCAGCTCAACCGCGAGAGCGTCGACCTCTCCGAAGTCCCCAAGAAGGTCCAGCTCACCTTCGTCGCGGCGGAGAACAAGAGCTTCTACCACGACTCCGGCGTCGACCTGAGGGGCACCGCCCGCGGTCTGCTCAACACCGTCCGGGGACGCGGCACGCAGGGCGGTTCGACGATCACCCAGCAGTACGTCAAGAACTACTACCTCGACCAGAACCAGACCGTCTCGCGCAAGCTGAAGGAACTGGTCATCTCCCTGAAGCTGGACCGCCAGAAGTCCAAGGAGTACATCCTGGCGGGCTACATCAACACCAGCTACTACGGCCGCGGCGCCTACGGCATCCAGGCCGCGGCGCAGGCGTACTACCGCAAGGACGCGAAGGACCTCACGGTCGAGGAGGGCGCCTACCTCGCCGCGCTGCTCCAGGCGCCGAGCGAGTACGACTGGGCCGCCGCGAGCGACACCGGCAAGAGGCTGGTGACGGCCCGCTGGAACTACGTCCTGGACAACATGGTCAAGCAGCACTGGCTGGACGCGGGCAAGCGCCGGGCGATGACCTTCCCGACGCCGAAGACGCCGAAGGCGGCACCCGGCATGAAGGGCCAGACCGGCTACCTGGTGGACGCGGCCAACGCGACGCTGGAGAAGCAACTGGTCGCCCAGGGCAGCGCCGCCACCCTCGGTGACGCCGAGGCGCTGGTGAAAAAGGGCGGCTGGACCATCACGCTCAACATCGACAAGAAGAAGCAGCGTGAGCTGGAGCAGGCCGTCAAGGAACAGCTCACCAGCAAGCTGGACGCGAAGAAGCGCCCGGTCGACGGCGACGTCCAGCCCGGCGCCGTGTCCGTCGACCCGAAGACGGGCAAGGTCCTCGCCATGTACGGCGGCGCGGACTACTTCAAGCACTACCGGAACAACGCGACCCGCCGCGACTACCAGCCCGCGTCCACCTTCAAGCCGGTGATCCTCGCCGCGGCCCTCCAGCAGGGCTCGGTCACCCAGGACGGCAAGCCGATCAACGCCGACACGGTGTACGACGGCACCAGCGGCCGCCAGGTCGTCGACCACGGCGCCAAGGTCGGCTTCGGCCCGCCGAACGAGGACGACCACGACTACGGGAACATCACCGTCCAGAAGGCCATGAACGACTCCGTGAACTCCGTCTTCGCGCAGATGGGCGTCGACGTGGGCATGGAGAAGGTGATGAGCACGGCCAAGCAGCTCGGCATGGACACCAAGGGCATGCAGGCGGTCCCCGCGCAGACGCTGGGCTCCATGGGCGCGAGCCCGCTGGAGATGGCCGGCATCTACGCGACCCTCGACAACCACGGCAAGAAGGTCACCCCCGCGGTCATCAAGTCGGTCGAGCACAAGGACCGCGAGGTCACGCTCCCGGACCCGATCGGCGACCAGGTGATCAGCAGGGAGGCCGCCGACACGGTCACCTCCGTGCTCACCGGCGTGGTCGACGACGGTACGGCCAGCCAGTCGGTGGCGGACAACCCGGCGCGCCACGGACAGCAGGTCGCCGGCAAGACGGGTACCTCCGACAACAACAAGTCGGCCTGGTTCACCGGCTACACGCCCGGCCTGGTCACCTCGGTCGGCCTGTTCGGCGAGGGCGCCACGTCCCACGCGCAGGTCCCCCTGACGGGCGCCACGGGCCTCATCCCGGGCAGCGGCCGCATCAACGGCGGCGGCTATCCGGCGAAGATCTGGGCCGCCTACACCTTCAACGCGATGGACGGCGTCAGCAAGTTCGACCTGGACACCTCCCAGGGCGCCGCCGTCGAGACGCCGACGCCGACGACCAGCAGCCAGAGCCCGACCCAGTCGCCGTCGCAGTCCCCCTCGGGCACGCCGTCGTCGTCCACCTCCCCGACCGGGTCGCCGAGCCAGACGCCGACCCAGAGCCCGACCCAGTCGCCGACCCAGAGCCCGACGCAGTCGCCGACCACCGAACCCCCGACGGGCGGCCCGACGCAGGACAACCCGCTCCAGCTCGGCGGACCGCAGCAGCAGGGGCGGCAACAGGAGCAGCAGCAGCCGTAGCACGCACACACGGAGGGGGCGCCCGGTACACACCGGGCGCCCCCTCCGCCGTCTCCTCAGCCGCGGTGCAGCTCGAACCACACCACCTTGCCGGTGCTCAGCCGCGTCGCGCCCCAGCGCCGGGCCAGCTTGTTGACCAGGTACAGGCCCCGGCCGCCCTCGTCCGTGGCCCGCGCCTGCCGCAGCCGCGGCAGCTGGGGCACGTCGTCGCCGACCTCGCAGCGCAGCACGTGCGTGCGCAGCAGCCGCAGCGTCACCGGCCGGGACGCGTACCGCACGGCGTTCGTCACGACCTCGCTGACGAGCAGCTCCACCGAGTCGGTCAGCTCCTCCATGTCCCAGCGGGCGAGCGCGCGCCGGGCCAGCCGGCGGGCCTGGCCCGGTGCGGAGTCCTCCGGTTGCAGCGTCCAGTACGCCACATCGCTCGGCGCGATTCCGTCGAAGCGGGCCGCGAGCAGCGCGATGTCGTCGTCCCGGTCACCGGGGCCGAGCATGTCGAGGACCTCGTCGCACAGCGCCTCCAGCGGCGGCGGATGGTCCGGACCGGTCAACTGCGCGGTGGCGGCGAGCCGCTCGCGCAGCTGCTCTATGCCCGTCCACACGTCCCGCAGCCGGGACTCCACCAGGCCGTCGGTGTACAGCAGCAGCGTGGCCCCGGCGGGCGCGTCCAGCTCGACCGCCTCGAAGTCCACCCCGCCGACGCCGATCGGCGCGCCCGGCGGCACCCGCAGCACCTCGGCCCGGCCGCCCAGGTGCAGCAGCACGGGCGGCGGATGGCCGGCGTTGGCGATGGTGATGCGATGCGTGACCGGGTCGTAGACGGCGTACAGACAGGTCGCCATGCGGTCGGTGCCGAGCCGCTGCGCCTGCTCGTCCAGGTGGTGCAGCACCTCCTGCGGCGGCAGATCGAGCCCGGCCAGGGTCTGCGCGGTGGTGCGCAGCTGGCCCATGATCGCCGCCGAGGTCATGGAGTGGCCCATGACATCGCCGACCACCAGCGCCACCCGGCTGCCGGGCAGCGGGATCGCGTCGTACCAGTCGCCGCCCACCCGGGCGGTCTCCGCGGCCGGCAGATACCGCGAGGCGAGCCGCACCCCGGTCGGGCGGGGCAGGGTCTCGGGCAGCATGGTGCGCTGCAACTCGTCGGCGATGTACGCCTCGCGGCCGTACAGCACCGCCTTGTCGATGCCGAGCGCGCTGTGCGTGGCCAGTTGCGCGGCCACCAGCAGGTCGTCCGTCTCGAACGCGAGCCGCTCGGGGCGGCGCAGGAACAGGGCCGCGCCGATCACCCGGCGCCGGCCGCGCAGGGGCGCGAGGATCGCGTGCTGCCCGGACGGTACGAGGGCCTCCGCGCCGTCGCCCAGCAGCTCGGGCAGCGCGGCCCGGGCGGCGGGCGCGTCCGCGAACACCGGGCGCACCCCGCGCAGCACCTCGTTCAGCGCGCCGCCGGGGCGCACCTCGCACAGTTCGGTCGTCAGGGAGGACAGCTCCGCGAGCGCGACCGGCTCGGGCTCCGGCTCGAACGGGCCCGGCAGCAGCACGCCGTCGGTGTCCCGCTCCTCCGGCACGCGGTCGGTGCGGCGCAGCCGCAGCACCACGGGGCCGGTGGGCCGTTCGTCGCCGACCGGCAGCGGGTCGCGCAGATAGACGAGGATGGCGTCCGAGAAGGTCGGCACCGTGGCCCGGCACAGACCCATCACGATCTCGTCCAGGTCGAGGCCGCGGGCGATCCGCCGGGTGGCCGCGCCCACGAACCTGAGCCGGTCGCCGTCGCGCCGCATGGGCATCGGCCGCCCCGGGGGCAGCCCCCGTCCGCTGCGGCGCTCGGGGCCGCCCGGCGTCCGCTCCTGGTCGGCGCCGGGCTGCGGCGGAATGGCCTCCGCGGGGCGCGGGCGGTGGGCCGCGCCGGCGTCCGCGGTGGCGGGCTGGGAGTGCTCCGGGCCGTTGACTGGGGGCTCCTTCCCCTTGCCGTCCATTGGCTGGCCACACGAGGTGGCCGTCCCGGGTCCGGAGGGCGTCCCGTCGGCCCGTGCCTGCACGGGTAAGACGGGGGTGCCGACCGGTTCCGGGGCACGCACAAGCGCCCCGCGGCCGTCCGCGGGGTCCGCGCCCGTCTCGGGGCGCTCGAAGGAGGTGGGCTGCTCCGTCACGCGTGTCGCATCCATCCGTCCGGGGCTGCGCGCCGGGCGCGCAGTTGGTCCCGCAGAAGTCCCGATACCCGCAATACGTGTTCCGGGAACGGATTTCCCGCGTGCCCGGAGGATGTTCCCGTGCCACCGGCGAGGCCTGCGCGGCCGGCGGTGCTGCCCTGATACCCCTCGTTCACGTCCTGCCGCCCCTCGGTGACGATCGGTCAAGCCCAGCGCGTGTCCCGGAAGTTGTCGCTCCGAAGCGCCCTTGCGGAGGACGATCCTACGTTTCTCGCCCTGGGGCGCATCAAGAGTCTCATGGGGACACGTGCGCGGGCGTACGGTCCCAGTCCTCGGGGAGTGACGGTACCGCCCAGGACTCGTCCGGTCGCCACCGCGGCCAGCCTTCCGAGAACGGCGGCCCCCACGCCTGGATCGCGTCGAGTGCCGCCCGCCCGGCCGCGCGGACGCGTCCGGCGGTCTCGGCGGTCATCAGCCCGTCCCGCTGGGCCTGCGCGAACTCGTCCTCGTCGCGCCAGTGCCAGCTGCGGTCCGGGCGTACGTCGATGTCCAGGAAGTGGTCCTCGGAGTCCACCCCGCCCGCCCAACGGGCCAGCGGCTCCTCCAGGTTCACGTACCAGTTCTTGAACCGCCAGCCCGGCTCCCAGAACAGCCACACCGACCACGGCACACCGGGCTGGGCCAGCTTCAGCACGCCGGTGCCGAGCCAGCGGTCCCGCCGTACCGTGCGCGGCTTGGTGTAGCGGGACTCCAGCGGCTCGCGGTGCACCGGCGTGCCGTCGGCCAGGGCCGGCTTCACGCACTCGGTGCCGGGGGCCAGCCACACGGCGAGCAGTTCGGCGTCGTCGCGCACGACGGTGACGGGCCGCACGATGTGGAACCGCGTCCCGCCGTTCTCCCGGTAACGCCACAGGATCTGTTTCCCGGGCGCCCAGTACGCCGCAGGTCCCACCGCCGCTTGCCGCATCGCTCCGTCGTCCGTCATGGGCAGATATTAGGTGCCGGGCGGGACGGGCGCTGCGGCGCGGGTCACGGTTCCCCGGGCGCGGTGCGCGATGGCCGGAAAGCTTCGGCCCGGCTCACGGACGGGTCATCCGCAGCACGTCCAGCGCCTCGTCCAACTGTCGCGTGGTCAGCTCGCCGCGCTCCACGTACCCGTCCTCCAGCACCACCTGACGGATCGTCTTGCGCTGCGCGAGCGCCTTCTTGGCGACCTTCGCGGCCTCCTCGTAGCCGATGTACTTGTTCAGCGGGGTGACGACGGACGGCGACGACTCGGCGTACTCGCGGGCGCGTTCGCGGTCGGCGGTGATGCCGTCGACGGTGCGGTCGGCCAGCAGCCGGGTGACGTTGGCGAGCAGCCGGATCGACTCCAGGACGTTCTTGGCGATGACCGGCAGCATCACGTTCAGCTCGAAGTTGCCGGCGGCGCCCGCGGTGGCGATGGTGGTGTCGTTGCCGACGACCTGGGCGGCGACCATCAGCACCGCCTCCGGCACCACCGGGTTGACCTTGCCCGGCATGATCGAGGAGCCCGGCTGGAGGTCGGGGAGCCGGATCTCGGCCAGCCCGGTGCGCGGACCCGACGCCATCCAGCGCAGATCGTTGGCGATCTTCGTCAGCCCGACGGCGATGGTCCGCAGCTGCCCGCTGGTCTCCACGATGCCGTCCCGGGCGCCCTGCGCCTCGAAGTGGTCGCGGGCCTCGGTCAGCGGCAGCCCGGTGACGCGGGCGACCTCCTCGATGACGGCGGCCGAGAACCCGGGCGGGGTGTTGATGCCGGTGCCCACCGCGGTGCCGCCCAGCGGCAGTTCGGCCAGCCGGGGCAGCGAGGCGCGCAGCCGCTCGGCGCCGTACCGCACCTGGGCCGCGTACCCGCCGAACTCCTGGCCCAGCGTCACGGGCGTGGCGTCCATCAGGTGGGTGCGGCCCGACTTCACCACGTCGGCGAACTCCGCGCTCTTGCGCTCCAGCGCGGCGGCGAGGTGGTCGAGCGCCGGGATCAGGTCGTGGGTGACGGCGGCGGTGGCGGCGATGTGGATGGAGGAGGGGAAGACGTCGTTGGACGACTGGGAGGCGTTGACGTGGTCGTTCGGATGCACCGGGCGTCCGAGCCGCTCGCTCGCCAGGGTCGCGACGACCTCGTTGGTGTTCATGTTGGACGAGGTGCCCGAACCGGTCTGGAAGACGTCGACCGGGAAGTGCTCGTCCCAGTCCCCCCGGGCGACCTCCCCGGCCGCCTCCTGGATCGCCCGCGCGACGTCCTCGTCCAGCACCCCGAGTTCCGCGTTCACCTTCGCCGCGGCCGCCTTGATCCGTGCCAGCGCCTCGATGTGCGCGCGCTCGATCCGCTGCCCCGACACCGGGAAGTTCTCCACGGCCCGCTGCGTCTGCGCCCGCCACTTGGCACCCGCCGGTACCCGGACCTCACCCATGGAGTCGTGCTCGATGCGGTATTCGCTCATACCGGGTAAAGCGAGCGGGGCGGCCGGGTTGTTCCGGGGATTGGGCCGTTGGCCGCGGCCCGGCACCCTTACGGGTCAGGCCGGTCCGCGGACCGCTCGGGGGACACCGCCCCGGAGCACTACGCCAGGCCGGGACCGCGCACCGGGATGGACGTGAACGTCGGCTGCGGGGCCGGGTTCTGGAAGAAGTCGTTGCCCTTGTCGTCCACGACGATGAACGCCGGGAAGTCCTCGACCTCGATCTTCCAGACGGCCTCCATGCCCAGCTCCTCGTACTCCAGGACCTCGACCTTCTTGATGCAGTCCTGGGCGAGCCGGGCCGCGGGACCGCCGATGGAGCCGAGGTAGAAGCCGCCGTGGGCGTCGCACGCGTCGGTGACCTGCTTGCTGCGGTTGCCCTTGGCGAGCATCACCTTGGAGCCGCCGGCCGCCTGGAACTGCTCCACGTAGGAGTCCATCCGGCCGGCCGTGGTCGGGCCGAAGGAACCGGACGCGTACCCCTCGGGCGTCTTGGCAGGACCGGCGTAGTACACCGGGTGGTCCTTCAGGTACTGCGGCATCTCCTCGCCCGCGTCGAGGCGCTCCTTGATCTTGGCGTGCGCGATGTCGCGGGCCACGACCAGCGGACCGGTCAGCGAAAGCCGCGTCTTGACCGGGTACTTGGTCAGCTCGGCGAGGATCGTGTCCATCGGCTGGTTTAGGTCGACCTTGACGACGTCGCCCTCGGCGTCGAGGTGCTCGTCCGTCGTCTCCGGCAGGAACCGGGCCGGGTCCGTCTCCAGCTGCTCCAGGAAGACGCCCTCGGCGGTGATCTTGGCGACGGCCTGGCGGTCGGCGGAGCAGGACACGGCGATGGCGACCGGGCAGGAGGCGCCGTGCCGGGGCAGGCGGACCACGCGCACGTCGTGGCAGAAGTACTTGCCGCCGAACTGCGCGCCGATGCCGATCTTCTGGGTCAGCTCGAAGACCTTCTCCTCCAGCTCCTTGTCCCGGAAACCGTGGCCGAGCGGCGAACCCTCGGCCGGCATGTTGTCCAGGTAGTGCGCGGAGGCGTACTTCGCGGTCTTCAGCGCGAACTCGGCGCTGGTGCCGCCGACGACGATCGCCAGGTGGTACGGCGGGCACGCGGCCGTACCGAGCGAACGGATCTTCTCCTCCAGGAACTTCATCATGGAGGACTCGTTCAGAACGGCCTTGGTCTCCTGGTAGAGGAAGGACTTGTTGGCCGAGCCGCCGCCCTTCGCCATGAACAGGAACTTGTAGGCGCCGCCGTCCGTCGCGTACAGCTCGATCTGCGCGGGCAGGTTGGAGCCGGTGTTCTTCTCCTCCCACATGGTGAGCGGAGCCATCTGCGAGTAGCGCAGGTTCAGCCGGGTGTAGGCGTCGTAGATGCCGTGCGAGAGGTGCTTGTCGTCCTCGCCCTCGGTGAGGACGTTCTGCCCGCGCTTGCCCATCACGATCGCGGTGCCGGTGTCCTGGCACATCGGCAGCACGCCCGCCGCCGCGATGTTCGCGTTCTTCAGCAGGTCCAGCGCGACGAACTTGTCGTTCGCGGACGCCTCGGGGTCGTCGATGATGCGGCGGAGCTGGGCGAGGTGGGCCGGGCGCAGGTAGTGCTGGATGTCGTGGATGGCCTCCTCGGCCAGCTTGCGCAGCGCCTCCGGCTCCACCTTGAGGAACGTCCGCCCGTCGGGCCCCTCGACCGTGGAGACGCCCTCGGACGTCACCAGGCGGTAGGGGGTGGTGTCCTCTCCCTGGGGGAGCAGGTCGGTATACGCGAACTCAGGCATCTCAGCCCATTCCTCACTGTGACGGACGGCGCCCGCCGACGCTGGCGGGCCCCACCAGCGTAGAACCTGCCGGGAAGCGCGAACCTGTGAGGTAAGGCTCAGTCGGGTCGTCCCGACCCCTAGTCGCGATCTATCGCGTTTCGGTACGCTGCTGCCGTGGACCTTCAGAAGCCCGCCCGAACCCAGGACGCCACCCCGAGCGTCTCCGCACTGCGCGCCTCGGACGCCGACCGCGACCGGGTCGCCGACATCCTCCGCGAGGCCCTCGCCGAGGGCCGGCTCACCGCCGACGAGCACGCCGAGCGCGTGGAGGGCGTGCTGAACGCGAAGACGGTCGGCGAACTGGACGTCTTCCTCCAGGACCTGCCCGGCGCCCACCAGCGCCCCTCCGGCGCCGCCTACACCCCCGCCCCGCCGCGCCCCACGGACGAGATACCCGCCGAGTCCGACGCCAACGTGGTGGCGGTCCTGAGCACCGCGGTGCGCCGGGGCCGCTGGCGCGCCGGGCGCCGGCTGCACGCGTACTCGGTCTTCGGCAGCGTCGAGATCGACCTCAGCGAGGCGATCTTCGAGTACCAGCAGGTCGTGATCAAGGCCGTGTCGGTCTTCGGCGACATCCAGATCCGCGTCCCGGAGAACGTGTCGCTGCGCGGCACCGGCGGCGGCGTCCTCGGCAACTTCGAGGTGGCCACGCTGGACTCGGCCGAGACGGACGCGCCGGTCGTCTACGTCGACGGCTGGGCCGTGCTGGGCAACGTGGAGGCGCGGCCCAAGCGCGGCAGGCTCGTCTCGGACATCCTGGAGCGGGTCCAGGACAAGGTCGAGCGGAAGTTGCGCAAACGCCTGGACCGTTGACGGCCGCGAACTCCCCGGCGCACACCCGCCGCCGGGAACGCAGTGCATAGGCGCGCGTACAGCGGGTAGGCCTTGCTGCATCGTCTCTCGCTCGCGAAGCCGTCGTCAGGAGTAGACCCGTGCCGCAACCGCCGCATTCATCCCTGCAGGTAGCTGCCGTACCGGCCCAGCGGGTGCCCGCGCGGGAGAGGGACCAGGAGGCGCCCTGGCACACCGAGGCCGTGTGCCGCCGCGACGAGGCGCGCCTGTTCTTCGCCCCGTCCAAGGAGCCGACGGCCGCCCGGCTGTCGCGCGAGGAGGCGGCCAAGCGCGTCTGCGCCCGCTGTCCGGTCATGGTCGAGTGCCGCGAACACGCCCTCCTCCAGCCCGAGCCCTACGGCGTCTGGGGCGGCCTGACGGCGGCCGAACGCCGGGTGGTGCTGGCCAGGCGCCGCCGCCGCGACCTGGACCTGAAGAAGACGGCCCGCGTGGCGACCCCGGACCGCATAGCCGGGTGACCGCAGGGCCGGCCGGGGAAAAGCGAAGGGCGCCCTCTCCGCACAGAGGGCGCCCGGCCGAGCCGCGGGTGTGACTACTTGGCCCGCTCGAAGTCGATCGCGCTGTAGGCCCGCAGCTTGCTGAGGCGGTGCTCGGAGTCGATCCTGCGCACCGTGCCCGACTTCGACCGCATCACGATCGACTCGGTCAGCGCGGTCTCCGACCGGTACCGCACACCCCGCAGCAGCTCGCCGTCGGTGATGCCCGTGGCCACGAAGAACACGTTCTCCCCGGACACCAGGTCGTCCGTCGTGAGCACCCGGTCGAGGTCGTGCCCGGCGTCGATCGCCCGCTGCCGCTCCTCGTCGTCCTTGGGCCACAGCTTGCCCTGGATCGTGCCGCCCAGGCACTTCACGGCGCAGGCCGAGATGATGCCCTCCGGCGTGCCGCCGATCCCGAGCAGCAGGTCGACGCCCGTGCCCTCGCGCAGCGCGTAGACGGATCCGGCGACATCGCCGTCGGAGATCAGCTTGATGCGTGCGCCGGCCTCCCGGACCTCCTTGATCAGGTCCTGGTGCCGGGGCCGGTCCAGGATGACGACGGTGACGTCCTCCGGCGTGGCCTTCTTCGCCTTGGCGATCCGCCTGATGTTCACGGCGACGGGCGCGTCGATGTCCACGAAGTCCGCGGCCTCGGGGCCGGTGACCAGCTTGTCCATGTAGAACACGGCGGACGGGTCGAACATGGCGCCGCGCTCGGCGGCCGCCAGGACGGCGATCGCGTTCGGCATGCCCTTGGCGGTCAGCGTGGTGCCGTCGATCGGGTCCACCGCGATGTCGACCTCGGGGCCGGTGCCGTCACCGATGTGCTCCCCGTTGAAGAGCATCGGCGCCTCGTCCTTCTCGCCCTCGCCGATGACGACGACGCCGTTCATCGACACGGTGGAGACGAGGGACCGCATGGCACGCACCGCGGCACCGTCGGCGCCGTTCTTGTCGCCGCGCCCCACCCAGCGGCCGGCGGCCATCGCCGCGGCTTCGGTCACCCGGACGAGTTCCAGGGCGAGGTTGCGGTCGGGAGCCTCGGCGGGAACATCCAGTTCGGAGGGCAGATGATGATTTTCGGTCATCGAGCGCACCTTTCTGATACGGCGACGGCCGGTTGAGGGTCTTGGCCATGACTCTATCGCTAGGCAGACAATATGAGCAGGGGCCCCCACGGATGAGCGCCTGAGGCACCTGCGACGATAGGGACGTGGCAGGTTCGAACGGCAAGCAGAAGACGGCCAGGGACATGGTTCTCTCCCTGGTCCTTATCGGCATCGCGGCGGCGGTCGTCTACCTCTTCGCCATTCCGCACGACAATCACGCTCCCGAGCTCAAGCGGGTCGACTACCGGGTCGAACTGCTCACGGCCCGCAGGGCGGCGGGCTATCCGGTGGCGGCGCCCGAGGGCCTGTCCGACGCCTGGAAGGCCACCTCCGTGAGCTACGACGGCGCGAACGGCGACTACTGGCACCTGGGCTTCCAGACCCCTGACGCCCAGTATGTCCAGATCGAGCAGTCGGCGCAGAAGCGCGCCGCCTTCATCGACCAGGCCGGCCAGGGCGCCAAGGCGACCAGGCACACCGAGCGGATCGACGGCCGCACCTGGACCCGCTACACCGGCGGCCGCTACGACGCCCTCGTCCTGGAGGACACGCCCGGCTCGACCACGGTGGTCGCCGGTACGGCGTCCTTCACCGAGCTGACGAAGATGGCGTCGGCGCTGCGGATGGAGAAGACCTCCGCGCCGTAATCCCGTCCCCCGCGCCAAGAAGCACCGAAAGAGGCCCCCGGCATCGCCGAGGGCCTCTTCTCGCCGCTCGGGGCGGCTCGGGTGCTGTCGCGCGGGGCGGCTCAGACGGTCGTGATGACGTCCTCGTACGCGAGACGCGGGGAACGCGGGTACGACGCGTCCGGGCCCGGCTTGCCGATGTTGACGACCATCAGCGGGGTGTGGTCGTCGTCCAGGAACTCCTTGCGGACACCCTCGAAGTCGAACCCGGTCATCGGGCCGGCCGCCAGGCCCGCGGCGCGCACGCCGACGATGAAGTACGCGGCCTGGAGCGCGGCGTTCAGCGTGGCCGAGCTCTCGCGGGCCGGGCGCTCGGCGAAGAAGGCGTCCTTGGCCGCCGGGAACGCCGGGAACAGGGTCGGCAGCTCCTCGTGGAACTCGTTGTCCGCGGAGAGGATCGCGACCAGCGGGGCGGTGGCGGTCTTGGGCTGGTTGCCTTCGGCCATGAGCTTCACCAGGCGCTCGCGGGCCTCGGGGGAGCGGACCAGGGTGACGCGCAGCGGGGTCTGGTTGAAGGCGGTGGGGCCGTACTTGACCAGGTCGTAGATCGCCCGGACCTGCTCCTCGGTCACCGGCTCGTCGGTGAAGGTGTTCGCGGTGCGGGCCTCGCGGAACAGCAGGTCCTGGGCGGCGGGGTCAAGAACGAGAGACATCGTGAACTTCCTGGGGGAGGCGTACGGCCCGCTGGCGGGCCGCGCTGACGGCGTGACCCTACGCCAGTCGAGGTTTAACCTTCAACTAAGCTCGGGGTGCAGTGATCCAGCCCACGGCGCCGGCCGCCGGTGCTACTCGGTCCCCCCGGCCTCCCCGCCGTCCGCCTCGTCCTCGGCGAGCGCCGCGTCCAGGCGGGCGCGCGCGCCCTCCAGCCAGCGCCGGCACACCTTGGCCAGCTCCTCCCCGCGCTCCCACAGCGCCAGGGAGTCCTCGAGAGACGTGCCGCCCGCCTCCAGCCGCCGCACGACCTCGATCAGTTCGTCCCGCGCCTGCTCGTACGAGAGCGTCTCTTCCGCCTTGCTCGTCATTCGCCCACCTTCACCGTGAATTCGCCGTCGGCGACGCGCGCTCGCAGCGCCTCGCCCTCCGTCACCTCGCCCGGATCGCGCACCACGTGCCCGTCGGAGCGCTGCAGCACCGCGTAGCCGCGTCGCAGCGTGGCCGCCGGGGAGAGGGCGACCACACGCGCGTGCGTGTGCGCCAGCTCCGAGTCCGCGCGGTCCAGCAGATGCCCGAGGGTGCGCCGGCTCCGCCCGGTCAGGGAGGCCACGTGGTCCGCCCGCTCGTCGAGCATCCGGTGCGGATCCTCCATCGCGGGCCGCGCCAGCGCGTGGGCCAGACCCCGCTCCTCCCGCTCCAGCAGCGCGCGCGCACAGCGCCGGGCGCGGTCCCGCAGCATCCCCACCCGCTCCAGCTCCTCGCCCACGTCCGGCACGACCTTCTTGGCCGCGTCGGTCGGCGTGGAGGCGCGCAGATCGGCGACGAGGTCGAGGAGCGGGCTGTCCGGCTCGTGCCCGATCGCGGACACGACCGGGGTATGGCACGCAGCCACCGCCCGCACGAGCTGCTCGTCCGAGAACGGCAGCAGATCCTCGACGCTGCCGCCGCCGCGGGCGACGATGATGACGTCCACGCCCTCGATCCCGTCCAGCTCCCGCACCGCCCCCACGACCTGCGGGACGGCGTGCACCCCCTGCACCGGGACGTTGCGCACCTCGAAGCGGACGGCGGGCCAGCGGTGCCGGGCGTTCTCCAGCACGTCCCGCTCCGCGGCGGAGGCGCGGCCGCAGACCAGGCCGATCAGCTGCGGCAGGAACGGCAGCGGCTTCTTGCGCTCCGGCGCGAACAGCCCCTCGGCCGCGAGCGACTTCTTCAGCCGCTCCAGCCGGACCAGCAGATCACCGACACCGACCGGCCTTATCTCCGCGGCGCGCAGGGACAGCTGGCCCCTCGGCGCGTACCACTCGGGCTTGGCCAGCACGAGGACGCGGGCACCCTCGCCGACGACGTCCGCCACGGCGTCGAACACCTGCCGGTAGCAGGTCACACTGACCGAGATGTCGTACGACGGGTCGCGCAGCGTCAGGAACACGACGCCGGCGCCCGGCCGCCGCGACAGCTGCGTGATCTGCCCCTCGACCCACACCGCGCCCAGCCGGTCGATCCATCCCCCGATCAGCCGGGAGACCTCACCGACCGGCAGGGGCGCCTCAGGGGTCGTCTTCAAAGCCATGCGCCGAGCGTAGTGGCCGCCACCGACACAGACGTCGGACCGGCTTCGGGCGGCTGATCCCGGCGCCGTCGTGCGCCCCCTACGATGGACCCATGACCGCTTCGCCTCGCCGCCGTGTCCTGCTCGCCGCCCCCCGAGGCTACTGCGCCGGTGTGGACCGCGCCGTGATCGCCGTCGAGAAGGCCCTGGAACAGTACGGCGCCCCGATCTACGTCCGGCACGAGATCGTCCACAACAAGTACGTCGTGCAGAGCCTGGAGAAGAAGGGCGCCGTCTTCGTCGAGCGCACGGAGGAGGTGCCACCGGGCAACATCGTCATGTTCTCGGCCCACGGCGTCGCCCCCGCCGTCCACGAGGAGGCCGCGCGGGGCCGCCTCGCCACCATCGACGCCACCTGCCCCCTGGTCACCAAGGTCCACAAGGAAGCCGTCCGGTACGCCAACGAGGACTACGACATCCTCCTGATCGGCCACGAGGGCCACGAGGAGGTCATCGGCACCTCCGGCGAGGCCCCCGACCACATCCAGCTGGTCGACGGCCCCGAGGACGTCGCCAAGATCGAGGTCCGCGACCCCGAGCGGGTCGTATGGCTGTCGCAGACCACCCTCTCCGTGGACGAGACCATGGAGACCGTCGACGCCCTGAAGACCAAGTTCCCCGGCCTGGTCTCGCCGCCCAGCGACGACATCTGCTACGCCACGCAGAACCGCCAGGTCGCCGTGAAGCAGATGGGCGCCGAATCCGACCTGGTGATCGTCGTCGGCTCGCGCAACTCCTCCAACTCCAAGCGCCTGGTCGAGGTCGCCAAGCTCGCCGGTGCCCGCGACGCGCACCTGGTGGACTTCGCCGACGAGATCGACGAGGCCTGGCTGGACGGCGTGACCACCGTCGGCGTCACCTCCGGCGCCTCCGTCCCGGACGTGCTGGTCGAGCAGGTCCTGGCCTGGCTCGGGGAGCGCGGTTACACGGACGTGGAGATCGTCAAGACCGCCGAGGAGTCCATCACCTTCTCCCTGCCCAAGGAACTCCGCCGCGACCTGCGCGAAGAGGCGGCGACCCTGGTGGCCGAGCGCGGCGGATCGGGCGCTTCCCAGGCGTGATCGCCGACCGCCGCGCCTGACTGTCAGTGGCCCGTCGTAACGTGGAGCCATGCAGATCTTCGGCGTGGACATCGGCGGATCCGGGATCAAGGGCGCCCCTGTGGACCTGGACAGGGGCGATCTCGCCCAGGAGCGCTGCAAGGTGCTCACCCCGCATCCGGCGACGCCCGACGGCGTGGCCGACGGGGTGAAGCAGGTGATCGACCACTTCGGCTGGACCGGCCCCGTGGGCCTGACCTTCCCCGGAGTGATCACCGGCGGCGCCATGGTGCGTACGGCGGCCAATGTCGACAAGAGCTGGATCGACACCGACGCCCGCGCCCTGTTCGGCGGCAGACTCGGCGGCCTCCCGGTGACGGTGGTCAACGACGCGGACGCGGCGGGCGTCGCCGAGATGCAGTTCGGCGCGGGCCGCGGCCGCCGGGGCACCGTCATCCTGCTCACCTTCGGCACCGGCATCGGCAGCGCCGTCTTCGTGGACGGCGTCCTGGTCCCCAACACCGAGCTGGGCCACCTGGAGCTGGGCGGTCACGACGCCGAGCACAAGGCCTCCAGCAAGGCCAAGGAGGACCACGGGCTGAGCTGGGAGCAGTGGGCGCGCCGCGTCCGCAAGTACCTGGCGCACGTGGAGATGCTGTTCTCGCCGGAGCTGTTCATCATCGGCGGCGGCGTCAGCCGCAAGGCCGACAAGTTCCTGCCCCTGCTGGAGGACATCAAGGCCGAGATCGTCCCCGCGCAGCTCCAGAACAACGCGGGGATCGTGGGGGCGGCGATGAGAGCGGCCCAGCAGTCGTA
This sequence comes from Streptomyces sp. NPDC048106, assembly GCF_040706415.1. Classification (NCBI taxonomy): domain Bacteria; kingdom Bacillati; phylum Actinomycetota; class Actinomycetes; order Kitasatosporales; family Streptomycetaceae; genus Streptomyces; species Streptomyces sp. NPDC048106. Next base: position 5,022 of record NZ_JBEZND010000013.1, on the reverse strand, counting down.
GCGGACGGGACGCCGGCGGCCGGGGTGAACGTGCCCGCGCGCGGGTGCCCCGGCGCTCAGTTCCGCCGCCTGCGCCGTACCCACCGCACCCGTCGTACGAGCACGATCACCCCGGCCGCCAGCGTCCCCGCGTACAGCCAGCCGGCCTGGGTGGCCAGCCCGGTCAGCAGACCCATCAGACGGCCGAGCAGTCCGTCGTGCCCGTCGGCGACCACGAGCAGCCCGGCCGCGAAGGCGATGGGCACCGCGACGGGCGCGGTCAGCACGTCCCCGGGGCGCACCCACAGCGCGGTCAGCACGCACACGGGCAGGAACAGCACGCCGTACACCGGCAGCGAGCCGTCCAGGAGCAACTGGTCCAGGCAGCCCAGGAGGAACATCGAGGCGACGCAGAACAGTCCGCCGCCGAGCCCGGTGAGCCGGGGGCCCGGCAGCCTCGGGCCCGGCGGCGCCGGCCGGCCCGGCCGCGGCCGTCCTTCGCCCCGCCCCGCCTCCGCGCCGGGCGGGCGACGCCGGGCCTGCGGCGGCAGGTGGGCGTGGGGCGGCCTGCCGCGTCGCCGTCCGTCGTTCGGGGGTCGCGTTCTGTGCTGCTCCATTGGACCAACTTAGGTCTGCTTATGTGCCCAGTCGGTTCCCAGACACGCCGACGGGCGGACCTTGGCCGGGCGGGCGGCGCTCCCGGGGGGCGGGCGCGCGGAACGCCGTAGACTGGTGGATCGGCCAGTGTCCTCCCCGGGCCTGGCAGCCCCCGCTCCTGGCCCCTCTCATCCACGGGAAGTCGCAACGTGTCGCTCACGATCGGAATCGTCGGCCTGCCCAACGTCGGCAAGTCGACCCTGTTCAACGCCCTGACCAAGAACGACGTGCTGGCGGCCAACTACCCGTTCGCCACGATCGAGCCCAACGTCGGCGTGGTCGGCGTCCCGGACGCCCGGCTCGCCCAGCTGGCGTCGATCTTCAAGTCGGAGCGCATCCTTCCGGCCACGGTCGACTTCGTGGACATCGCCGGCATCGTGCGCGGCGCCTCGGAGGGCGAGGGCCTGGGCAACAAGTTCCTCGCGAACATCCGCGAGTCGGACGCGATCTGCCAGGTCATCCGCGCCTTCAAGGACGAGAACGTCGTCCATGTCGACGGCAAGGTCTCGCCCAAGGACGACATCGAGACGATCAACACCGAGCTGATCCTCGCCGACCTGCAGACCATCGAGAAGGTCCTGCCGCGGCTCCAGAAGGAGTCCCGGATCAAGAAGGACGTCGCGCCGAAGGTCAAGGCGGTCGAGGAGGCCAAGGAGATCCTGGAGAAGGGCGACACGCTCTTCGCGCACGGCATCGTCCAGGGCACCGAGCGGGCCGAGCTGCTGCACGACCTGCACCTGCTGACCAGCAAGCCGTTCCTCTACGTCTTCAACGTGGACGAGGACGAGCTGACGGACGAGGAATTCAAGGACGAGCAGCGCTCGCTGGTCGCCCCCGCCGAGGCGATCTTCCTGAACGCCAAGCTGGAGGCCGACCTCGCCGAGCTGGACGAGGACGAGGCCCTCGAACTCCTCCAGTCCGTCGGGCAGAACGAGCCCGGCCTCGCCACCCTCGCCCGCGTCGGCTTCAACACCCTCGGCCTCCAGACCTACCTCACGGCCGGCCCCAAGGAATCCCGCGCCTGGACCATCAAGAAGGGCGCCACCGCCCCCGAGGCCGCCGGTGTCATCCACACCGACTTCCAGAAGGGCTTCATCAAGGCCGAGGTCATCTCCTTCGCCGACCTCGTCGCCTCCGGCTCCGTCGCCGAGGCCCGCGCCAAGGGCAAGGCGCGGATGGAGGGCAAGGACTATGTGATGCAGGACGGGGATGTGGTGGAGTTCCGCTTCAACGTCTGATCCGTTCGGCGAAGGCCGCCTGACCTGCGATGGAGTGGGTTGGGCGGCCTTTGCGGTACGCGCAGAGTCCGCAGCGAGCTGACTTTGGGCAGCGCGCTGGGGTAGCGGCTACGCCGCTTCGTCGACCTGTTGCTTGGCATCGGCGGACTGGTCCGCGTATGCCTTGTCGACGGCGGCCCGGGTCCGCTCCTCGGAGTCGGGCCGTGGCAGCCGTGCACGAGCCGGCCGCCGAGTGCGGCGTGGGCCTTGATGGACTCGATGCGGCGGTGCTCGTTGAACCAGCCGCCGTGGTAGACCTCGTCGAGCATCCCGCCCATGTCGTCGTTCTCATCCACTCCCAGGAGCTGGGACTTGACCAGCTCCCAGTCGGCGACGAGCCACGTGTTCGACTCGAAGCGGAAGAAGTACTCGACCGGGTCGATCGTGATGCGCCGGCCGCCGACCTGAATGCCGGGCAGGCGGCTCCAGCGCGGGTCGAACGCCTCGGGCAGCTCGACCGTGATGGCCGTGGTGTCGATGGTGGTCACCGTGTCTCCGTCTCTGATCGGCCGGGCTCGGGCACACGAATGCCCGAGCCCGGTGTGGACGTACGGTGGAAGGCAGTTGAAGCGGTATACGCGGCTGCCTTCGCGTCGGATTGCCGCGTACTGCGCGGCAGTGAGTCGGATGTCGTACTGCAGCTCAGCGGCTGCCTCTTCATGTGCCGCACTTGCGGCCGGCACATGGCATACGCGGACTTCACGTAGCCGCAGTCAGGCGGCTGCGGCTATGGCCGGGTCCAGCCGTCGGCGAAGTCGCATTGGAGGTCAGTCCAGCGGCGACGCTCGACGGGGCTGTAGGCGGGGTGGTCGCGGAGGTGGGTCAGGGCGTTGACCCACTGGTCCCAGAGGCCGTCGGGCTGGGTGAAGCGGTCGGTGTGGTGTGTGCCGAGGTGGGCGTCGAGGCGGAGGAGGGCGCCGAGGGCTGCGGGCTGGTCGTAGCGGAGGTCGGTGCGGGGGAGGTAATGGTCGAGGTAGGCGGTGAGGATCTCGGCGTCCGCGTGGGTGCCGAAGCGGGCCAGGGCGAAGCAGTAGGCGCTGCCGGAGAAGCAGAACTCGCTGGCCAGGAGCAGGTCGCCGATGCGTTCGCGGAACCGTTCGCGGCGGTCGACGCCGATCAGCCAGGCGGCGGTGAGGCGTGAGCGCCACTCGTAGCCGAGAAGGGCTTCCAGCTCGGCGTCGGTGACCGTGGCCGCGTCGTCGATGAGGCGATGGGCGAAAAGTTCGGCGTGAGGCCACTCGGGTCGCAGGAATCGGCCACTTTCCAGGACGAGGTAACGCGCGTGGCCTGAGTCCTTCCTTGCCGCGTAGCGCTCGATGACGTAGCCGTAGCCGATTTCCTCGGGGTGCTGGGACGGCATCGGTCACCTCTCCGGGTGCAGGTCGGTACGGTCGATCCAGGTGGGGGCGACGAAGATGTTGTCGCCGGCGGGGGCTTCGGAGGCTTCCAGCAGGGACCAGGTGCGGGACTCTTCGATCAGGTGCTCCCAGGGCGCGGTCCAGTCGATTTCCCAGTCCAGGCCGGCGTCGGAGATGCCGTACGTGCGGCCGGCGTCCACCCGCCAGAACTGGGAGTAGAGGATCACCTGGGCGTGGTCGGCCAGGTCGTTGATGATCTCGGTGAAGTGGGTCGAGGGCCAGCCCGGGGCGTTGTCCGCAGCGGTGGCTCGTAGGCGCGCGGTGAGCGGTGGGATGACAGGGGTTCGGGCGCCGAGTTCGGTCAGGGCCCAGCGGATGCCTTCCGGCTCGCTCCAGTCTGGTGGCGTCGCCCGTTCCAGGCAGGCGCGATAGGCGTGGCGCACGGGCTCGACCGCGCCGTCGATCTTCAGGCTCGCCAGGGCCATCGCCGCCCATTCGCGGACGGTCGGGTTGTCGCTGTCCAGTAGGCCGATGAGAGCGGGGCCGCAACGGGGATCGCCCACCTCCTCGAAGACCTCGATGGCGGTCAGCTGACCGAAGCCGCCGAGGGAGGGCAGGCCGTTGACGACGGCGGGTATGGCGTCGGCGCCGATCCAGATCAGCTCCGCGCGGGCGTCGTAGGACTCCTCGGCCCTGCCGTCGAGCTGCTGTACGAGTGTCTCGATGTGGGAGCTCATGACGCGGAGTGGTCCCGACGCCAGAAGGTGGGCAGCCACCAGCAGAGCACCGAGCGGTCGTCGGGCCAGGGGGCGCGGTCCTCGGCTGCCCAATCCTCGAAAGAGTCGCGTGACAGATCGATGGGGCGCCAGGCGGGGTCGAGCGGTTCGTCCTCGGCCGGCGGGCGGACGTACCGGCGGCCGTGCTCGTCGCAGGCGCCGAAGTCCTGGTAGTTGCGCTGGGCCTCGATCAGGGAGACCTTGTTTGCGCCGCCGGCCATGGTTGGCCAGCGGAACTGGACCCGGTCGTCCTCCCAGAAGCAGACGGGGCAGATCTCGTAGTAGCCGGGCATGGCGTCGAGCACGCGGTGCCCGCAGCAGGGGCAGGGGTAGCGGTCGCTCACCTGGGCAGTCTCCTTGCCGGTCCCGCCGGTGCGCCATGGATTTCTCGGCCTCCACCCGCCCGGCCAGTCCGCAGCCAGTCCGCGGGACACTCAGACGCAGGACCAGCCCGCAGGCATTCCGCTTCAACGTCTGACCAGCAGTGTGCGGTGATCAGGGACCGGCTCCTCGGGGCCGGTCCCTGCGTCGGTACCGCCGCTGCCGTGGGCGAAGTTGACACGGGCTTCCCCGATCCGTAATATCCTCCGAGTTGTCCGATGTGAGCACCGGCGCCAGTCGGCCCCGGACAGCCCTTCCGTAAGACCCACAGAAGCTGACGGTGTTTTTGACATGCCGTTCTGCTGGCGTGTGCTTTTGCGGGATGCGGATAAGGAATCCGCGTCCGGAGGTTCGAGCGTGAGTCGCTCGATTAGCGTCCGGAGCACGGAATCCGCTAAGGTCTCACAGGTCCGAACGGCCCAAGGGTCGCAAGGACAACCCGCCTGACTGGGAGTCAAGGCCCCGATCGAAAGCGATCGAGGGTCTGATAAAGTCGGAACCGCCGGAAAGGGAAACGCGGAAGCGGAAACCTGGAAAGCACCGAGGAAATCGGATCGGAAAGATCTGATAGAGTCGGAAACGCAAGAACGAAGG